>NZ_AP022573.1:5708470-6008916 GCF_010729105.1 Mycobacterium saskatchewanense
TTGAGACGGGTCGGAAGCGCCTTTAGTGCAACGGAATTAGGGCGAGACGGAATCGGTGGCCGGCGCCTGCGTCGATGTCCACACCGGTGTCACCGCCGACTCGCCGACGATCCACTCCGGGTGCGGGGGCGTCGGGGCCATGTAGCCCACACCGCGCACCGTGTCGATCATCGACTCGTGCGCGGCGCCGAGCTTGGCGCGCAGCCGCCGCACGTGCACGTCCACCGTGCGCACCCTGCCGTTGCAGTCGTAGCCCCACACCTCGTGCATCAGCCTGGTGCGAGTGAACGCCCGACCGGCATGCTGCACAAGGAAGTTCAACAACCTGAACTCGGTGAGCGTCAGGCCCAGGTCTCGGCCGCCGAGCGATCCGGAAAACCTGGCCGGGTGCATGATGAGCTCCCCGAACTTCAGGGCGCCGTCCAACGCGCTGCGCCGGCGCGTGACGGCCATCCGCAGCCGGGCCTGCAGCTCGTCTGCCCCGGCGGCCGGCAGCATCACGTCGTCGAAGTGCCAGTCGACGTCGACCGCCGTGAAGTCGGCGGGTGCGACCACGGCCACCACCGCGACGGCGGGGGAGCTGGCGGTCAGCCGGCGGCAGAGGCTGCGCGCCGCGATGAGGTCGGTGCGGGCGTCGATGATGGCGACATCAGCGGTGCCGTTATGCCCGTCGACGTCCCAGCTGAGGGGCGCGCGCCGCGTGGACTGCGCGAACGACGCCAAGTCGGGTAGAGCGGATACGAAGTCGTCCTGGTCGGTAAGCAGTAGAACGTCCAACGACAACTCCAAAAATCAGTTGGGGTCTCCTATGGCCCCCAACCCGTTGGGCGTCCCCCCGGGGAGACGCCTTCAGCGCAACGCTGAATACCCGTTTCAGAGTAAAGCTATGCAAACTCTCCCGTCTCGCGAATGGGTTGCACACCCGGGGAGGCGTTTGCCGGCGTCCCGAAAAAATCTCAGAAAAGCCGATGGGTCCGGACCGTTTCCACGGACCGGACCCATCGTCGTAACAAGCTACTGGTGAGACTTCTGGCGCTCTTCGGCCGCCTTGGCGCCGCCTCGGGCAGCTTCTGCCTCGGCTTCCTTCTTCGCCGCGTCGCGCTGTGCCTCCGCCTTGTCCTGCTGGGCCTGGCCTTCGCGGGTCAGGTCGTCGCGACCCGCCACCGCGCCAACTGCCTCTTTGGCCTTGCCCTTTGCATCCTCGACGATACCCTTGACGGCTTCAGCCGGACCCGAGTTGTTGTCGTCCGCCATCGATAATTCCCCCTCAGTGGACTACATGGTTGAGCAGTGCGCTCAACGCCGACCAGGTGGTCGGGTTCGAGAACGGCGAGCGTGGCCCTTTTTCTCAAGACCGTCGTCACCCACCGCGTTGGTCCTTATTCCCCACAGCACCGCCTGCTCAAACATCCACAAGGTGACGGGGCGGCTTTGCCGACGAAGTCTGGGCGAACCGCGCCGGCGACCGGGGATGGCCGAGGCGAGCGGACCGGCGCATAATGCACCCGCCGCCGCCGGATTGTGTTGCGATGGGGCAGGATGTGAAATGCCGTTCCGGATGGAGTCGTCCGGGATGGCACTCTCATGCGAGGAGTCTGATGACGGAGGAGCCGACCAACGGCCACGGCGTGCCGACACCTGCACCGCAGAACGGCGTCGGCGGCGGGCAGCCGGAGCGCCGGCCCAAGTATTCGAGGGTCTTGCTCAAGCTCGGGGGCGAGATGTTCGGCGGTGGCCAGGTGGGGCTGGACCCCGACGTCGTTTCCCGCGTGGCGCGGCAGATCGCCGAAGTGGTGCGCGACGGTGTCCAGGTTGCCGTCGTGATCGGCGGTGGCAACTTCTTCCGGGGTGCGCAGCTTCAGCAGCGGGGGATGGAGCGCACCCGCTCCGACTACATGGGCATGCTCGGCACCGTGATGAACAGCCTTGCGCTGCAAGACTTCCTGGAGAAGGAAGGCATCGTCACGCGCGTGCAGACCGCGATCACGATGGGCCAGGTGGCCGAGCCGTACCTGCCGTTGCGGGCCGTCCGCCACCTGGAGAAGGGCAGGGTGGTGATCTTCGGGGCCGGCATGGGACTGCCGTACTTCTCCACCGACACCACCGCCGCGCAGCGGGCTCTCGAGATCGGCGCCGAGGTGGTCCTGATGGCCAAGGCGGTCGACGGGGTGTTCACGGAGGACCCGCGTCTGAATCCGGAGGCGGAGCTGATCGCGGCGATCAGCCATCGCGAGGTCATCGACCGCGGGTTACGAGTGGCCGATGCGACCGCGTTCAGCCTCTGCATGGACAATGGCATGCCGATCCTGGTGTTCAACCTGCTGACCAATGGCAATATCGCCCGCGCGGTCGCCGGTGAGAAGATCGGGACGCTGGTCACCACCTGAGGGGAAGACGCGATGATCGCGCCGACGACGACGCAGAGCGCAGGGATGTGCAGGGATGTGGAGGAGAGGCGAAAATGATTGACGAGGCTCTCTTCGACGCCGAGGAAAAAATGGAGAAGGCCGTGGCCGTGGCCCGCGACGACCTGTCAACCATCCGGACCGGCCGCGCCAATCCGGGAATGTTCTCGCGGATCACCATCGACTATTACGGCACCAACACCCCCATCACGCAGTTGGCCAGCATCAACGTCCCCGAGGCGCGGCTCGTCGTCATCAAGCCGTACGAGGCCGGCCAGCTGGGCGCGATCGAGAACGCCATCCGCAACTCCGATCTGGGGCTCAACCCCAGCAACGACGGCACGCTGATCCGGGTGGCGGTGCCGCAGCTGACCGAGGAGCGTCGCCGGGAGCTGGTCAAGCAGGCCAAGGGCAAGGGGGAGGACGCCAAGGTCTCGGTGCGCAACATCCGCCGCAAGACGATGGAGGAGTTGCACCGGATCCGCAAGGACGGCGAGGCCGGCGAGGACGAGGTCGGCCGCGCGGAAAAAGATCTCGACAAGACCACCCATCAGTACGTCGCGCAGATCGATGAGTTGGTCAAGCACAAAGAAGGAGAGCTGCTGGAGGTCTAGCGACCTCAGCAGCTTCAGTCCAGTCGAGTCCGTGGCTACCACCGATCCCGGCGCAGGGAGCTTGCCCGACGAGCCGTCGCGAGCGGCCGAGTCGAAGGCGCGACAGCCGGCCAAGACGACCTCCCGCGCCGGGCGCGACCTGCCCGCCGCCATCGCCGTGGGCGTCAGCATCGGCGCCGTCCTCATCGTCACGCTGTTGTTCGCGCCCCGCTATTGGGTGGCGATCGTCGCGGTGGCCATCGTGGTGGCCACCCACGAGGTGGTGCGGCGGCTGCGCGAGGCGGGGTACCTCATCCCGATCATTCCCCTGCTGATCGGAGGTCAGGTCACCATCTGGCTGACCTGGCCGTTCCACGCCGCGGGCGCGCTGGCCGGGTTCGGCGCCACCGTGGTGGTGTGCAATTTCTGGCGCCTGTTCATGCAGGACAACAGCAAACGGCCCGAGCCGTTCGACGGCTCCCCGTCCGCCAATTACCTGCGCGACGCGTCGGCCACCATCTTCCTGGCCGCCTGGGTGCCCCTGTTCGCGTCCTTCGGCGCGTTGCTGGTGTATCCCAAGGACGGCGCCGGGCGGGTGTTCTGCCTGATGATCACCGTCGTCGCCTCCGATGTCGGCGGGTACGCCGTCGGTGTGCTGTTCGGCAAGCATCCGATGGTCCCGGCGATCAGCCCCAAGAAGTCGTGGGAGGGGTTTGCCGGTTCGATGGTCTTCGGGACCACCGCGGCGATCCTGACCGCCACCTTCCTGGCCCACAAGTCGCCGTGGGTGGGCGCGCTGCTGGGCGTGGTGCTGGTGCTGACCTGCATCTTGGGTGATCTGGTGGAGTCTCAGGTCAAGCGCGACCTCGGCATCAAGGACATGGGACGGCTGCTGCCGGGCCACGGCGGCCTGATGGACCGGCTCGACGGCGTGCTCCCGTCGGCCGTCGCCGCCTGGACGGTGCTCACGCTGGTGCCCTGAAGCACCGATACTGGACGTGTCATGGTCCAACAACTCGTCTTCGCCGAACCCCGCCCGAGCCGCCCCCCGCGGCACCTGGCCGACCTCGACGCGGCCGGCCGCGCCTCGGCGGTCGCGGAGCTGGGGCTCCCCGCCTTTCGCGCCAAGCAGCTCGCCCACCAGTACTTCGGTCGCCTGATCGCCGATCCGCGCCAGATGACCGACCTTCCGGCGGCGATCCGCGAGCGCGTCGCCGAGGCGATGTTTCCGACCCTGCTGACGGCGGCGACCGAGGTCACCTGCGACGCGGGCCAGACCCGCAAAACGCTGTGGCGGGCCGGCGATGGCGCCACCGTCGAGTCGGTCTTGATGCGCTACCCGGACCGCAACACACTGTGCATCTCGTCACAGGCCGGCTGCGGCATGGCCTGCCCGTTCTGCGCGACCGGTCAGGGCGGGCTGACCCGCAACCTGTCCACCGCCGAGATCCTGGAGCAGGTGCGGGCCGGCGCGGCGGCCCTGCGTGACGAGTTCGGTGACCGGCTGTCGAACGTCGTCTTCATGGGCATGGGGGAGCCGCTGGCCAACTATGCCCGGGTGCTGGCGGCGGTGCGGCGCATCACCGAACCGCCGCCCGACGGTTTCGGCATTTCGGCCCGCTCGGTGACGGTGTCGACGGTGGGGCTGGTGCCGGCGATCCGCAAACTGGCCGACGAGCGGCTCGCGGTGACGCTGGCCTTGTCGCTGCACGCGCCCGACGACGAACTGCGCGACACGCTCGTCCCGGTCAACAGCCGGTGGAAGGTCGCCGAGGCGCTCGACGCCGCCCGCTACTACGCCGAGGTCACCGGCCGGCGGGTCTCGGTCGAGTACGCGCTGATCCGCGCCGTCAACGACCAGTCCTGGCGGGCCGACTTGCTGGGTGAGCGGCTGCATCGTGCGCTCGGTCCGCTCGTGCATGTGAACCTCATCCCGCTGAACCCGACGCCGGGCAGCGAATGGGACGCCAGCCCGAAGCCGGTGGAGCGGGAGTTCGTCCGGCGGGTTCGGGCGCATGGGGTGTCGTGCACGGTGCGCGACACCCGCGGCCGCGAGATCAGTGCCGCCTGCGGACAGCTGGCCGCCGAGGGCGGGCGGCGGTAGCGCAGGCGAATTGGGCGGGCCTGCGGACAGCTGGCCGCCGAGGGCGGGCGGCGGTAGCGCAGGCGAATTGGGCGGGCCTGCGGACAGCTGGCCGCCGAGGGCGGGCGGCGGTAGCGCAGGCGAATTGGGCGGGCCTGCGGACAGCTGGCCGCCGAGGGCGGGCGGCGGTAGCCGAAAAGGTGTGAACCGCCCGGGCCGCAACCACGTCCTAGAAGGCATACCGCCAGCAAACGAGGTGCGCCATGATCTTCCGACCGTTGTCTTCGTTCAAGTTCTTTGCACTGGCCGCGCTCGCGGCCGTGCTGATCGTCGGGGTGGCCAACGCGCCCGGTGCCAAAGCCTCGGATGACCGCCTGCAGTTCGGGGGCACCACGGTCGGCGGTGCGCCGTTCAACGGCGCCAGCCTGCAAGGCAAGCCGGCGGTGTTGTGGTTCTGGACGCCGTGGTGCCCATTCTGCAACGCCGAAGCCCCCGGCGTGGGCCGGGTGGCAGCCGCCAACCCGCGTGTCACGTTCGTGGGCGTGGCGGCGCACTCGGACGTCGGGGCCATGCAGGGCTTCGTCACCAAGTACAACCTGAACTTCACCAACCTCAACGACGCCGATGGCTCCATCTGGGCCCGGTACAACGTGCCCTGGCAGCCGGCCTATGTGTTCTACCGGCCGGACGGCAGCTCGACGTTCGTCAACAACCCGACGTCCGCGATGTCCGAGCAGGAGCTGGCCGGCCGGGTCGCGGCGCTCACGTCCTGACGACGTGGACCCAGGACTGATCGGACTGGCCTTCGCCGCCGGGTCGGTGGCCGCTCTGAACCCCTGCGGGTTTGCCATGCTGCCCGCCTACCTGCTCCTGGTGGTCCGTGGGCAGCAATCGGGCCCGCGGCGGGAATTCGCTCCCCTCGGGCGGGCCCTGGCGGCGACCGGCGGGATGGCGCTCGGCTTCGTGACGGTCTTCGGGTTGTTCGGCGCGCTGACGATCTCGGCGGCCTCGACGGTGCAGCGGTATCTGCCGTACGCGACGGTCGGGATCGGCGTGGTCCTGGTGGCGCTCGGGTCCTGGCTCCTGTCGGGTCGGGAGTTGAGGGCCCTGACGCCCCGTCCGGTCGGCCCGAAATGGGCGCCGACGGCGCGGCTCGGCTCCATGTACGGGTACGGGGTCAGCTATGCGATCGCGTCGCTCTCGTGCACCATCGGGCCGTTCCTGGCGGTGACTGCGGCCGGTTTCCGGGCCGGGTCGCTCGTCACGGGCGCGTCCATCTACCTCGCCTACGTCGCCGGCCTCACCGTGGTGGTGGGCGTGCTCGCCGTCGCCGCCGCGACGGCGAGCACGGCGTTGGCCGGCCGCTTGCGGCGGGCGCTCCCATATGTCAGCCGAGTCGGCGGCGCGCTGATGGTGCTGGTGGGCGCGTATGTCGCGTACTACGGCGTCTACGAGTTGCGTCTGTTCGGCGGCTCGGCGAACCCCGACGATCGGGTGATCGAGGCAGCCGGCCGCGTGCAGGGTGAGCTGGCGGGCTGGGTGCACCAGCACGGCGTCGCGCCGTGGTTCGTGGCGCTGTCGCTGCTGGTGGCCGGCGCGAGCGTCGGTGTCTGGCGGCGGCGCGCCGCGCGCCGGCGCCAAAGCGCGGGCGGGTGACTACCTGATCCAGCCGCGGCGGCGGCCCCACAGGTCGCGGACCAGCGCGAACAGAGCCAGGGCGGCGAAGGCGATCAGGTACCAGTCCTCGATGTGGCCGACGTGGTTGCCGCGCAGCATCGCCAGCAGGAAGACGATGATTACGATGCCGGTGATGTGCCAGGTGCGGACGTTGATCTTGCTCCAACCCCAGGCCGCAGACGGCACCTCGGCGACGTCGACGCCGTCGACGCCGGTGTAGCGCTCCACCTCGGTACTTGCCACGGCGAAATCCCTTTCCCGTCGGATCGGCTTCTCAGAGGAGATTCTGGCATATCCGGCTACAGCAGGTCATGGCCCGCTCCGTAGCTTGCGTCGGCGCCGCGCGGCACAATGAGCGGGTGACCAACGCAGCGGCTGAACCGGATGCCGGCGGCCGGCTGCGTGTGCTGGTGCTGGGCAGCACGGGCTCGATCGGCACCCAGGCGCTGGAGGTCATCGCGGCCAACCCCGACCGGTTCGAGGTGGTCGGCCTGGCCGCCGGCGGCGCGAACGTCGACACACTGCTGCGGCAGCGCGCCGAAACCGGTGTCGGCAACATCGCCATCGCCGACGAGGGTGCCGCCGAACGGTTCGGGGACGTGCCCTTCAGCGGGCCCGAAGCAGTTACCCGGTTGGTCGAGGAGACCGACGCCGACGTCGTCCTGAACGCCCTGGTGGGAGCGCGGGGCCTGCGGCCAACCCTCGCGGCGCTGCACTCCGGCGCGCGGCTGGCCCTCGCCAACAAGGAATCGCTGGTCGCCGGGGGTCCGCTGGTGTTGCGCGCCGCGCGGCCGGGCCAGATCGTCCCGGTCGACTCCGAACATTCCGCGCTGGCCCAGTGCCTGCGCGCCGGCGCTGCCGACGAGGTCGCCAAGCTGGTGCTGACCGCTTCCGGCGGCCCGTTTCGCGGCTGGACCGCGGCTCAGCTGGAAAGCGTCACGCCCGAGCAGGCCGGCGCCCACCCGACCTGGTCAATGGGCCCGATGAACACCCTGAACTCGGCGTCACTGGTCAACAAGGGGCTCGAGCTCATCGAGACGCACCTGCTGTTCGGCATTCCGTACGACCGGATCGACGTCGTCGTGCACCCCCAGTCGATAGTTCATTCCATGGTCACCTTCACCGACGGCTCGACCATCGCGCAGGCCAGCCCGCCGGATATGAAGCTGCCCATCTCGCTGGCGCTGGGCTGGCCGCGCCGAGTGCCCGGCGCGGCCGCCTCCTGCGACTTCAGCACCGCGACCAGCTGGGAGTTCGAGCCGCTGGACGCCGAGGTTTTCCCCGCCGTCGAGCTGGCCCGGCACGCCGGCGAGACCGGCGGTTGCCTGACCGCCGTCTACAACGCGGCCAACGAGGAAGCTGCCGACGCGTTCCTCCGGGGCCGGATCGGCTTCCCCGCGATCGTCAAAACCATCGCCGACGTGCTGCACGCCGCCGACCAATGGGCCGCAACACCCGCTAACGTGGAAGAGGTATTGAACGCGCAACGCTGGGCACGGGAGCGGGCGCAGCGCGCTATTGCAGCAGCGAGCCCACCGGAAGCCTCCGAAAAGGTTGCCGGAATGGTTCTAGAAAGGTCGTAACAGCCCCATGATGTTCGCCATCGGCATTGTGCTGTTCGCGCTCGCCATCCTGATCTCGGTGGCGCTGCACGAGTGCGGCCACATGTGGGTCGCGCGGGCCACCGGCATGAAGGTGCGTCGCTATTTCGTCGGCTTCGGGCCCACCCTGTGGTCGACCCGGCGCGGCGAGACGGAGTACGGCCTCAAGGCCGTGCCCTTGGGCGGGTTCTGTGACATCGCCGGGATGACGTCGGTGGAGGAGCTGGCGCCCGACGAGACCGACCGCGCGATGTACAAGCAGGCGGCCTGGAAGCGGGTCGCGGTGCTGTTCGCCGGCCCGGGCATGAACTTCGTGATCTGCCTGGTCCTGATTTACGCCATCGCCCTCATCTGGGGGTTGCCGAACCTGCACCCCGACACTCGAGCCGTTGTCGGCGAAACCGCGTGTGTCGCACCGGAAGTCGCTCCGGGCAAGGTCGGCAGCTGCACGGGGCCCGGTCCGGCGGCGCTGGCCGGGATCCGCACCGGCGACGTCGTCGTCAAGGTGGGCGACACGCCGGTGTCCTCCTTCGAGGACATGGCCGCCGCGGTCCGTAAGTTGCGCGGCACAGTCCCGGTTGTCGTCGAGCGCAACGGCGCGCCGGTCACCACTTACGTCGACGTCACGCCCACCCAGCGCTACGTCTCGAAGGGCCAGGGCGGCAAGCCCGAGGTGGCCACCGTCGGAGCCATCGGCGTCGGCGCGGAACGGGTCGCGCCCGCGCACTACAACGTGCTCACCGCGGTGCCGGCCACCTTCGGGTTCGCCGGGCAACTCACCGTCGAGGTGGGCAAGGCGCTCGTGACGATCCCGACGAAGGTCGGCGCCCTGGTGCACGCCATCGGCGGCGGCCAGCGCGACCCGCAGACCCCGATGAGCGTGGTCGGGGCCAGCATCATCGGCGGTGACACCGTCGACCACGGGCTATGGGTGGCGTTCTGGTTCTTCCTGGCCCAGCTGAACCTCATCCTGGGGGCGATCAACCTGGTGCCGTTGTTGCCCTTCGACGGGGGCCACATCGCCATCGCGGTGTTCGAGAAGATTCGCAACATGATCCGGTCGGCCCGCGGCATGGTCGCGGCTGCGCCGGTGAACTACCTCAAGCTCATGCCCGCGACCTATGTGGTGCTGGTGTTTGTGGTCGGGTACATGCTGCTGACGGTGACCGCGGACCTGGTCAACCCCATCAGGCTCTTCCAGTAATCGACCGAAGGAAACCACGACAGTGACTGTTGGCCTGGGCATGCCGGACGCCCCGGCGCCCACGCTCGCCCCCCGCCGCCGGACCCGCCAGCTGATGGTCCGCGACGTCGGGGTCGGCAGCGACTATCCGATTTCGGTGCAGTCGATGTGCACCACCAAGACGCACGACGTGAACGCGACGCTGCAGCAGATCGCGGAGTTGACCGCCGCGGGGTGTGACATCGTCCGGGTGGCCTGCCCGCGCCAGGAGGACGCCGATGCGCTGGCCGCGATTGCCAAGAAGAGCCAGATCCCGGTGATCGCCGACATCCACTTCCAGCCGAAGTACATCTTCGCGGCCATCGACGCCGGGTGTGCCGCGGTGCGGGTGAACCCGGGCAATATCAAGGAGTTCGACGGCCGTGTCGGCGAGGTGGCCAAGGCCGCCGCGGCGGCCGGGATCCCGATCCGCATCGGGGTCAACGCCGGCTCGCTGGACAAGCGGTTCATGGCGAAGTACGGCAAGGCCACGCCCGAGGCGCTGGTCGAATCCGCGCTGTGGGAGGCCTCGCTCTTCGAGGAGCACGGGTTCGGCAACATCAAGATCAGCGTCAAGCACAACGACCCCGTCGTCATGGTCGCCGCCTACGAGCAGCTGGCCGCCCAGTGCGACTACCCGCTGCACCTGGGCGTCACCGAGGCGGGTCCGGCCTTCCAGGGCACCATCAAGTCCGCGGTGGCGTTCGGCGCGCTGCTGTCCCGCGGCGTCGGCGACACCATCCGGGTGTCGCTGTCCGCGCCACCGGTCGAAGAGGTCAAGGTTGGCATCCAGATCCTCGAGTCGCTGAACCTGCGGCCGCGCGGCCTGGAGATCGTGTCCTGCCCGTCGTGCGGGCGCGCGCAGGTCGATGTCTACACGCTGGCCAACGAGGTCACCGCCGGGCTGGACGGCCTGGACGTGCCGCTGCGGGTGGCCGTCATGGGCTGCGTCGTCAACGGTCCGGGCGAGGCTCGCGAGGCCGACCTCGGCGTCGCGTCCGGAAATGGCAAGGGCCAGATCTTCGTTCGCGGCGAGGTCATCAAGACGGTGCCCGAATCGCAGATCGTCGAGACCCTGATCGAGGAGGCCATGCGGCTCGCGTCGGAAATGGGCACCGATCGCGGAACAGAAACGAGCGGTTCGCCGATTGTGACCGTAAGCTGATAGGGGCCAGTGCTTCTGCGCTGGTTCTCTGTTCGCCACCACAAAGGGTTCGCTAGATGTCGGCTCCGCCTATCTTTCGCCTTGTCGGCGACCGGCGGGTGTCCGTGGTACGCGACGCTGCCGCGGTGTGGCGCGTCTTCGACGAGGATCCGGTCGGCTCCTGCATGGTCGCGGCCCGTGTCGCCGACCACGGCATCGACCCCAATTCCATCGGCGGAGAACTGTGGACGCGCCGCGGCGCGGACGAGTCGCTGTGCTTTGCCGGCGCCAACCTGATTCCGCTGCGCGGCGCGCCGGCCGATCTGCACGCGTTCGCCGACGAGGCGATGAGCGGGACGCGCCGCTGTTCGTCGCTGGTCGGGCGCGCCGACCTGGTGATGCCGATGTGGGAGCGGCTCGAGGCCGCCTGGGGCCCGGCGCGGGACGTGCGCGACGACCAGCCCCTGATGGCGTTGACGCGCCACCCGAACTGCGACATCGATCCCGAGGTGCGGCAGGTGAGGCCGGACGAGTTGGACGCCTACCTGGTCGCCGCCGTCGACATGTTCATCGGTGAGGTGGGCGTCGACCCACGCCTGGGCGACGGCGGTCGCGGCTACCGACGGCGGGTGGCCAGCCTCATCGCCGCCGGCCGGGCCTGGGCCCGCTTCGAGAACGGTGAGGTGATCTTCAAGGCCGAGGTCGGGTCGCAGTCCCCGGGCGTCGGTCAGATCCAGGGGGTGTGGGTGCATCCCGAGCGGCGTGGCCTGGGGCTCGGCACCGCCGGCACCGCGACCGTGGCCGCGGTGACCGTCGGTAGCGGCCGGATCGCCAGCCTGTACGTGAACAGCTTCAACACGGTCGCCCGCGCGGCGTACGCGCGGGTGGGCTTCACCGAGGTCGGCACGTTCGCCACGGTGCTGCTGGACTAGCACCAGGGCGGAGGGGATATCCGCCTGGGCGGGCTCACACGAAATTCATGTGGCGCAGTTGTCGGCGAGACGTGACGTCCAGCTTGGCGAAGATCCTGTTGAGGTGCCATTCGACGGTTCTGGTGCTGATGAAGAGCTGGGCCGCGATCTCGGCGTTGGTGTAGCCGTCGCGGGCCAACGTGGCGATCTGCGCCTCCTGCGTCGTTAGGCCCGTCACCACCTCGTGTCCGCGATTGAGGACGGGTTCGCCGGTCGCCCTCAGCTCACGCAGGGCTCGGTGCGCGAAGCCATCGGCCCGCATCTGCACAAACATGTCATGGGCGATGCGCAGCTGGGCGCGCGCCTCGGCGCGTCGTTTCATTCGGCGCAGCCATTCGCCGTAGACGAGGTGGGCCCGCGGTAGGTATACGACGAAGGGACTGCGCTTCAGGCGGGCGATAGCCTCCTGATAGGCCGCCTCGGCGGCGGGGCCGTCGTTGACGAGGGCCGTCGCCCGCGCGGCCATGCCGAGTCCGGTGTCGGTGCCGCACACCGAGGCTTGTTCACGCAATTCACTGGCAGCATCGTTGGCGATGGACACTTCCCCGCACCGGGCGGCGGCTTCGACGAATTCGTTCAAGACGTGGGTTTGGACGCCCAAGTCGTCGTGTTGCCGGGCCGAGGATGCCGCGGCGAGCGCCTCCGGGTATTGGCTCAGCCCCAGGTGCAGGATCGCCGCCGAATAGAGGGCTCCGTCGATGTCGAACCCCTCCCCGCGCTCCTGGGCGCGGGTGATGGTGGTCGCGACGATTTCGCGGCATCGTTGTTCCTGGCCCCGATATGCGGCGAGATAGGCCCAGAGGCAACCGGGAAGTGGCGCACCCGTGGCGGCGGTGATCACCCGTGATTCGTCGAGCAACATTGCCGCCTTGGTGAAATTGCCCGTACTGACCTCTATTCCGGCAGAGGTCTGAAGTGCCAGCGGCAGCACCGTCAAGGCTCCTTCGCTACGCAGCTGCGCCAGCTGATGCTGCGCGAGGAAGTTATAGGCGTCGATGTCGAAGACGTCGAGGCAGACCCGGTGCGTGATGTCGTGCCACCGCGGGTCCGCCGTCCCGTTGTTGACTTCGTCGATGTAAGCGTCGATGGCCTCCCCCAATTTCGGCGCGGCCAGGCGATGTCCCTCGGTCAGCCTGACGATCAGACCGTCGAGCAGTAGGTCGACCGCGCGCGCAGGACTGAGCGCGGCCGGCGCCTTCGTCGCTGTCTTGGCCACCGTTGCCGCGGAATTGGACGGGCCGGTCGCGCAGCGGCCAACCAGGATCGCCGCCGTGATCGCCTGCAGATAGGTCTCTCGCGACAGCGCCGTGTCCAACCGCGAGAGTCGCGCGGCCGCCGACAGCAGCAAGGCCGGTGCGTCGGCGCCACGGCTGGCGGCGAATGCGACTTTTGCGCGAACCAGCTCGGCTCGGGCCACGAGCATTTCATCGTCGGTGGAAGCCTCGACGGTCGCGAGCAGCGGTAGGGCGGAATGCGGCAGGCCCGCGTCGAGCTTCGCGTCCGCGGCATCGAGGGCACGGCGGGCTCGTGTGGTCGGCTCCGTGGTCAGCGCGGCGGCCCGGGACAGGAAGGCTGCCGCGGCGGCCGCGCCGCCTCTGGCGCCGGCTCGTCGAGCCGAGCGCTCGAGATCGTCCGCGACCTCGTCGTCTTCCGGCCCGACGGCGTGCGCGCGGTGCCACGCACGATAGTCCTCGGCCGACGGGCCGGTGATCACGGCGGCCAGGGCGCAATGGGCCGCCTTTCTTTCCGTGAGCGAGCTCGTCCGATAGACGACCGAGCGGATCAGCGGGTGGCGAAATCGGATTCCGCCTTCGACGGTGATCAAGCCCTCGGCTTCGGCCGGGAGCGCCGCGTCGAGGCTGATACCGAGCCGATCGGCCGACGCCCAGAGCCACTCGGGCCGCCCCGCGGGTTCGGCTGCCGCGAGGAGCAACAACATCTGTGTCTCCCGTGGCAATTCGCCGAGCCGTCTGCTGAAGCCGTGTTCCAGGCCGCGAGCGTCGGCCGCGCTTGCCAGTCCGAATCCGCCGGCGAGCTCCGCCGGGGTCAGGGCGCGGTGCAGTTCGAGTAATGCGAGCGGATTCCCTTTTGCTTCGGTCAGGAGGTTGTCCCGGACGTGCTCGTCGAGTGGCCCGGGCAGCACCGACGCGAGCAGGGCGCGGGAGTCCTGGGCGTCGAGGCCGGTCAACACGAGCTCGGGATGGCCTCGAAGCTCCTGCGCGCCGGCGAAATTGCGTGTCGCGAAGACCATGGCCAGCGACTCCGCGACGAGCCGCCGGGCCACGAAGGCCAGCGTCTGCAGTGAAAGCGTATCGATCCACTGGGCATCGTCGATCACGCAGAGCGTCGCCCCGGCACTGCCGGCCGCCCCGAGAAGACTCAGTGTCGCCAGGCGCACCAGCAGCGGGTCAGGTGAGTCGCCATCGTTCTGCCCGAGGGCGACCTCCAGTGCGTTGCGCTGTGGCCGGGGGAGCTGGTCGGCGAAGGTCAGCAGCGGACCACACAGTTGCTGCACCCCGGCGTAGGGGATCTCCATCTCCATTTCGGAGCCGCAGACATGGAGGACTTGAAATGTGTCGGCGCTTGCAGCCATCTGCGTCAACAGCGCCGTCTTGCCGATGCCCGCCTCACCACGAACGACGAGCACGCGGCTGCGGCCCGACCGCGCGTCGGCGAGCAGGGCGGCCAACTCCTCTTGCTCGGCTCGGCGGCCGATCAACGTGGGGTGGAGCGCGGCACTCCCCATGCGGGCCATACTCGCATTTCCCAGCGGCTTTTGCCGGATTCGCGACTCAGCGCCGCTTCGACACGGAGCTCCCCGGTGAGCCGGGCAGGACGAAAGCCGGTGGTTTGTACGGGTCCGCGCAGACCACGGCGCTGATTGGCTCTGGTTGCGGCCGTCGCGCCGGCGGGCCGCTGATGCCGGGTTTGTCGAACGAAAGGTGCACGACCATGGTCGGACCCCCTGCCGTCATCGAGTACGTCCTGGGGCGGCTGCACGAGATCGGCGTCACTGACATCTTCGGCGTGCCCGGCGATTTCGCGTTTCCCATACAGGACGCCATCGTGGCCCATCCCGACATCAACTGGATCGGATGCTGCAACGAACTCAACGCCGGTTATGCAGCCGACGGATATGCCCGGGTTCGGGGCGTGGGCGCCCTCAGCACCACCTACGGCGTCGGCGAACTCGGTGCGATCAGTGCGGTGGCGGGCTCCTACGCCGAGCATTTGCCGGTCTTTCACCTGACCGGCATGCCCAGCCTCGCCGCGCAGGCCGACCGCGCACTCGTGCACCACACGTTGGGTGACGGCGAATTCGGGTTGTTCCGCAAGATGGCGGACGTCGTCGTGGGGGCCAGTTCGATCATCAGCCCGGCGAACGCGGTTGCCGAGACCGAGCGTTTGATCGCCGAGGCTCTCTACAACCGTCGTCCGGTGTACATGGCGTTCCCCTCCGATATCGTCAACAAGCCCGTGCTTGCCACGTCGGCACCGCTGGCTATCCCGACAAGCGACGCTCGCGCACTCGCCGCCGCGGCAGACGCGGTGCTGAGCGCCCTGAACATGGCCGCCAACGCCTGTGCGCTACCGGGCCTCCTGCTCGACCGCCTGGGCATCAGCGACTCGGCCGTGGCGTTCATCGAAAAGACAGGGTTGCCGTTTGCGACCATGTTCGCCGACAAGTCGGTCATCGATGAAGATCACCCGAACTACATCGGGATGTACGACGGCCACCTCATGGACGAGTCGGTGCGGGAATTCGTCGAATCGGCGGACGTGGTGATCGCCATCGGTACCATGCAAACCGACTTCAATACCGGGGCATTCACCGCACGACTGGACCCTGGGCGCTTGATCGACATCGGGTTGCACCGCACGAAAGTAGGGCCGGCCGTCTTCCACGACGTCGAGATGGCGGATCTGCTCCGGGAGCTAATCGCCCGTGACTTGAAGCCGCACGCGCACAACGGGATGCGACCGGAATCCTTGACCGCTCCGCCGGCTTCGCAGGGTGATCCGATCACTGCGGAGGCGCTGTACCCGCGGTGGGAAGGCTTCGTGAGACCGGGCGACATCGTGCTCGCGGAAACCGGCACCAGCTCTATGGGTTTGGCGTTTTCCCGGCTGCCACGCGGGGCGCGTTTCCACAACCAGTCCTTGTGGGGCGCCATCGGGTGGGCGACGCCGGCGGCTCTCGGCGCGGCCGTCGCCGCACCTGACCGAAGGGTTGTGCTCATCACGGGGGAAGGCTCGCACCAGTTGACGGCACAGGAGATCGGCCAGTTTCACCGGCTCGGTTTGCGCCCCGTCATATTCGTGCTCAACAACAATGGCTACCTGATCGAACGGCTACTTTGCGCAGATCCCGACATCGCCTATAACGACGTCGCGCCCTGGAACTACACCGAATTGCCGCACGCGTTGGGCTGCGACGGCTGGTTCACAGCACGCGTGACGAACGTCGGCGAATTTGAGGCGGCGTTGACCACGGCAGGTGACGGCGAGCGCGCCGCCTACATCGAAGTCGTCACCGACGCCGACGAGGCCCCGCCGCTGGCGAAGAAGCTGCACGACAGCACCAAGACCCTGTATCACGCCGGCTGACGGCCTGCCTACACCCTCGGAAGGCCGCCCGCGTGGCCATCGTCTTGCCACCGACGGCACCGCGGACCCGCAATGGCGGCTCAAAGCAACACCAGCCGCGCTCGCACGGACCAGGTCCGGGCGAACCTCCCCGCACCGGAAAGGACCGTTCGATGACTCGCACCGGCAATAGCGCTTCCCGCATTCATGCCGCGTCGCTGTGGGAGGGTGAGATCGTCGAGGAATCCGACCTCGGGTCGATGCGGCGGATCACCGTCGACGATCTGCCGGTCCTCAAGGGGCTCTCCATCAAGCGGCTGCTGATCAACCCGGATGCCATGCGCACCCCGCACTGGCATGCCAACGCCAACGAACTCACCTACTGTGTCTCGGGCACCGCGCTGGTCTCCGTGCTGGACACCGGGAGCAGGTTCGCTTCGTTCATCGTCGCGGCGGGCGACATGTTCCACGTCGACTCGGGTTCGCTGCACCACATCGAGAACGTCGGCGAGGACGTCGCCGAATTCATCATCACGTTCAGCAGCGAGCGTCCCGAAGACTTCGGACTGGGCGCGGCGTTCGGCGCCATGACCGACGCGGTGCTGGGCAATACGTACGGCCTCAGCGCCGCGGACTTCGCCGGGGTCCGCCGCGACACCAAGGACCGGAAGCTCGCACGCCGGCGGAGTGAGCCGCGGATCCCGAGCACCGCGTACTACGACGATCCCCACAAATTCGGCGTCGAGGCGATGACCCCGCCGGTCAGCATCGCCGTCGGCTCCGCCCGCACGGCCCGCTTGCAGTACTGGCCGGCGCTGAAAGATCTGTCGATGTACTCGTTGCGCATCCGCGAGGACGGGATGCGCGAACCGCACTGGCACCCCATCACCGCGGAGATGGGCTACGTGAACAAGGGCAATGCCCGCATGACGCTCATGAACCCGGACGGCACGCTGGACACCTGGCACCTGGGCCGGGGCGACATGTACTTCATCCCGCGGGCGTACCCGCACCACATCGAGGTAGTCGACTCACCCGACATCCACTTCTGCATCTTCTTCGACCAGCCCACGCCCGGCGACATCGGCTACCGGACGTCGGTCAGCGCTTACTCGCGCGAAGTCCTCGCGGCGACGTTCAACACCCACATTGACGACCTCCCAGAATTGCCGTTCACCAAAGCCGACCCGCTGATTGTCAACCGCGTCAACCCCGTCGACGCCCAGGCCGTCGGTGAGGGCTGCACGGCCGACCGGACCGTGTGAGCGCCGGGAGGCAAGCGCGACGCCGCGGGAAGAGGTGCATCCGGCATCCTCACGTGCGTTACGTGCGTGGACATAACGGTTGCGTCTCGGTGTGTCGGCGCTTGTAGCCCCTCGCCCCTCAATAACATTTGTAACGATGGCAACACGAAGCACTTTGGCAACAGGCGCGTCGGCGGTTTCCGGCGTGCTCCTCGTCGCGGTCGTCGCGCTCTCGGGGTGCACCCCGCGGCCCGACGGCCCCGGCCCGGCCGCCGAGAAGTTCTTCCACGCCCTGTCGATCGGCGACACCGCGACGGCGGCCCAGCTCTCCGACAACCCGAACGACGCCCGGGAAGCGCTCAACGCGGCGTGGGCGGGCCTGCAGGCGACCCACCTGGACGCCCAGATCCTCAACGCCAAGTACGCCGAGGACACCGGCACGGTCAGCTACCGCTTCACTTGGCATTTGCCCAAGAATCGGACCTGGGCGTACGACGGCCAGCTGCGGATGGCGCGCGACGAGGGCCGATGGGAGGTGCGCTGGACCGCCAACGGCCTGCACCCCAAGCTGGGCGAGCACCAGACGTTCGCGCTGCGGTCCGACCCGCCGCGGCGCGCCTCGGTCAACGAGCTGGGCGGCAGCGATGTCCTGGCGCCCGGATACCTGTACCACTACACGCTGGACGCCACCCAGGCCGGCTCGGGCCTGGCCCTGATCGGCACGGCGCACGCGGTGGTGGACGTCCTGCACCCCTTCAACAACGCACTCGGCGACCCGCAGCTGCTGGCCGAACAAGCCAGCTCGGCGACGCAGCCGGTGGACCTGGGGGTGACACTCAAGCCCGACGACAACGACAAGGTCTTCCCGCTGATCGGGAAACTGCCCGGCGTCGTCGTCACACCCATCGCCGACATGTTGCCGAGCGATCCGCGCTTCGCACCGGCCGTCGTCGCCGCGGTGAAGAAGGCCGTGATCGACCAGCTCGACGGCCAGGCCGGCTGGCGGGTGGTCAGCGTCAACCAGAACGGCGTCGACGTCGCGGTGCTGCACGAGGTGGAGGGCGCGCCCGCGCCGTCGGTGTCGATCACCCTGGACCGGGTGGTGCAGAACGCCGCTCAGCGCGCGGTGGACAACAAGGGCGGCAAGGCGATGATCGTCGTGATCAAGCCGTCGACGGGGGAGATCCTGGCGATCGCCCAGAACGGCGGGGCCGACGCCGACGGTCTACCCGCGGCCAACGGCCTCTTCCCGCCGGGGTCGACGTTCAAGATGATCACCGCCGGGGCGGCCGTCGACCGCGACATGGCCACGCCCAACTCGATGCTGGGCTGCCCGGGCCATCTTGACATCGGTCATCGCACCATCCCCAACTACGGCGGCTTCGACCTCGGCGTCGTGTCGATGTCACGGGCGTTCGCCAGCTCCTGCAACACCACGTTCGCCGAGCTGAGCAGCAAGATGCCGCCGCGCGGCCTGACGCAGACGGCCTCCCAGTACGGCATTGGGCTGGACTACACGGTGGACGGGATCACCACGGTCACCGGGTCGGTGCCGCCGACGGTGGACCTGGCCGAGCGCACCGAGGACGGCTTCGGCCAGGGCAAGGTGCTGGCCAGCCCTTTCGGCATGGCGTTGGTGGCGGCCACCGTCGCCGCAGGCAGGACGCCCGTGCCGCAGCTCATCGCGGGGCACGCGACGACGGTCGACGGTGACAACACCCCCATCTCGCCCAAGATGGTCGACGCGCTGCGTCCGATGATGCGGCTGGTGGTGACCAACGGGACGGCCAAGGAGATCGCCGGCTGCGGCGAGGTCTACGGGAAGACGGGCGAGGCCGAGTTCCCGGGCGGCTCGCACTCCTGGTTTGCCGGATACCGCGGCGACCTGGCGTTCGCCTCGCTGATCGTGGGGGGCGGCAGCTCGGAGTGGGCGGTGCGGATGACGAAGTTCATGTTCGAGGCCATGCCGCCGGGCTACCTGGCCTAGCTCGTTCGAGGCGCGTTCGTTCCCCCGGGCGGTAAATTGCGAACATGACGGATGCCGGCGGGGACATGGTGACGTTGCGCGTCTCCGACGCCGACCGCAACGGCACCATGCGGCGATTGCACAACGCGGTCGCGCTCGGGCTGATCGACATCGATGAGTTCGAGCAGCGCTCGTCGCGGGTCTCCTACGCGCGCACTCGAGGCGAGCTGGACGGGGTCGTCGACGACTTGCCCGGGCCCGGCGCCATCGTCACCTCCGCGGCCGACCGGGTGGAGCTGCGCGGGTGGGCCGGCTCGCTGAAGCGCCACGGGGAGTGGACCGTGCCGACACGGTTGGCCCTGGTACGCCGTCTGGGCTCGGTCGACCTCGACCTGACCAAGGCCCGGTTCGCCGGGCCCGTGGTGGTGATCGAGCTCGACATGCGGTTCGGCTCGGTGCACGTCCGGCTGCCCGCGGGCGCCAGCGCCTCGATCGACGACGTCGAGGTGTACGGGGGCAGCGCCAGCGACCGCCGCAAAGACGCGCCGGGGGAGGGGCGGCCGCACGTGGTGCTGACCGGCCGGGTGGTCTGCGGGTCGGTAGTCATCCGCGGACCCCGCCGCTCGCCGCTGCGCCGTCGCAGGGCTTGACGGCCGCGGCAGCGGGGTTGGAGCGCACCGGCGATTAAGCTGGCAGCATGCCCGCCCGCACCGCCCTCTCGCCCGGAGTGTTGTCCCCGACCCTGCCGGTGCCCGCCAGCATCCCGCGCCCCGAATACGTCGGCAAGCCGACGGCCCAGGAAGGGAGCGAGCCCTGGGTGCAGACGCCGGAGGTCATCGAGAAGATGCGCGTCGCCGGCCGGATCGCGGCCGGCGCGCTGGCCGAGGCCGGCAAAGCCGTCGCTCCCGGGGTGACCACCGACGAGCTGGACCGGATCGCGCACGAATACATGGTCGACCACGGCGCCTACCCGTCGACGCTGGGCTACAAGGGCTACCCGAAGTCGTGCTGCACGTCGCTCAACGAGGTGATCTGCCACGGCATCCCCGACTCGACGGTCGTCGAAGACGGAGACATTGTCAACATCGACGTCACCGCGTACATCGACGGGGTGCACGGCGACACCAACGCGACCTTTCTCGCCGGCGACGTCTCCGAGGAACACCGGCTGCTCGTCGAGCGCACGCGCGAGGCGACGATGCGTGCGATCAACGCGGTCAAACCCGGCCGCGCGCTCTCGGTCGTCGGCCGGGTCATCGAGGCCTATGCGAACCGCTTCGGCTACAACGTGGTTCGCGACTTCACCGGCCACGGCATCGGCACCACCTTCCACAACGGCCTGGTCGTGCTGCACTACGACCAGCCGTCGGTGTCGACCATCATGCAGCCGGGCATGACGTTCACCATCGAGCCGATGATCAACCTCGGCGGCCTGGACTACGAGATCTGGGACGACGGCTGGACCGTGGTCACCAAAGACCGCAAGTGGACCGCCCAGTTCGAGCACACGCTGCTGGTCACCGAAACCGGCGCCGAAATCCTCACCCTGCCATGACCTTTTCCTCGCGAGCAGACACAGAACCGCACTTTCCGGGCGGAAACCATGCGATTTGGTGTCTGGTGACCATGGATCGGTGAGCGGGGCGCTGCTGGTCGCCGGCACCAGCTCCGACGCCGGGAAATCCGTCGTGGTGGCCGGGCTGTGCCGGCTGTTGGCCCGCGGCGGGGCCCGGGTCGCGCCGTTCAAGGCGCAGAACATGTCCAACAACTCCGTGGTGACCGTCGAGGGCGGCGAGATCGGCCGGGCCCAGGCGATCCAGGCGCGGGCGGCGGGACTCGAACCCAGTGTCCGATTCAACCCGATCCTGCTCAAGCCGGGCAGCGACCGGGCGTCGCAGCTGGTCATCCGGGGCTGCGTCGCGGAATCGGTTACCGCCGCCGACTATGTGCGGCACCGAGACCGGCTCGCCGGCATCGTGGCGGACGACCTCGCGCGCCTGCGCGAAGAGTTCGATGCGGTGGTCTGCGAGGGGGCCGGCTCACCGGCCGAAATCAATCTACGGGCAACGGATCTGGCCAACATGGGCCTGGCCCGGGCCGCGAACCTGCCGGTGCTGCTGGTCGGTGACATCGACCGCGGCGGCCTGCTGGCCCACCTGTTCGGCACCGTCGCCGTGCTCGACCCCGAGGACCAGGCACTCATCGCCGGCTTCGTCGTCAACAAGTTCCGCGGCGACCCGGCGTTGCTGGCGCCCGGGCTGGACCAGCTGGGGGTCATGACCGGGCGCCCGACGTACGGTGTGCTGCCCTACGCCGACGAACTGTGGCTCGACGCCGAGGACTCGCTGTCGGTGGTCCCACGCCGCGTGGTGGGGACGCCCGCGCCGCCGCGTGGCAGCGAATGGTTGCGCGTGGCCGCCGTCCGGTTGCCCCGGATCTCCAACTCCACCGACGTCGAGGCGCTGGCCTGCGAACCGGGGGTGCTGGTGCGGTGGGTGACCGACCCCGCCGACCTGGCCGACGCGGACCTGATCGTCCTGCCCGGCAGTAAGGCGACCGTCGTCGACCTGGAGTGGCTGCACGAGCGGGGACTGGCGGGCGCGATTGCCCGGCACGCGCGGGCCGACCGGCCGGTGCTCGGCATCTGCGGGGGATTCCAGATGCTGTGCCGCCGCATCGACGACCCGGTGGAATCCGGGCGTGAGGAGGTTGCCGGGTTGGGCCTACTCGACGCCGACATCGCCTTCCGCGCGGTTAAGACGCTGCGCCGCTGGCAGCGGCCGCTCACCGGGTACGAGATCCATCACGGGCAAGTCGCACGATGCGACGAGGAGACATGGTTCGTGGCCGACTCCGAGCCGCAGGGCGTCGCGCGCGGCGCCGTCTTCGGCACCCATTGGCACGGCCTGCTCGACAATGACGTGTTCCGCCGCGGGTGGCTGACCCGCGTCGCGGCGGCAGCCGGGCGGCGCGGCTTCGTGGTCGCCCCTGACACCGACGTCGCGGTTCGGCGCGACGCGCAACTCGACGTGATTGCCGACCTGTTGGCGTCCCACCTGGACCTCGACGCCGTCCTCGGGCTGCTCGACGGTCCGCCACCGCAACGGCCACGCCTGTCAACGTCGTTGCACCACTGAGGCGTTGACCGGTCGACGGCCGCACCACGCCCGCCCCGGCGGGCGGTAAGCGCATCGATGTGGAGGGCACCTCGCGCACGCGGACGGATTGGTTGTAGCGTGCGTGAGTGACCTCGATGATGACGACACTCGACGGTTTCCCCGTCCCAGTAGCCGTTACGGGTCCGGAGAAAGGCGTCGTCGTCCTGTTCCTGGGTGACGAGCAGCGGGCCCCCGCCGCGTATGACGCGGTATGCGAGCGCCTGCACACCGCGTCGCTGCGGACTGTCGTCGTGGGTTTCGACCCTCGCCTCACCGCGAAGTCGGTGGTCGGCATCCTCGACGCCCTGGGGATCGGCTGGGCCGTGATCGTCGGCGACCGCGCCGGTGCCGGGCTGGCCTGGGAGGTCGCGGCGACCAGGCTGGGCCGGTTCGTCGGGCTCGTGGCGATCGACCGGGGACATCCCCGCGTTCCCGGCCCCGCCGGCGCGGTCGCGGACGACCAGTGCCCGCCGGTCGAAGTCGGCACCACGGTGCTGGTCAGCTCCCCGGCCGCGCGGGCGGTCGCCCGCGACAGCCAGCGGTTCGTCTACGCCGAGTACCGCGTGGTGGACCTCGGGCGTCGCACCGTGCAGGAGTCGACGGCGCAGCTGGCCGCCGAGATCGTGTTGCGCGCCAGCACCTGGTAGTTCCTGGTTGACTAGCCGTCATGGCTCGTGAGGAGAGTGCCGGCGCCCCGCTGTCGCTGGGCGCGCTGGACCAGATGGTGGGCATCGGCGAGGTCGACACCGTCATCGTCGCGTTCGCCGA
The DNA here is from genome assembly GCF_010729105.1 of Mycobacterium saskatchewanense. NCBI lineage: Bacteria > Bacillati > Actinomycetota > Actinomycetes > Mycobacteriales > Mycobacteriaceae > Mycobacterium > Mycobacterium saskatchewanense. Next base: position 5,731,890 of record NZ_AP022573.1, read on the forward strand.
CATGCAGGGCAGGCTGGTCGGGAAGCGGGTCTCGGCCCGGCTTTTCGTCGACGAGGTCGCCGCGCACGGCGCCGAATGCTGCAACTATCTGCTCGCCGTCGACGTCGAAATGAACACCGTCGCGGGTTACGCGATGTCGAGCTGGGAGACCGGCTACGGCGACATGGTGATGACGCCGGACCTGTTCACCCTCCGGCTCGTGCCCTGGCTGCCCGCGACCGCGCTGGTGATCGCCGACCTGGCATGGGCCGACGGCAGCCCGGTGGCCGTGGCGCCGCGCGCCGTCCTGCGGCGGCAACTCGACCGGCTGGCCGAGCGGGGGCTCACCGCCGACCTCGCGACCGAACTCGAATTCATGGTGTTCGACGAGCCGTATCGCCAGGCGTGGGCCGCCGGCTACCGGGGCCTGACCCCGGCCAGCGACTACAACATCGACTACGCGGTGCTCGCCTCGTCGCGCATGGAGCCGCTGCTGCGCGACATCCGGCAGGGAATGCAGGGCGCCGGCCTGCAGTTCGAGGCCGTCAAAGGCGAATGCAACAGAGGCCAGCAGGAAATCGGCTTCCGCTACGACGAGGCGCTAATCACCTGCGACAACCACACCATCTACAAGAACGGCGCCAAGGAGATCGCCGACCAGCACGGCAAGAGCCTGACCTTCATGGCGAAATACGATGAGCGCGAAGGCAACAGCTGCCACATCCACCTGTCGCTGCGCGGTCCGGACGGCTCGGCGTTCTTCGACCGCGACCGCCCGAACGGCATGTCGGGGATCTTCTGCAGTTTCGTCGCCGGCCTGCTGGCCACGCTGCCCGAGCTCACCCTGTTCCACGCCCCGAACATCAACTCCTACAAGCGATTCGCCGACGGCAGCTTCGCGCCCACCGCCATCGCCTGGGGCCTGGACAACCGCACCTGCGCCCTCCGCGTCGTCGGGCACGGGCGCAACATCCGCGTCGAATGCCGGGTCCCCGGCGGCGACGTCAACCCCTACCTGGCGGTGGCGGCGCTGATCGCGGGGGGCCTGTACGGTGTCGAACAGGGATTGGAAGCGCCCGAGCCGTACCCGGGTAACGCCTACGGGGCGACCGGTGTCGAGCGGCTGCCCGCCACGCTGGCCGAGGCGGCGGCCTTGTTCGAAGGGTCCACGCTGGCACGGCAGGCCTTCGGCGACGACGTCGTCGCGCACTACCTGAACAACGCGCGCGTGGAGGTGGCGGCGTTCAACGCGACGGTCACCGACTGGGAGAGGATGCGGGGTTTTGAACGGCTGTAGCAGCTCTGATGGTGGCGGCCCGGTCGTCGGCCTGACCACCTACCTCGACCGCGCGCAGATGGGCGCCTGGGACATCTGCGCGGGCCTGCTTCCCGCCAACTACTTTCAGGGCGTCACCCGCGCCGGCGGCATCGCGGTGCTGCTGCCCCCGCAGCCGGTCGACCAGGCCGTCGCCGACCGGGTGCTCGACCGCCTCGACGGCCTGGTGATCACCGGCGGCAAGGACATCGACCCCGCGGCCTACGGTCAGGCGCCCCACCCGGACACCGACGAGCCCGCTCCGCTGCGTGACGCGTGGGAGTTCGCGCTGCTGCGCGGGGCGCTGCGGCGGGGGCTGCCAGTGCTGGGCATCTGCCGCGGCGCCCAGGCCCTGAACGTGGCGTTCGGCGGCACGCTGCACCAGCACCTGCCCGATGTCCTCGGTCACTCCGGGCACCGGGCGGGCAATGCCGTCTTCACGTCGCTGCGGGTGCGTACGGTCGCCGGAACGCGGCTGGCCGCGCTGCTGGGGGAGTCGGTCGAGGCGAGCTGTTATCACCATCAAGCGGTCGCGAAGGTCGGCGAGGGCCTGGTCGTCGGTGCGTGGGACGCCGACGGCGTGGTCGAAGCGCTCGAGGTGCCGGGCGACGCGTTCGCGGTCGCCGTGCAGTGGCACCCGGAGGAGCGGTTGGACGATCTGCGGCTGTTTTCGGCGATCGTCGAGGCGGCGCGGGCGTACGCGGACGGCCGATGAGCTCCGCGCAACTGGTCAACCCGGCAACCGGGGAAGTGCTGCGCTCGATCGAGCACGTCGACGCGTCCGGCGTCGACGATGCGGTGCGGCGGGCCGCCGAGGCCCAGCGGCGCTGGGCGCGGCTGGCCCCGGCACAGCGCGCCGAGGCGCTGCGGGCTTTCGCCGCCGCCGTCGACGCCCACATCGGCGAACTGGCCGCCCTCGAGGTCGCCAACTCCGGGCACCCGATCGCGTCGGCCGAAGCGGAGGCGCGCCAGGTCCGCGATGTCCTGCAGTTCTACGCCGCGACGCCGGAACGCCTGTCCGGCAACCAGATTCCGGTCGCCGGTGGGATCGATGTCACCTTCAACGAACCGCTGGGCGTCGTCGGGGTGATCACGCCGTGGAACTTTCCGATGGTCATCGCATCCTGGGGCATCGCGCCGGCCCTGGCCGCGGGCAACGCCGTGCTGGTCAAGCCCGCCGAGTGGACGCCGCTGACCACGCTGCGGCTCGGTGAGCTGGCGGTCGAGTCCGGGCTGGATCAAGACCTCCTGCAGGTGCTGCCCGGCGAGGGCGCCGTGGTCGGCGAGCGGTTCGTCACGCATCCGGGCGTCCGCAAGATCGTGTTCACCGGCTCTACGCGGGTCGGCAAACAGGTGATGACCGGCGCGGCCGCGCACGTCAAGCGGGTGACGCTGGAGCTGGGCGGCAAGAGCGCCAACATCGTGTTCGCCGACTGCGACCTCGAGCAAGCGGCGGCGACCGCTCCGGCCGGTGTGTTCGACAACGCCGGGCAGGACTGCTGTGCCCGCAGCCGGATCCTGGTGCAGCGCACCGTGTACGACCGATTCATGGAGCTGCTCGAGCCGGCGGTCCGCGGGGTCGTCGTCGGTGACCCCGGCTCGCGTGACACCGAGATGGGCCCGCTGGTCTCGGCCGCGCACCGCGACAAGGTCGCCTCCTACGTGCCCGACGGCGCGCCCGTCGCGTTCTGCGGCTCGGCACCGTCCGGCCCAGGATTCTGGTTCGCCCCAACCGTTTTGACGCCTCCGCGCACCGACCGCGCCGTCACCGACGAGATCTTCGGTCCGGTGGTGACGGTGCTGGCGTTCGACGACGAGCACGACGCCGTCGCGCTGGCCAACGACACCCCTTATGGCCTGTCGGGATCCATCTGGACCGACGACCTTTCCCGCGCGCTGCGGGTGTCGCGGGCCGTCGAATCCGGCAACCTCTCGGTCAACTCGCACTCGTCGGTCCGCTACAACACCCCGTTCGGCGGCTTCAAGCAGTCCGGGCTGGGCCGCGAGCTCGGCCCCGACGCCCCACTGCAATTCACCGAGACCAAGAACGTCTTCATCGCCGTGAAGGAGGCGTGATGGACCTGACCCAGCGGCTGGCGGGGCGGGTGGCCGTCGTCACCGGTGGCGGCGGCGGCATCGGGCTGGCGGCGGCCCGGCGAATGCGGGCCGAGGGGGCGAGGATCGTCGTCGGCGACACCGACGCCGACGCCGGGGACGCGGCCGCCGAGGAGCTGTCGGGGCTGTTCGTGCGCACGGACGTGTCCGACGAGGGCGCGGTCAACGCGCTGTTCGACACCGCCGCCGCGACGTACGGTGCTGTCGACATCGCGTTCAACAACGCCGGTATCTCGCCTCCCGACGACGACCTGATCGAGAACACCGAACTGCCGGCCTGGCAACGGGTTCAGGACGTCAACCTCAAGTCGGTGTACCTGTGCTGCCGGGCGGCGCTGCGGCACATGGTCCCCGCCGGCAGGGGTTCGATCATCAACACGGCGTCGTTCGTCGCGGTGCTGGGGTCGGCGACCTCGCAGATCTCCTATACCGCCTCCAAGGGCGGGGTGCTGGCGATGTCGCGCGAGCTGGGCGTGCAGTTCGCGCGGCAGGGCATCCGGGTCAACGCGCTGTGCCCCGGGCCGGTCAACACCCCGCTGCTGCAGGAGCTGTTCGCCAAGGATCCCGAGCGGGCCGCCCGTCGGCTGGTGCACGTGCCGGTCGGGCGTTTCGCCGAGCCGGGCGAAATCGCCGCGGCCGTCGCATTTTTGGCCAGCGACGACGCCTCGTTCATCACCGCCTCGACCTTTCTGGTCGACGGCGGCATCAGCTCGGCGTACGTCACCCCGCTCTGAACGGGCCCTAGGCGACGGTCCCGCGATACAACGGGAGCGGCGTGGCCGCCGCAGACCAGACGCGCGGCACCGACAGCGCCCCGAGCTTGCAGGCGCGACCCAGCCCGGCGTTGACCGCCGGGGCCCGGCCCTTGCCGGGCAAGAGGTAGCGCAGGGCGGCCGCTTTGTTGAGCGCGTTGAGCCTACTGATCGCGGTTCCCGACGGCGCGCTCAACGAGCTCAGCCTCGACAGGGCCGGTGTCGCCGACGCCAGGGGCACGTCGATCGTCGTCAGCGGTGACCGACCGAGCGCGCGCAACGCTTCGGGGATGCCCGCCATGACCCGCCGGCCCGTGGATACGACGTCGGGTGCGGACATCACGGCCCAGGTGCGGGGGGTCGGGGCCTGGCAGGCGGGTGCGGGGGGCAAGGCGAACGGCGTCAGCACCGAAGCCGCGGCGGAGGCGCGGGCGTAGGCGCACATGGCCCGCGCGTTGCACACCCACATGCTGTCGTAGTCGCCGTCGGCGGCCGCGACGGCCGGGCTGGCCTGACCCAGAACGTTGGCCGCCGCCAGCGACTTTCGCCGCGCCCGGTTCGCCTCGATCGCCGGCGGGGGCACCGTCACCGTCAACGCGGTGTCGTGGGCCCGTGCCGCCGCCGCGGCGCCGTGTGCCGCGTCTTCGGCGCTCGCGGCGGCGGCGCGCAGCCACTTGACGGCCGCCGCGGCGTGTGCGGGCGCCGAGCGCTCGGCCGGAAGCCTCGCGGCCCCCGTCGCGTAGTCCGCCGCCGCGGTCCACAGCCGCCGGGACAGTCGACGCCAGGCGGCGGCGGCCTCGGTCAGCGACTGCGAACCCGGCCCGTCGTATAGCCGCCCGGAGTTGGTCTCGGGCGGTAGCAATGCAAAATTCATCGTGATGCCTGCCTAACGCGCTACGAGCCGTTCGCCAGAACGGACTCTTCAAGTCATAGACGCATGGGTTACAGGCCCCGTTCACGAACGGCCGTGTGATCTAGCACGCGGGGCCTGGCGCCGAACGATCAGCAGCGCGCGACGCAGAGCCGGACGAGGTTCATGCCGGCGTGTCCGGGCGCGGAGGTGCCGGGGTGGCGCCCGGGTGGCTCAACGGCGTTGGCAGGAGCTAACACTGGGGCCCGGGACCACGGTAGTGACACGCGGGACCACGACGTCGGGCGGTCCCGCGTCATCCACATGCTGTGGAACGGCTTCTTGCCGGCGGGTGCGTACTGGTGCGAGAAAGCCTGAGCGACTGCGGCGTCCGTCCGTGGCGCGGCGTGCGGTGCGGCGGCGCCGCCGGGTGCGTGCGACCAGGCCGCCGGTTCCGGCGGCGCGGCCGCCGAAAACTGCGGTCGCAGGGCCGATCCCGCGATCAGCGCAACGAATACGCCGAGGACCGCGGCGGCCGCGATGACGGGCCGACACCGCCGTGCCCTACCGGCGTCCCACCACCTCACGCTGGCTGACTGTACAACTCTCTCCTTGGGAGGCAACCGAAGCAAGCTGTGAAAACGATCAAAGTCCGGTGTGCACCGACTGGACGGTGAGACGGCGCACGGCGTCCGCGCCGGCGGGACGGGGCGCCGCGGGCTGCCCGAAGGTTCGATTCGTTGTGCGCCACATTTCATCGGAGTTCTGTGAGATGTGCTGGCTTGGGTCTCGCAACGGCTGGAAACCGAAGTCAATTCGAGCACGGATAACCCGTTGCTGGATCCCGAATCGGCCCAGGTGCTTTCCGACGGGAGTTTTTCTGGTGGGTACGTCGCTCTGGCAATGGACTCGCTCAACGCCGCGGTAGCAAGCGTCGCGGACCTGTTGGACAGACAGCTCGCGTCGGTTGTCGACGTGAAATACAACAGGGGCCTCGGCCCCAACCTGGTTGTCACCTATCCGGAGGGACATCCGGAGTTCGGCCTGAACCATGGATTCAAGGGGTCCGGCCGCCGCGAATGCCCTGACACGGTCATCGGCAGCGGCAGTGTCGTCGAATCCGCTTCTCACGGTCAACCCCGGGTCGGGGCCGCGTACCGCCCACCCGGGCTCACCCGGCTGCCGGTGGGTGCGTCACCATGGTGGGCCGGAACCCATAGCGGGGAATGTCGCTGACCCCGCGTCCGGACGGGCCGGCCAGCGGCACGCCGCCGAGCGTGTTCGCCAGGCCTGACGTAGCCGGTACCGGGCCCACTCCGGCGGTCGGGAGCGGCGCGGCGGGCGCGCCCATCGGCTCGGCCGCCGCGGTCCACGCGGGCGGCACCGACAGCGGCCCGATCGAGGCGGCGTTGCCGACGCCCGCCGACATTGCGCCACCGAGGCCTCCCACCGCGTTGCCGAGTCCGCTGCCCGCGGCTCCCGCCGCCTCCCCGGCGGCGTCAGCGGCATCCCCCGCGGCTTCGGCGGCCGCGCCGGAGCCCTGCAGGCTCAGGGCATCGGCCAGTGTGCCCACGAAGTTACCGGGTGTGTAGAAGCCGGAGGACAGGGCGTTCAAGCCGATGCTGCTGAACGCACCGCCCAGCGGCGACCCGTCGGTTCCGAGCAGGAAGTTGAGGATTCCCGCCGGGGTGGAGAAGTCGGCCCCGCCCAGTCCGAGCCAACTCGCCACGTCGTCCAGGCCCGCCGTCCACCCTGCCCCCGGAAGCCCGGGCAGCGCGAGCCCTTGTATCGCGTTCGGCAGTGCCGACATCAGCTGTGACAGCGACGCCTGCGCTCCCGCGGCTTCGGCCGGGGCGGCGCCGTCACCGCTGGTGGTGGCCGGTGCCCCGGTGAACGGGCTCAATGCCGTTGCGGCGGCCGACGAGCCCGCGTAGCCGTACATCGCGGCGGCGTCGTGGGCCCACATCTCGGCGTAGTGCGCCTCGGTCGCCGCGATCGCCGGGGTGTTCTGTCCCAGGAGGTTCGTGGCGACCAGCGACGCGAGCTGCGCGCGGTTGGCGGCGATGAGCGGCGGGGGCACCGTCATGGCGAACGCGGCCTCGTAGGCCGCGGCGGCCAGCCGGGCCTGGCCCGCGGTCTGAGTGGCGCGCGCGGCGGTGGTGCTCATCCACGTGACGTACGGCGCGGCGGCCGCCGCCATCGATGTCGAGGCCGGACCCCGCCAGGCGCCGCCGGTCAAGTCGGCGATCGTCGAGCCGTAATTCGAGGCGGCAGTCGACAACTCGACCGCCAAGCCGTCCCAGGCCGTCGCGGCCGCGAGCATCGCGGCGGAGCCCGGGCCGGTGTACATGCGTGCGGAGTTGACTTCCGGCGGAAGCGTTGCGTAGTCCATCGGATTCAGGCCCCTCCGCTCGCGGGTGAGACTGCGGCGGACGAGTTTTCGGGTAGGGTGGGGACGGGCGGCATGGACGGCTCCAATTCGGTGGGGTTCTGGGCCCGCGCGCCGCGGAAGTGGGCGCACGCCAGTGACGCGCGTTGGCGCTGACCGAATCGCGCGGGTAAGGCGTTCTGCTGCAATGATTTTCACGCAGCATGAAGTGGATAGGCGGCGCTATGTCGGCCGGCCGCCGCCGGCTCAATCTATCAATCCCGATTCGGGCGCGGTGGTGATCGAGGCGTGCGGTACGCGCCGAGCGGGATACTCGCGCAAGCAGATTGGCGTCCTGAGATCGGCCACCCGACCGGCGACGGCGGATGCCGCCCACGCCGCCCGCGCTGCCGATCGCCCATCTGGCATCCCCTCAGTCTCGGAAACTCGAGTTCGCCGTATCTCGACGGTAACGACCCGCCTACGTTCATGCAATCAATTTGCAACAGTAATTGCGACTAATTTGCAGGAGTGACGGGGTCCACGAAGGGGCTCAGAACACGATCAGCGGTATGGCCATCTCGGCCGGGCTGGCCGCGCCGTGAAAACCGATGAGCCGCGCGGCTTCCGGTGGTTCGTGCTCGGTGGCCAGCACCGCGGCGTCGCCGGTGCACACCACGACGACGTCACCGATCCGAGGCAGGTTCGTCGGCGTCACCGGGCCGAAAACCCCGGTGGCCACGGCCTCGTCGCGGACGTAGACCTCCGCGGCCGTGCCCAGCACCTCGGTCCAGGCGGCCTGCACGTCCGCGGCGGCGCCCGGCGCGGTGTGCAGGTAGCGGACCCGTGGTTCGCCGGCGACCACCCGCACGCCCGCGCTCAGCCGGGCATCGGCGTCGAGGTCGAAACGCGCGGTCTCGGGGACGTTGAGGCCGCCGTGGTCGGCGGTCACCAGCAGCGTCGCGGTCGGGGGCAGTGACTCGACGAGCCGGGCCAGCAGCGTGTCCGCCCGGGCGGCCGCCTCGTGCCACGGCGGCGAGCCGATGCCGGCCACGTGGGCGGCTGTATCCAGGTCGGCGGTGTAGCCGTAGACCAGGCCGGGCGCCGCGCGCAGCTCGTCGGAGAACCGTTGGACGTAGTCGTCGATCGCCGCGGTCGGGCGGAACTCCGCGCCCCGATACGCGGCATCGGTCAGCCCGCTGCCGATGAACCATTCCGGGAGCACGACGCGGGCGCTCGTCCCGTTCCGCCGGAGCCGCTGAAACCACGTGGGGAGCGGCTGCCACGCGTCGTGGGGCGGGTCGTCGCGCCAGCGGATGTGGTTGAGCACCCGGTCGGTGCCCGGGACGTTGACGGTGAACCCCAGGATTCCGTGCTCGCCGGGCCGCGTGCCGGTGCCCAGGGAAACCAGGCTGGTCGGCGTGGTCGAGGGGAAAGTGCAGGCCAGCTCGAGCAGCTGCCCCGTCTCACCGGCCAGTACCGAGGCCAGCAGCGGCGCGCTGCCGGCGAGCTCGGGCAACAGGTGCCAGCCCATCCCGTCGACCAGCACGACGCCGACGCGATCCACCCGGTCGGCGTCGACGCGGTCGGCCAGCGCCAGCCGGTCCGGCGCCTCCGGGGCGCCGAGCAGCGCGGCCGCGGCGGGCAGCACGTCGCACAGTGAACCGGGCACGACCGCCAGTGTGACACGGCTAGACGTGCGCGAGCCGTTCACTCGTGACGCGCAGCTGGCGATCGGTGCTGTCGGCAAGCGCGCGGGCCTGCGCCACCGACAGCCGGCCGCACAACCGGCCCCAGTGCAGCGCGACCCGATCGCCGGGCGCCACGTCGGGCACGGCGCTGTAGCCGTCGGCCCAGATGTCGAGCACCCGCGCCGACGGCCCGGAGAGCGACAGCGCCCCACCGGCCCACACCAGCCGGCGACACGACACCTCGACGCGGTCGCTGGTGACGGATAACACCGTGCCCCAACCGATCCGGCAGTTTTCGAGCACCCTGAGGGGGTGCTCGTCCATGCCCCGGCCCAAAAACCGCGTCCAGGGATACACGCCGAACACGTGGAAGCTGTGGTTACCGGCCGCCTCGGTGGCCAGGTCGGGGGTCAGGTGGGTCCAGTAGTGGCCGGCCTGGGGTCCGATGATGTCGAGCAGGCCCCGGTAGAAGTCGTATGGGTCGAGGGTGGCGCCGATTCCGCCGCCGAGCCAATAGGATTCGACCAGCCGACGGTCCAGCGGGTCGGCGATGCCGGTCAGGTTCGCCAGCACCCGCAGGTAGGGCCAGGCCCCGCTGAATCCGGCTGCGGCCCTGCGCACCTCGTCGACCGAGCCGTCGCGCAGGGTGGCCCCGAGCGGGGGACCGCAGTACCCCAGCGCGTTGGGGGCGTAGGCGTAGCGCGCGAACATGTCCGCGCCGCGGGTGTCCGGCGCGGTGGTCAAGTGTGGGCCACGAGCTTGGCCGCTGGGATATTTTGACGGTTCAGCCGTCCGAAGTTGTAGTACGCCGCGCACGCGCCCTCGGGGGACACCATGCAGGTGCCGATCGGGGTCTCGGGGGTGCATGCGGTGCCGAACACCTTGCATTCCCAGGGCTTGAGCACGCCCTTGAGGACCTCGCCGCATTGGCAGGCCTTCGGGTCGGCGACCCGCACCCCGGGCATGGCGAACCGCAGTTCGGCGTCGTAGTCGGCGAAGTCGTCGTGCAGGCGCAGGGCGCTGTGGGAGATGAATCCCAGCCCGCGCCATTCGAAATGGGGGCGCAGCGCGAATACCTTGCCCATGAGCGCCAGCGCGGCGGGGTTGCCGTGTTCGGGGACGACCCTCTTGTACTGGTTTTCCACCTCGCAGCGGCCCTCGCGGATCTGGGTGAGCAGCATCGCCACGGCCGCGAGGATGTCGAGCGGCTCGAAACCTGCCACCACCAACGGCTTTCGGTACACCCGCGGCACGAAGCGGTAGGGCCGGTTGCCGACGACGGTGGAGACGTGACCGGGGCCGATGAACCCGGACAGGCGCAGGTCGGGTGATTCCAGGATGGCCTTGATCGGCGGCACGATCGTCACGTGGTTGCAGAAGACGCTGAAGTTGGTGACGCCGAGGTCGCGGGCGCGCACCAGCGTGACGGCCGTCGAGGGGGCGGTAGTCTCGAACCCGATCGCGAAGAACACCACGTGTTTCCCGGGGTTGTCGACGGCGATCTTCAGCGCGTCCAGCGGGGAGTAGACGAATCGCACGTCGGCGCCCTCGGCCTTGGCGTCGAGCAGGCTGCCAGCCGAGCCGGGCACGCGCATCATGTCGCCGAAGCAGGTGAAGACCACGTCTTGTTGTCCCGCCAACCACATGGCGTCGTCGATGCGGCCCATCGGGATCACGCACACCGGACAGCCCGGGCCGTGCACCAGTTCGACGTTGGTGGGCAGCAGGTGTTCGATGCCGTGCCGGTAGATGGTGTGGGTGTGCCCGCCGCACACCTCCATGAACTTGAACGGTTCGGCGTCGTCACCGGCCAGGTGCTCGATCGCGGTCAGCAGTTTGCGGGCCGCGGCCGGGTCGCGGAATTCGTCAACGAATTTCATTGGTGGTCCCCCCTAGTCAAACGATCGACGAGGTGTCGAAGGCTTCCATCTCGGTGGTGTAGGCGTCGCCGAGCTTCTTGATGGCGGCCAGGGTCAGCAGGGCCTCGGTTTCGTCGATCTTGGCCATCGCAAACCCGACGTGGACCAGCACCCAGTCGTCGGGGGCGGGTAGGTCGTCCTCGAGCAGCCGCACGCTGATGGTGCGCTGCACGCCGCTGACGTCAACCTTCGCCAAATAGTTCGCCGGGTCGGTGATCTCGACGACCCGGGCCGGAATCCCCAAACACATCTTCGACCCCTCTCCTTTCTGGTGGCGACCCGTCCCCAGCTCCGCGGGGTCCCCAGCGCCCGGCTTCGCCGCGCTTGCGATTGCCCCTCTCCTTTCTGGTGGCGACCCGCCGCGCCCGGCTTCGCCGCGCTTGCGATCGCCCCTCTCCTTTCTGGTGGCGACCCGCCGCGCCCGGCTTCGCCGCGCTTGCGATCGCCCCTCTCCTCAGCAGATTCTCGGCAGCGGGTCCCCGACGAGCATGTCGACGATGCGCGTGCCGCCGAATCCGGTTCGCAAAAACACACTTTCGGCCGGCTCGGCCACGATCTGCCCCACCTCGGCGGCCTGGGCCCCCAAGGGGTGCGACCGCAACGCGGCCAGGCCCGCCTCGGCCTCGTGCGGTGCGACGACGGCGACGAACTTGCCCTCGTTCGCCACATACAGCGGGTCGATGCCGAGCAACTCGCACGCCCCGTTGACCATGGGCGCGACGGGAAGTCGATCCTCTTCCAGCAGGACTCCCAGGCCGCAGGACTGCGCGAGTTCGTTGCACACCGTGCCCACCCCGCCGCGGGTCGCGTCACGCAGCCAGCGGGTCGAGGGGGCGGCGGCCAGCAGCGCTTCCACCAGCGGGCTGAGCGAGGCGGTGTCCGAGGCGATGTCGGCCTCGATGGCCAGATCCCCGCGCGCCAGCATGACCGCCATGCCGTGCTCGCCTATCGACCCCGACAGCAGCACCCGGTCCCCGGGACGCACCGCCCCCGCCGACAGGGCGCGGCCCGCGGGAATGACGCCCGCACCGGTGGTGGTGATGAACACCCCGTCGGCCGCGCCCCTGGGCACCACCTTGGTGTCCCCGGTGACGATCTGCACGCCGGCCACCGCCGCCGCGGTGGCCATGTCGGCCACGATCTCCTTCAATTCGGCGATCGGGAACCCCTCTTCGAGCACGAACGCCGCGGAGATCCAGGACGGCACCGCCCCGGTCATGGCGAGATCGTTGCAGGTTCCGTTCACGGCGAGCTCTCCCACCGATCCGCCCGGAAAACGCCTGGGCTGCACCACGAACGAATCTGTCGACATCGCCAGACGGTCCCCGCCGGGCAGGCTCAGCACAGCGCCGTCGCCCAGGGCCTCCAGCAACGGGTTGCGCAGCGCCTCCACGAACACCGCATCCACCAGCGCCGCGGACGCCTTCCCGCCGGCCCCGTGCGCCAGCGTCACGTGATCGTCGAGCAACCGCGGGCGTCGCCGACGGAACGACTCGATCCGCTCGATCACCTCGCCCTCGCCGAACCGCGGACCCGACGACAGGTAATCCCCCGCTGGCTTGTTCATGCGGCCCCCGACCCCTTTCCGCCCAGCCGGTCGTGGACGGCCAGCCACAACTGGTAGCCGAGCAGCGCCTGGGACTCCTGAATGCGGTGCACGCTCTGTGACCGGACGGTGAAGCAGGCGTCCACGTTCGGATCGCTCGCGAACGCGCCGCCGTCGTACCCCGCGAAACCGACGGTGTACACACCGCGCCGGCGCGCCTCGGCGAGCCCGGCGAGCAGGTTCGGTGAATTACCGCTGGTCGACATCGCGATCGCGATGTCGCCGGCCTGCGCCCGCGCGATGAGCTGGCGCGCGAACACCAGCTCGAAGCCGACGTCGTTGCCGAGCGCGGTCAGGATCGCCTGGTCGGCGGTCAGCGACCACGCGGGCAGCCCGGTGCCGACCGACGGTCGGGCGAACAACGCGGCCAGCGTGGTGGAATCGGTGCAGCTGCCGCCATTTCCGAAGGTGAACAACCGGCCGGCCGCCGCGAAGCGGCGTGCCATCTCGCTGGCGGCCCGGCCCAGCAGGTCGGCGTTGGCCTCGAGCGTCGAACGCCGCAGCGCCAGGCTCTCGGCCGCCTTCGCCCGCGCCGATGCGGCGAGGTCGGCTAGCAGCGACGTGGGGTCGTCCTCCTCGGCGTCGATGAACGGGTACAGGAAGTTGGTCGGTTCTTGGTCGGCCATCAGAGGTCGTCCTCGTCTAGCCGGGATATCGCCGTACCGGCGTGCACTACGATCAGATCCGCGGGCGCGACCGGATCGATGAGCGTCGTCACGACGTCCTCGAGGCCGCGCGCGGTGCGGACGGTGGCTGTTCCCGCGGCCGGCCCGCCACCTGTGCGCACCACCTCACCGAGGCGGCCTTCGTCGCCGCATGTGATGCAAACACTCTGCGGCGCTGCAGGTTTGAGCAACCCGGAATGCTCGAAACATACGTGGGTGAGCTCCCACAGCAGGTGATAGAACAACACGAAGCCCCCGGTCGCGGGGACGCGTGGGTCCGGGTCGTCGAGCCACAGCACATGGTCGGCGGCCCCCGGCTTCGGCCGTGCGCCGCTGCCGATCCAGATCGAGGTGGTGCCCCAGGCGGGGGAGCGGCGCATCACCGAGCGGACGTGCGGGTCGTCCGCGCCGGACACCGCGATCACGATGTCGCCGGGGCGCGCCGACACCCGCGCCAGGTCCACCGGGTCAGGCCCGGTCAGCGCGACCGCCGGCAGGGCGCGCTTCCCCACGATCACCGGATGCACGAATTCGACCGCGATGTGCAGCGCGTGCGGCTCGGCGCCGGGCGCGATCGACCACATGGTGGCGCCTGCGGCGAAACGCCGGGCCAGCGTGAACGCCGTCGCGGCCAGATCCGATGCCAGTTGCGCGCCCAGTCCGCGATCGACCTCGGTGGTGATCATGGGTGCGCCCCCTCCCGTGCGAGCAGCGTCGAAATCACGGCCTGACCCAGCGCCAGACCGCCGTCGTTCGGGGGCACGGTGTGGTGGGTCAGCACCTCGAAACCGGCCGCCGTCAGCCGCTTTCGGCAGGCTCGCAGCAACAGCACATTCTGAAACACCCCACCGGTCAGGCCCACCAGCCGGACGTCGCCGGCCACGTTGCTCGCCACGTCGGCGACGGCGTCGGCGACGGCGTGGTGGAACGCCGCCGCGAGCGTCGCGGTCGGCGTCCCGGCGTGCATGGCGGAGACCATCGTCTGCACCATGGTGGCGGGATCGATCACGCCGTCGGCGCGCACCGTCAACGGCAGCGTCGGCCCGGCGCCCTCACCCGCCGAGTCGGCCAGCGCCTCGAGTTCGATGGCGGCCTGGCCCTCGTAGCCGATCCGCTGCCGCACGTCCAGCAGCGAGGCGACGGCGTCGAACAGCCGGCCCATGCTCGAGCACGGCACGCATCCGGTCCCGCTGTCCAATTGCGAACGGACGAGCCGCAATTCGCTTCGAGTCGCCGCCGCGACCGGGGCGAGGTCCGGCGACCAGCCCAGGCCGGCGTTCCACAGCTGGGATAGAGCCATCCGCCACGGGTTGCGCACCGCGGCGTCACCGCCCGGCAGCGGCACCGGCAACAGGTGGGCGGCGCGGACGAAACGGTGGCTGTCGGGACCGAGGGTGAGGATCTCGCCGCCCCAGATCGTTTGGTCGCACCCGTAACCGGTGCCGTCGAAGGAGACGCCGACGATGGGTTCGCCAACGCGTCCGTGCTCGGCCAGCAGCGCCACGACGTGCGCGTGATGGTGCTGGATCAGGTCCAGCGGCCGGCCGCCGGCGCGGCGCTCGGCCCACTCGCGGGTGTGGTACCCCGGGTGCAGGTCGGCGGCCAATCGGGTCGCCGGGCCGCGGATTTCGGTGAGCTGGCCCACGGCGCGCTCGAACGCGCGCAGCGTCTCCCAGCTGGCTATGTCGCCGATGTGGCCGGACAGGTACGCCCGCGGTCCGTCGGTGAGGCAGAACGTGTTCTTCAGTTCGCCGCCCACGGCGAGCACCGCCGGGCCGGGCGTCCCGAGATCGACGGGTAGCGGGGCATAGCCGCGGGATCGGCGGATCGGCAGCTCGTCGCCGTCCACCACGCGCACCACCGAATCGTCACAGGGCACGTGGATCGGTCGGTCGTGGTCGAGGACCGCATCGCACAGTGCCGGAAGCCGTTCGGCGACATCGTCGTTCGTAAAACAGATGGGCTCGTCGGAGCGGTTGGCGCTGGTGAGCACCAGCGCGTCGGGAGCCCGTTCGTGGCTGTGTGGCACGGGCGCCAGCAGCAGATGGTGCAGGGGGGAGTACGGCAGCATCAGGCCCAGCAGCGGGCTGTCGGGTGCCACACCGTCTGCGACGGGCGCCCCGGGGCGCCGGCGCAACAGCACGATCGGGCGGGCCGAGCTGGACAGCACCACCGCCTCCGTGTCACCGACATCGGCGTACCGGCGCGCGACGTCGAGGTCGCGCACCAGCACGGCGAACGGCTTGGCGCCCCGCGCCTTTCGCCTCCGGAGTGTGCGGACGGCGGCGTCGTCGTCGACGGTGCAGGCCAGGTGGTAACCGCCGATTCCCTTGATGGCGACCACCGCGCCCCCCGCGAGGGCGCGCTGTGCCGCGGTCAGCGCCGCGTCCGAGCCGCGCACGCGCCCGGCCGCCGACGAGAACCACAGCGACGGCCCGCAGTCGGGGCAGGCGATCGGCTGCGCGTGGAACCGGCGGTCCGCGGGGTCGTCGTACTCGGCGGCGCAGCGCTCGCACATCACGAACGCCGACATGGTGGTGGCGGGCCGGTCGTACGGCAACCCGCGGATGATCGTGAACCGGGGCCCGCAGTTGGTGCAGGTGACGAACGGGTGCCGGTAGCGCCGGTCGCGCGGGTCGAACAGCTCGGCGACGCAGGCGTCGCACACGGCGACGTCGGGCGGTACGGGCGTCGTGGCGCCGGCGATCGCCTCGCTCGCCACGATGCGGAAGCCGCGCTCTCTGCACAGAGGCAGGTCGGTTTCCAGGACGGCGTCGATCCGCGCCAGGGGAGGGGCCTGCGAGCGCAGCCGGTGGGCGAACTCGTCGATGCGCGCGCGGCCGCCCTGCACTTCGAGGAAGACCGCGCCGGAATCGTTGCCGACGAACCCGGCCAGCCCGAGCTCGCCGGCGACTCGGTGGACGAACGGGCGGAAGCCGACCCCCTGAACCACGCCGGTCACGGTGAAGCGCCGCCGGATGTCGTCGGACCGCAGCAGCAGGGGGGACCGGGTCATGTCAGCCGCCGTCCCAGTCGGCCGTTCCGTCGGTGCGGCCCCGGCCCATCAGCTCCAGACCCGCCATCGCCGCCTCCGCGCCGGCGCGGTCCGTCTTCTCGATGGCGAAGCCCATGTGAATGATTACCCAGTCGCCCGGCGCGAACGACTCTTCCGGCAACATGCCGACGTTGATCCGGCGTTCTTCACCCGTGACGTCGACGAGTGCGAGCTGTCCCTCGTAACCGTCCAACATCCGGATCACCTGACCGGGAATGCCCAGGCACATGGGTCAGCGCTCCTCCCGTGCGGCGGCGCCTGCAACGCGGCGACGATCTCTTCGACGGCCCGCGCCGCCCGGTGCACGGCCCCGGCGACGGGTTCGGTGAGGCCGATGCCCTCCTCGACGCTTCCCGCTTCGCAGCCGACGACGACGGTGTACGGCAGGATGCCGCCCAGGGCCCGCAGGCTCGCGAACACCGTGGCGGGGTCCATACCGTGCGCGTCCAGACCGGGCGCGTCGTCATCCCCGTCGCATTCGGCCTGGAAGTCGCATTCGGCCTGGAAGACGTGCAACGTGCCGGGGCTGCCGCGGCTGGGTACCGCGTCGACGAGCACCAGCGTGTCCCAGTTGTCGAGCAGGTCGTAGGCCAGGTGCATGCCGCGGATGCCGTAATCGACGACGCGGACACCCGAATCATCGTGGGAGATGGCGACGTTGCGGACCACCTCCGAGCCGAATCCGTCGTCGCCCAGGAAGATGTTGCCGATCCCGGCCACCAATATGCGCGCAGTCATCGCACCGCCGGCCGCGGCTACATCCGCCGAAGCTTCAGGTAGCGGCGGGCGTCCGGAATGGAGACCACTCCCAGCGCCAGCGCCACCGCCACCACCAGGGCGATGATGGCGACGAATATCCAACCCATGACTTCCATGCCGAACTCCTCTCACTCCTGCCTGTCCTGCGCTTCCGTAGGCTCGATCTCGTCGGGGGAGAAGTACAGGTAGCGGCCGTACCAGTCGTGCAGATCGGCTGCCGGGTCATCCTCGACGACGACCGCGACGTGCTTGTTGCCCTCGACGTCTTCGTGCACCGAGGTGACGCGGGCGGTCTTGCCCACCACGAAGAGGTCCTGCGCGTCGGCGTTGCGCCGGGGCCGCAATCGCACCCGGCTACCCCGTGCCACCCGGACGCCGTTCACCAGCACGGCGTCGATCTCCGGTCGAACGGCGTTGTCCGCGAGCGGATCCCACCAGTCGACTCCTTCCGGGACCTCGGGGACCAGACCGGACATCGCGTGGGGATCGCGCAGCACGCCGTGCAGGCGCGCCATGTCCTCCGCCGACATGGCGTCGCACTGGTCGATAAGCCGCGCCGCCCGCGGATCGGTGGCCCGCGCCTGCCTCTTCTCCTCATCGGTCATCGTCATCACGCGCAGGGTGAGGATCTCGTCGATCTCCGTGCAGTCATAGAGAGCGGTGCTGCTCTGTTCGGCCACCTCGGGATGGTCGTAGAGGATGATCGGGGAGATCAGGAGCATGTCTTGGGCGCCGGGCGGACCGGCCAGCACGGGGAAGCAGCGATGCTGGCGGCACCGCGCCACGGCCTCGGCCGCCTCGGCTGGCGGCTCGAGCAGCGAGACGAATTGTCCGCCAACGGCTTCGGAGATGACGTGTGTTCCGATCAGGGAACGCGCGATGGCGTCGTCCTTGTCGCCGGCGGGCGGGCAGACGTTGGCGATTCGCACCGACACCCGGCGCAGGTCACCGTCGGCCACGCTCTCGACCGTCAGGACGCCGCGCACCTCCCGGCGCTCGCGGACCAGGCGGCCGCCGTCGACGGCCTCGACGTCGGTGGCGGCGGCGGCCGTCACCGGCAGCGTCCAGGGCTGGTCGGCAAAAGTGAGGGGGCCGAAGACGATTTCGCATTCGACCGCCTCGTCCCAGGTCAGCCACGACCCGGCCGAGGTGGTCAACTCGGTGACGGGCTCGAAGCCCCCGCCCGGCAGCGCGCGCTCGGCCCGCCGGCGCTGCAACTGCAGGAACCGCACCACCAGCGTGATCGCCCAGGCCCCGTCCATCAGGAACTCCGCGGCCAGGGTGTCGTCCTCGCCCAGACCCGCGGCGGCGGCACCGGGCGGGCCGAGAACGCCGAATTGCCAGCGTGATTGGTTCTTGGTGGAGGTGCCCCGGTAGGGGTAGAGAAGATAGCCCTCGTAGAGCACCGCATCGGCGACGGTGCGGGCGCGGTCCCGGCTCGACGTCCCGGACGCGGTCACCGTGCGGCCTCCCGCTCGGCGTCCAGCAGCGAGGTGACGGCGTGGTCGAGGTCCAGCAGTCCCTGCGCCGATTTGTACGCGGCCAGGGCGGCGACGGTTTCGTGACTCAGCCGCACCCACCCGCTGTTCGGGTAGTGCTGGGCGATCAGGTCCCGCCACACCGTCACCGGCATGTCGTAGCGGTACTCGCAGTCCCACGGCACCTGCTGGACCGAGAAGCCGCGTTCGCCCCTGACGAAAATCGTTCCGCTGAACAGAAATTGGAGCGGTAACGTGCCGTGCCGCAGCGCGTGCAGGTACTTGGCGGCGGCCACCTCGAAGTCGTAGGTGCAGTCCAGCGGCAGCGCGACCGTGGTGTTGGTGGTGAAACCCGGCACCATGGCGGTGCAGTGCTGCCAGAGGAAGGTGCGCTGGGTGGTGGCCCAGCGTTCGCGGGATCCGAACAGGTCGAGCAAGCCGGCCGCTTCCTCGTCGGAATAGGGGCGTCGCAGCGGCTCGATCCGCACCTGGCAGCGCAGGGCGATGGCGTGCACGGGGTCGTCACAGCCCGCATCGATGCCGATTCGCGCTGTGAGAACGGGGCTCACGGAGTACGGTTCGGGCGTCACATCGATGACCGCGAACTCCACGTCGATCATGTCGGCGCCCCCTGCGCGACGACCGCGCGGGCCGCGATCTCGGCGAAGAAACCGTCGATGAACGCCCGCGCCTCCTGCCCGCCGTCGAATCCCCGCCACAGCAGGCGCAGGCGGCCGACGAACTCGTAGCACGCGTCGATCGGTACGAGATAGGTTTCGGGCGGGGCGGTTTCGTCGTCCGGTACCCGGACGAGCAGCGCCTCCACGTCGTCGGCCAGCAGCCCCACCCGCGAGTCCGAGCCGCCGACGGCGTTCCACGCGTCCAGATCGAGTTCGGACTCGCACGCGCCCGCGGGGCCGGGGTAGAAGGCGACGGTCCGCCCCAGTGCGGAGTTCGCGAAGAAGAAGGCGACGCCGACCGGGATCTGCAGGCTCTCCCAGGCGCGACGGTCCAGCGCGAAGTCGGGGAACGCCAGATACCGGTCCGGCACCGCCCGGTAGCGCAGCTCGGCCTGCGTGTCGGTGAACAACAGGTAGCAGGCGCGGCAGACGCACATCAGCTGTCGGGCGGTCACATTGACGACGTGCTGGTGCTCGTCGGCGATCGACTCCGCACACATCTCGCACCGCTCGCCGGCCGGCTCGGGTGCGCGCCGGTCGCCGGTGATGCGAGCCAGGACGTCGTAGGGCGTCGTCATGCGCGGGCTCCCGTCGGTTCGGCCAGTGCCACCGAAGGCACGCCCTCGCGGAGCAGCAGGGGGACCGGCTCGAGGTGGGCGCCGTCGGGCCCGGTGCCCGCGTGCACGACGTCGAATTGCGTGCCGCAGCGCGGGCATCCCAGCAGTGTCTCGCGAAGGTGCGCACCCGCCAGGGAATCGTCACACACCGGACAATGGTCGCGATAGGCCAGCGGCAGGTCGCCGATCCGGCAGACCAGCAGCGCGGCGCCCGCCACCAGGAACCCCGCCACGTCACCGGCCTCCAGCTCGGCCAGTTCGGGCAGCGGATGCCAGCCCGAACGCACTTGGGCCAGCAGGGATTCGGGGGGTATGACGGCCGGACCAGACGGCGCAGAGTCGGCGGTCACCACCTCAATCGCGACGATCTCCGGGGCCGCCGCCCGGACGGCGTCCTCGACCGCGAGTTCCAGGGTCACCGCCGACGACGGGCAGCTCTTGCAGCTGCCGCGGAAGGCCAGCCGGGCGGTGTCCCCGTCGATCGAGAGCAGCTCCACGTCGCCGCCGTGCGAGCCCAGGTAGGGCCGCACCCGGTCCAGTGCGTCGGACACCCGCCGGTGCACGTCGTGGGGGTGCAGGCCGTGGACGAGGAGCAGGCTGGCCACCAGGTCGTCGGTGGCCAGCCGCTCGGCTACCCCGGGGCCGGCCAACTGCATGATCCTTTCCAGCCCGGCCCCGTACAAACCCACCACCTCGCGGACCAGCTGCTGCGCGCGTTCGTACGCGCCCGTCCCGCCCGCCGCGCAGGAGTCCAGCAGGGTCTGGATCCGATCGCCCGCCGCGCGCCACTGCATGTCGTTGTCGGGGTTCGGGCGATCCGTCATGTGTCCTCCAGATGGTGACGACCCGCTGCGCCCGGCTTCGCCGCGCTTGCGATCGTCACGCGATTGATGGTGACGACCCGCTGCGCCCGGCTTCGCCGCGCGTGCGATCGTCACGCGATTGATGGTGACGACCCGCTGCGCCCGGCTTCGCCGCGCGTGCGATCGTCACGCGATTGATGGTGACGACCCGCTGCGCCCGGCTTCGCCGCGCTTGCGATCGTCACGCGATTGATGGTGACGACCCGCTGCGCCCGGCTTCGCCGCGCTTGCGATCGTCACGCCCCGACGGGCGACTGGGTTGGCGTGTGCAATCTCTCCAGAGTCTTTCCCTTCCCCAGGTACATGTGGACGCCGCAGGGCAGGCACGGGTCGAAGCTGCGGACCGTGCGCATGACGTCGATGCCCTTGAAGTTCTCGCGGCTGTTCTCCTCGAAGATCGGCTGGCCCTGCACCGCGTCCTCGTAGGGTCCGGGCGTGCCGTAGCTGTCGCGCGGGTTGGCGTTCCAGGGCGTGGGCGGATACGGGTGATAGTTGGCGATCTTGCCGTCCCGGATCACCAGATGGTGGCTGAGCACGCCGCGTACCGCCTCGGTGAAGCCGCAGCCGATGGCTTCGTCGGGCACCTCGAACTTTTCCCACGTCTTCGTGCGGCCGGCGCGGATCTCGGCCAGGGCCTTCTCGGCGAAGTGCAGCGCGCACGCCGCCGCGTAGGCCTGGAAGTAGGTGCGCGCCCGGTCGCGTTCGATGGTGTTGCTGCCGTACTTCGGGATCTTCCACTCGAATTCGACCGGGCCCTTGAGTGCGGTCTTGGGGAGGTTGATCTTGACGGAATTGCCGGTCGCCTTGACGTAGCCGATGTCGACCAGGCCGGCCAGGGCGGTCGACCACAGGCGGGCCAGCGGACCGCCGCCGGTATCCAGCGCCAGGTGGTCCTTGCCGTCGAACCAGCGTGGCGACATCACCCAGCTGTACTTGCCGCCGTCCAGGTCACGCTTTTGCGGATGGGGGTTGGTGTGCTGGTTCCACGGGTGGCGCCGGTCGACCGCGTTGCCCAGCGGGTCGGTCTTGACGAACATCTCCTGCTCGGTCCAGTCGTCGTAATACGAACTGCCCAAAAGGATCCGGATGCCGAGATTGATGTCGACCAGCGAGTGGGTGACCAGCTTGCCGTCCACGACCACGCCGGGCGTCACGAACATCGCATTACCCCAGCGTTCCATGTCCTTGTACTCGAAGTTGCACACCTCGGGGTCCTGGAAGGAGCCCCAGCAGCCGAGCAGGGTGCGGCGCAGACCGACCTTCTCGTAACCGGGCAGTGCGGTGTAGAAGAAGTCGAACAGGTCGTCGTGCATGGGCACGACCTTCTTCATGAACTCGACGTAGCGCATGAGCCGGGTCATGTAATCGGTCATCAGCTGGATCGTGGCGACCGTGCCGACCCCGCCGGGATACAGCGTGGACGGGTGCACGTGGCGACCCTCCATGAGGCAGAACATCTCTCGCGTCCACCGGCTGACGGCCAGCGCCTCGCGGTAGAACTCACCGCTGAACGGGTTGAGCGACCGCATGATGTCGGCGATCGTCCGGTAACCGTGGGCGCCGGCCTGCGGCGCCGGGGTCTTCTCGGCCAGGGCGAGCACGCTCGGGTTCGTCTCGGCGACCATCTTCTCGCAGAAGTCCACGCCGACCAGGTTTTCCTGGAATATGTTGTGGTCGAACATGTATTCCGCGGCCTCGCCGAGGTTGACGATCCACTCGCCGAGGTGCGGCGGCTTGACCCCGTACGCCATGTTCTGCGCATAGCACGAACACGTCGCGTGGTTGTCGCCGCAGATTCCGCAGATGCGGCTGGTGATGAAGTGGGCGTCGCGAGGGTCCTTGCCCTTCATGAAGATCGAGTAGCCACGGAAGATCGACGAGGTGCTGTGGCATTCGACGACCTCCCGGTTCTCGAAGTCGATCTTGGTGTAGATCCCGAGGCTGCCGACGATCCGGGTGATCGGGTCCCACGCCATGTCGACGAGCTGGCCCGGCTCCCGCTTGGCTGTGGTCGGTTCGGGGACGATAGTTGTCATCGCTACTGCTCTCCGCCCAAGGGCTTGTCGAGATGGGAACGGAGCGCGCTACACCTGGCCGGGGATTACCAGGTGCGGCGCGCTCCGGTGGTCAGTTGGTTGCCGTTGTGACGCCAGCGCGGCTCCTTGTCGACGGTGCGCGCCGTGATACCCCTCAGGTTGCGAATCACGGCCCCGTACAGCCCCGACGCCGTGCTGGAAAGCTTGCCGCCCGGCGGCTCGTCCATGAACGGCATGAATTTGTCCGGGAAGCCCGGCATGGTGCAGCCGATGCAGATGCCGCCGACGTTTGGGCAGCCGCCAACACCGTTGATCCACCCGCGCTTGGGCACGTTGCACTTTACGACTGGGCCCCAACAACCAAGCTTCACAATGCATTTCGGCGACCCGTACTCGGTCGCGAAGTCGCCCTGCTCGTAGTAGCCGGCGCGGTCACACCCCTCGTGCACGGTCTTACCGAACAGCCACTGCGGACGCAGCGCGTCGTCGAGTGGAATCATCGGGGCCTGGCCGGTCGCCATGTACAGCAGGTACGTGAGGGTCTCCGACAGGTTGTCCGGGTGGATCGGGCAACCGGGGACGCAGACGATCGGGATGCCCGCCTTGCTCTTCCAGTCCCAGCCGAGGTAGTCGGGAACGCCCATCGCCCCGGTCGGGTTGCCGGCCATGGCGTGGATGCCGCCGTAGGTGGCGCAGGTCCCCACGGCGACGATCGCGGTGGCTTTCGGGGCCAGCCGGTCGAGCCACTCGCTGGTGGTGATCGGTTGCCCGGTCGCCGGGTCGTTGCCGAACCCGCACCAGTAGCCCTCGTCCTTGATCTTCTCGTTAGGGATGGATCCCTCGACGACGAGCACGAACGGTTCGAGTTCGCCGCGGTCGGCTCTGAAAAACCACTCGAGGAAGTCGTCCGCGCCCCCGTTGGGTCCGCATTCGAAGTCGATCAGGGGCCAGTGGACGGCGACCTTCGGCAGGCCGGGAAGGGCTCCCAGCGCGATCTCCTCGACGCTGGGCTGGGTGGCGGCAGTCAACGCCACCGAGTCGCCGTCACAACTTAGCCCCGCATTGATCCATAAAACATGGATCAACGTTTCTTCTGCTTTGACTGCCGCTTCTGTTGGCATGACGCAGCTTTCCGGGGCCGGGCTGAAAGGCCCCTTCGCCGCCGGAGTCGACCGTCGGCCCACTTGCGCAGCGATGTCTTGGGTCTACTCCCGCCGCCGGGCGTTGTCAACGGTGCGCTGTATTGGTCACCTGTCCAACAAATGTTGGGAAAACGCGGGCGCGCTTCAGTCCCAGGGGAATTGGGCCACGAGCACGCCGCTGTCATGCGAGCGCTTTGCAGGAATCGGCATCGCGCCGGTCAGCTCGGTCCGGCGAATCGCCGAAGCCAGTCGAACCAGGCGGCCATGCCGGCTCCGGTGCGCGCGCTCACCGGCAGGATCTCCGCCGTCGCATTGACCTTGCGCACGTGCTGGAGGTAGGTGTCGACGTCGACGTCGAGGTAAGGCACGAGGTCAATCTTGTTGAGCAACACCACATCAACCGACCGGAACATGACCGGGTACTTGAGCGGCTTGTCCTCGCCCTCGGTCACCGAGTAGACCATGGCCTTGGCGTGCTCGCCCACGTCGAACTCGGCCGGGCAAACCAGGTTGCCGACGTTTTCGACGATCACCAGGTCCAGCGCCGGCAGGTCGAGGCCGGGCAGCGCGCGGTTGACCATGGGGGCGTCGAGGTGGCATTCCCCGCCAAACCCGTTGCTGGTGTTGAGCAGTGAGATCTGGGCGCCGCGACCGCTGAGCTTGGCCGCGTCGAGGTCGGTCGCGATGTCACCCTCGATCACCCCGATCGCGAATTCGCCGGCGAGCTCGTCGAGCGTCGCCTGCAGGATGGTGGTCTTGCCCGACCCGGGCGAGCTCATCAGGTTGAGCGCGCGGATCCCGTTGCTCTCGAACGCCGACCGGTTGGCCTCGGCGAGGACGTCGTTCTCCGCGAAGATCGACTCCAGTACCTCGATGCGTTGAGCGCCCGTCCGGTAGCCGCTGTGGTCGCCGTGGTCGTGGTCGTGGTCGTGGTCGTGATCGTGGTCGTGATCGCCGTCGTCGTGGGTGTGCACGGTGCCGTCCTCGTGCCGGTGGAACCTACCCATGGTCAGCTCGATTCATCACCGCACGCCCCTCACGAGACGTCCAACGACGTCACCAGGAATTCGTTGCCGGTGACCACCTCGACGTCGGTGCTGTCACATCGCGGGCACCAGACCGACCATGCCGACGTGATCTCCGATTGTTGCCCGCACTCCCGGCACCGCACCTCGGCGCCGACGCACTCGAGTTCCAGCTCGGCGTCGGGCATGTTCTCTGAGTCCCGGACGAGCGTCCAGCAGAACGACAGCGATTCGGGCACCACCTGGCGCAGCGCCCCGACCCGCACGCGCACCACGTCGACGTGCCGGCCGTCGGCGTGTGTCTTGACCACTCCGGCGATGGCTTCGCACAGCGACAGCTCATGCACCGCTGGACACCGGCGCCCGCGTGGACCCGGACGATTCCGCCCGGGCGGTGGAGGTCATGAGCACTGTTCTACACCCGAAAGTGCCCGGGGGGCACTCGTTCAGCCGGTGGGATCGGCCGGGCTCCACTTCTCCTCGATGCGGCCGAACCGCCACACCAGCAGGGCGACGGCCCAGGTGACGACGAACATGCCGACGATGATGTAGCCGACGGCGTTGAGGTTGAGCCCGCTGACCCACTGCCAGAACCCGCCGCGCCAGCCGAACTGGTCGGCGAGCAGGGTGAGCAGCTCGACGGTGCCGATGAGCAGGGCGACGACCACCGACAGCGCGGTGATGGTGATGTTGTAGTAGATCTTGCGGACCGGGTTGGAGAAGGCCCACCCGTAGGCGAAGTTCATGAACGAGCCGTCGACGGTGTCCAATAGGCACATGCCGGCGGTGAACAGCACGGGCAGGCACAGGATCGCGTACCACGGCAGCCCCGCCGCCGCGCTGGTTCCCGCGAGCACCAGCAGGGCGATCTCGGTGGCCGTGTCGAAGCCGAGCCCGAACAGCAGTCCGACGGGGTAGCAGTGCCAGGACCTGGTGATCGACTTGGTGTACCGGCCGAGTAGCCGGTTGATCAGCCCGCGGTTGTCGAGTTGCCGTTCCAGCTCGGCCTCGTCGTAGTCGCCGCGGCGCAGCCGGGCGAACATGCGCAGGATCCCGGCCAGGATCACGACGTTGATGAGGGCGATCGCGTACAGGAACACGCCGGACACGCTGGTGCCGATCAGGCCGGTGTAGTGGTGCAGGGACGACGAGTCGTCCTCGACAGGCCCGACGATCGTCTTGACGCCGGTGGCCAGCAGGACCGCCAGCCCGAAGACCACCGTGGAATGGCCGAGGGAGAAGAAGAAGCCCACCGCCAGCGGGCGCTGCCCGTCGTTCATGAGCTTGCGGGTGGTGTTGTCGATGGCGGCGATGTGGTCGGCGTCGAACGCGTGGCGCATGCCCAGGGTGTACGCGGTCAGCCCGATCCCGACCCCGAATGCCTTGCCGCCCATGCTGAATTGCCCCGGCTCGACGAACAACACCAGGGTGAGCCAGCCGACCAGGTGCAGGGCGACGATCACCGCCAGCATCGATCCCAGCCGCCACCACTCGGCGGGCGCCAGGGCGCTGCCCAGATTGACCATCCATGACGGTCGCCAGTCGAGCTCGGTACTGGCCACTGGGGTCCTTCCGGCATCGGGGACAACCGGCACGACTGTAAATGCGGGCTCCAGTCTGATGCAAGTTGGTCGCAGGAACGCACGCCGCGATCGGTCGAAAACTGGCGAACCGCGGTATCCGGCGCCACACTGGACGGGTGACGCCCAAGCCGTCGGTTCTGGATCCCTCCGTGACCGCCCGGATCGGTGATCTCCTGCGCGCCCGCGGTCTGCGCCGGATGGCGTCACGCATCCAGGTCTTGGCGGTGCTCGAGCCGGTCAACGGTCACCTGCCGGTGGCGGAGATCCACCAGCGGGTCCGCGCCTGCTTGCCGCCGGGCGCTCAGCCGCCCGACGTGGCGACCATCTACCGCACTGTGACCACCCTGGTCGAACAGGAAGTGCTGCACGCGCTGACCCTCGACGGCGGCGTCACGACCTATGGACTGGCGACCGCCCCGCACCACCACGCGGTCTGCACGCAATGCGGGGCGATCATCGAGGTGCCCGCGCGTCAGCTCAGCTCGGCGCTCGAGCACGCCATGGCCGGCAGTTCGTTTGCGCTGTCCGAGGCGGCGGGCCTGACGCTGCGCGGCCTGTGCCCAGACTGCCAGAGCTGATCCGGGGCGCTAGGGCCGGCGCAGGGCCAGCAGCGCGTTCTCGACCACCTCGGGCAGTGCCGGGTGGATCCAGTACTGGCCGCGGGCCATTTCCTGGGCTGTCAGCCCGAAGCTCATGGCCTGAATCAGCGGTTGGATGATCGACGACGCCTGATGCCCCACGACATGCGCGCCCAGCAGCCGACCACTGGTGCGTTCCGCGATGAGCTTGACGATCCCGGTGCCGTCCTCCATCGCCCAGCCATAGGCGACGTCGCCGTAGTTCTCGATCGCGACCGATATGTCGAATCCCTGTGTGCGCGCCTGATTCTCGGTCAAGCCGACGGCGGCCAGCTGCGGGTCGGTGAACACCGCCGCCGGCACGAAGCGGTGGTCGGTGACGGCCATCGACGGCGTGTCATCCCAATCGCAGAGCAGGTTGTGCTGCACGACGCGGGCCTCGTGGTTGGCGACGTGTTTGAGCTGATACGGCGACGAGACGTCACCGAGGGCGAACACCCCGCGGGCGGAGGTCCGCTGGTATTCGTCGACGACGACACGGCCGCCCTCGACGTCGACGCCCGCCTGCTCGGCGTCGAGCAGATCGCCGTTGGGCAGCCGTCCGGTCGCCACCAGCAGTAGGTCGGCGCTCAGCGTGCTGCCGTCGTCGAGCTCGAGGGCGATCCCGGAACCTCGGTTGGAGCCCCCCACCACGTTGCGATGGGTGCGCACTTCCCACTTGGCCGACGCGAGGCGGGTGAACCGCTTGCAGATGGTGTCGTCGCAGTGCCGCAGCATGGTGCTGCCCCTGGCCACGAGCGTGACGCGCACCCCGAGTGACGAGAAGACGTGGGCGAATTCGGCTGCCACGAAACCACTCCCGACGATGGCCAGGTGTTCGGGCAACTCGGGGATGCGCATGATGGTGTCGCTGGTGTGATGCGCGACGCCGCACTCGAGGATGGCCGGCGGAATCATGGGACGCGATCCCGCCGCGACCACCACCTGATCGGCGGTGAACTCTTCGCCGGCGTCGGTGCGCAGCAGGTAGGCCCCGTCGGGCTGGACGGGTCCGAACCGCGTGCGGCCGTACAGATCAACGTTGGGCGCACTGCGCCGGTAGTCCTCGCCGCTCATCGAGATCGGGTCGATGCGGCCGAAGACCCGGGAGACGATGTCGTCCCAGCGCACCCTGTCGACGTGCGCGTCGATGCCGAACCGCGCGGCGTCGCGGATCGTCGCGGCGACCTCGGCGACGTAGACGAACATCTTCGTGGGAATGCACCCGACGTTGAGGCAGGTGCCACCGAAGGTGCCCTGCTCGCAGATCGCGGTCCGCTTGTCCGCGTAGCGGTCGTCGAGAATGGTGTTGCCCGAACCGCTTCCGATGATCGCGAGATCGTAGGTCTCCACGTCCTTCAAACCGCCCTCAACCCTTGTCCGACGACGCCGTGGCGTCGATGTCGTCCGGGCTCAGATAGTGATCCAGCCACCGGTCCAGCTGGCGGTAGGCGGTCCGGCGCGGCTGCGGCAGCGACAAGAACACATCGTGTTTGGCGTCGGCCACCGGCACGACGGTGGTGCGGTCCCCGATGCACCCGGACCACCTGGCGATCTGGGCGACGTCGAGAACCGCGTCGCCGCAATGCATCGCCATCGGGTCCGCGACCTCGCGCACGCTGTGGTCCGAGCGCAGGATCAGGCTCGGGACGCCGACGTCGAGCCCGCGGTGCAGCCGCGCCTGGCCGCGGCGCACGGCGTGCAGCCAGCCGAGGGTGATGGGAAAGCCGCCGACCGGTTTCCACTGCAGGTCGTAGTCGAACTCCCCGCCGAAATCGCGGTGCAGGGTGGTGCCGTAACCGCCGGGTCTGGGCGGACGGACCACGCCCTTCGACCGAAATCGCGACAGGCCGGCGAGCAGCGTCGAGGTCGCGGCGTGGCGCAGGACGGCCGGCCCGTGCAAGTCCAGGAACGGGCTGTTGAGAACCAGTCCGCCGACTCCGGCGTGCGCGGGTGCCCGGCGCGCGCGCAGCCGGTCCAACCAGAGCGACACGATGAGCCCGCCCGCGGAGTGGCCGTACACCAGGACCTGGGCCGGGCCGGTCTGGGCGCCGATGACCGCCAGGGCCTGCCCGAGTTCGGCGTCGTAATGGGCGAGGTCGGTGATGAAGTGCGGGGTCTGGCCGTCGCGGCGCGACCGGCCGCACTTCCGCAGGTCCAGCGCGTAGAAGGCGAACCCCCGGCCGGCGAAGTGGTCCGCCAGCGCGGTGTGGAAGAAGTAGTCGGTGTAGCCGTGGACCGCGAGCACCGCGTGGTCGGCGCCGCGGGCATCCGCCTCCGAGCCGCGCCGGACCAGCGTCGCGGCGATGTCGCCCTCACCGGCGGGATCGGTTCCCAGCGGGATCGTCAGCTGCCAATAGCCGGGCAGGACGTCGGGCATCCAGCCAGTCACCAGGCCAGCTTAAACGCTGCGCGTCGGGATAACCTGGGACGGCACAGCCAGGGGAAGAACCAGGAAAGGACGAACGATCCGGTGGCGCTAACGGCCGAGCAAGTCAGACCCGCGCGGACGGACGTCGTGCTGGTGGGCGCGGGCATCATGAGCGCCACCCTGGGCGCGTTGCTGCGGCGGCTCGAACCGGACTGGTCGATCACCGTCGTCGAGCGGCTGGACGCCGTCGCCGCCGAAAGCAGCAGCCCCTGGAACAACGCCGGCACCGGGCACTCCGCGCTCTGCGAGCTGAATTACACCCCGCAGCGGCCCGACGGCTCGATCGACATCACCAAAGCGGTGCGCATCAACGAACAATTCCAGGTGACCCGCCAGTTCTGGGCGTACGCGGTCGAGCACGGGATCCTGACCGATGCCCGTTTCGTGAATCCGATCCCGCACGTGAGCTTCGTGCGCGGCGCCGAGGGCGTCGATTTCTTGCGGCGGCGGCAGCGGGCACTCGCGCACAACCCGCTGTTCGCCGGGACGGAGTTGGTCGATGACCCGGACGAGTTCGCGCGCCGGCTGCCGTTGATGGCCGCCAAGCGTGACTTCTCCGAGCCGACCGGCCTGAACTGGGCCGCGCACGGCACCGACGTCGACTTCGGTGCGCTGGCGCGACAACTCGTTGGCTACTGCGTGCGCAACGGCGCCGCCGCGCTCTTCGGTCACGAAGTCCGCAACTTGACCCGGCAGTCCGATGGCACTTGGACGTTGCTGGTCCGCAATCGCCGTACCCGCGAAAAGCACCGGCTCAACGCGAAATTCGTGTTCGTCGGAGCCGGTGGCGATGCCCTGCCGCTGCTGCAGAAGTCCGGCATCGCCGACGTCAAGGGGTTCGCCGGCTTCCCGATCGGCGGCCGGTTTCTGCGCGCCGGCAATCCGGCGCTCACCGCCGCGCACCGGGCCAAGGTGTACGGCGCGCCGGCGCCGGGTGCGCCGCCGCTCGGCGCGCTGCACCTCGACCTGCGTTTCGTCGGCGGCAAGTCGTGGCTGGTCTTCGGGCCGTACGCGGGCTGGTCGCCGAAGTTCCTCAAGCATGGCCACGCCACCGATCTGCCCCGGTCGGTGAAACCCGACAACGTCGTGTCGATGGTCGGCGTCGGTATCGCCGAGCTGACCCTGGTCAACTACCTGGTGGGCCAGCTGCGACTCTCCGAGTCGGACCGGATGCGGATGCTGCGCGAATTCGCGCCCAGCGCTGTGGATTCCGACTGGCAGCTGACCGTGGCCGGTCAGCGGGTCCAGGTGATCCGGCGCGACCGGCGCAAAGGCGGGGTGCTCGACTTCAACACCACCCTGCTGAGTTCGGCGGACGGCACCATCGCCGGACTGCTGGGCGGCTCCCCGGGCGCGTCGACCGCCGTGCCGGCCATGCTCGACGTGTTGGCCCGTTGCTTCGCCGACCGGTACGCGGCCTGGCTGCCCACGCTCAAGGAGATGGTGCCGTCGCTGGGCGCCGAGCTGTCGTCCGAGCCCGCGCTGTTCGACGAAGTCTGGTCCTGGGGCAGCCGGGCTTTGGGGCTGGACGCCGCATGACCGAATCCCTGCGCCGCTCTTGGGCGAAAGACCTTGACGCGCGGACACTTTACGAGCTGCTGAAGCTGCGGGTGGAGGTGTTCGTGGTCGAACAGGCCTGCCCGTACCCCGAGCTGGACGGGCGCGACCTGCTGGCCGAGACCCGGCACTTCTGGCTGGAAACGCCCGACGGCGAGGTGATCTGTACGTTGCGCCTGATGGAAGAGCATGCGGGCGGGGAGAAGTCGTTCCGCCTCGGCCGGCTGTGCACCAAGCGCAGCGCGCGCGGCCAGGGCCACACCACGCGCCTACTGCGCGCCGCGCTGGCCGAGGTCGGTGACTACCCGTGCCGGATCGACGCCCAGACCTACCTCGCCGAGATGTACGCCCAGCACGGATTCGTCCGCGCCGGGGACGATTTCATCGACGACGGTGTCTCGCACGTGCCGATGCTGCGGCGCGGTTCCGGTCTGGCGGAGCAGCCGTGAGGCCGTATCCGTTCAGCGCCATCGTGGGCCACGAGCAGCTGCGGCTCGCGCTGCTGCTGTGCGCGGTGCGTCCGGAGATCGGGGGCGCGCTGATCCGCGGCGAGAAGGGCACCGCGAAGTCGACAGCCGTGCGTGGGCTCGCCACGCTGCTATCCACCGCCACCGGCGGGGGTGAGCTGGTCGAAATGCCGCTGGGCGCCACCGAAGACCGGGTGATCGGTTCACTCGACCTGCAGCGGGTCCTGCGCGACGGCGAGCACGCGTTCTCGCCGGGGCTGCTGGCCCGCGCGCACCGCGGTGTGCTCTACGTCGACGAGGTCAACCTGCTGCACGACCACCTGGTCGACGTGCTGCTCGACGCCGCGGCGATGGGGCGGGTACACATCGAGCGCGACGGCGTCTCGCACTCGCACGAGGCCCGGTTCGTGCTGATCGGCACCATGAACCCCGAGGAGGGTGAGCTGCGTCCGCAACTGCTGGACCGGTTCGGTCTCACCGTCGACGTGCACGCCTCGCGGGACGTCGAAGTGCGGGTGGAGGTCATCCGGCAGCGGATGGCCTACGAGGCGGATCCGGACGGGTTCGCCGAGCGTTACGCCGACGCCGACGCCGAACTGGCCCGGCGGATCGCCGCTGCGCGCGAGCTGGTCGCCGAGGTGGTGTTGCCCGACAACGAATTACGCCGCATCGCGGCGCTGTGTGCGGCGTTCGACGTCGACGGCATGCGGGCCGATCTGGTGGTCGCCCGCACGGCTGCCGCGCACGCCGCCTGGCGCGGGTCGACGACGGTGGAGGAGCAGGACATCCGCGTGGCCGCCGAATTGGCGTTGCCGCATCGGCGCCGGCGCGACCCTTTCGACGATCCCGGCATCGACCGCGAGCAGCTCGACGAGGCGCTGGCGCAGGCCGGCGGCGAGCCGGAGCCCGAACCAGACCCGCCGGGCAGCGGCCAATCCGCGAACGACCCTGAACCGCAGCCGAACTCACACTCTCCCAGGCCGCGACCGCCGCGTCCCAGCGCGCCGCCGTCGAAAACCTTCCGCGCCCGGGCGCTGACCGTCCCGGGCGTCGGTGAGGGCGCACCGGGGCGGCGCTCCCGCGCCCGCAACACGACCGGCAGCGTGGTGGCGGCCACCGACGGCGACGACACCGGCTCGGGCGCGCGGGGACTGCACCTGTTCGCCACCTTGCTGTCGGCCGCCGAGCGCGCCGGGCCCGGACCGCTGCGGCCCCGCCCGGACGACGTGCGCCGGGCCGTCCGCGAGGGGCGCGAGGGAAACCTGGTGATCTTCGTGGTCGACGCCTCCGGTTCGATGGCCGCCCGGGACCGGATGGCCGCCGTCAGCGGCGCCACCCTGTCGCTGTTGCGTGACGCGTACCAACGCCGCGACAAGGTCGCGGTGATCACCTTCCGCCAGGACGCGGCCCGGCTGTTGCTCCCGCCGACCTCGTCGGCGCACATCGCCGCCCGGCGGCTGGCGCGCTTCGACACCGGCGGCAGGACCCCGCTGGCGGAGGGCCTGCTGGCCGCGCGTGGGCTGATCGTCCGCGAGAAGGCGCGGGACCGGACCCGACGCCCGCTGGTGGTCGTCCTCACCGACGGTCGGGCGACCGCGGGACCGGACCCTTTGGGCCGCAGCCGAATCGCGGCCGCTAGGTTGGTCGCCGAGGGCGTGGCCGCCGTGGTCGTCGACTGCGAGACGTCGTATGTCCGGCTGGGGTTGGCCGCGGAGCTGGCCAGCCAGCTCGGCGCGCCGGCCGTGCGGCTGGAACAGTTGCACGCCGACCACTTGGCCCGGGCCGTGCGCCAAGCGGCGTGAGGAAGGTATTCGCCGATGCCACAGGGCCGTCCACTTCAGGTCCCCGACGACGGGCTGAGCACCAAGGCCCGGCGCAATACCCCGGTGCTGGCGGTGCACACGGGAGTCGGGAAGGGTAAGTCGACGGCGGCGTTCGGAATGGCGTTGCGGGCGTGGAACGCCGGGCTCGACGTCGCGGTCTTTCAGTTCGTCAAGAGCGCCAAGTGGAAGGTGGGCGAGGAGGCGGCCTTCGCCGGGCTCGGCCGAGTGCACGAGGAACACAACGTCGGCGGGCCCGTCGAATGGCACAAGATGGGTGCCGGCTGGTCCTGGGTCCGCAAGGCGGGCAGCGACCTCGACCACGCCGCCGCCGCGGCCGACGGCTGGGCGGAGATCGCCCGCCGGCTGGCCGAGCAGCGCCACGACTTCTACGTGCTCGACGAGTTCACCTACCCGCTCAAGTGGGGCTGGGTCGACGTCGACGAGGTGGTGGATACCCTGGCGTCCCGGCCCGGTCACCAGCACGTCGTCATCACGGGGCGGGACGCCCCGCCACGGTTGATCGAGGCCGCCGACCTGGTGACCGAGATGACCAAGGTCAAGCACCCGATGGACGCCGGGCGCAAGGGCCAGAAGGGCATCGAGTGGTGAGCGTCCCCGGCGTCGTCGTCGCCGCACCCGCGTCGGGCAGTGGAAAGACCACCGTGGCAACGGGTTTGATCGGAGCGCTGCGGCGGGCGGGCCACACCGTCGCCCCGTTCAAGGTCGGCCCGGACTTCATCGATCCCGGCTACCATGGCCTGGCCGCCGGTCGGCCGGGACGCAACCTCGACCCGGTTCTGGTGGGGGAGCGGCTGATCGGGCCGCTCTACGCCCACGGCACCGGCGGGGCCGACATCGCGGTGATCGAAGGCGTGATGGGCCTCTTCGACGGTCGCATCGGGTCCCCCGAGTCGCCGATGACCGCGCCGGCCCCCGGCTCCACGGCGCATGTCGCGGGGCTGCTGGGCGCGACGGTGCTGCTGGTGGTCGACGCACGCGGTCAAAGCCAGAGCGTTGGCGCTCTGCTGCACGGTTTTTCCACGTTCGACGCGGCGACCCGGATCGCCGGGGTCATCCTGAACCGGGTCGGCTCCGTCCGGCACGAGCAGGTGCTCCGTCGGGCCTGCGAACAGGCCGGCGTCCCCGTGCTGGGCGCGATCCCGCGCACCGCCGAATTGGAGCTTCCCTCAAGGTATCTGGGGTTGGTCACCGCGGTGGAGTACGGCCGTCAGGCGCGCGCCGCGGTCGACGCGATGACCGACCTGGTCGCCCGCCACGTCGATTTGGCTGCCGTCGCGGCCGTCGCCGCAAGCCGGGTGACGGCCCCCGCGTGGGACCCGGGGGAGGCGGCGGGTGATGCGTCGGGCCCGGGTGCCACCGTGGCGGTGGCGGCGGGCAAGGCGTTCAGCTTCGGCTACGCCGAGCACGCCGAGCTGCTGGGCGCCGCCGGGGCCGACGTGGTCGAGTTCGACCCGCTCGTCGACCCGTTGCCCGACGGCACCGACGCGGTCGTGCTGCCGGGCGGCTTTCCCGAGCAGTTCACCGCCGAACTTTCGGCTAACGACGTCGTGCGCAGCCAGATCAGGAGGCTCGCCGCCGACGGTGCGCCGGTGCACGCCGAATGCGCCGGGCTGATCTATCTCGTTTCCGAGCTCGACGGCCACCCGATGTGCGGGGTGATCTCCGGATCCGCGCGGTTCACCCCGCACCTGACGTTGGCGTACCGCGACGCCGTCGCGGTGACCGGGTCGCCGCTGTATGCCGCCGGTGAGCGGGTGGTCGGGCATGAATTCCACCGGACGGCGGTGGAATTCGCCGATACCCACGAGCCCGCGTGGGTCTATCGGGCCAACGACGGGAAAACCAAGCGGGACGGCGTCGTGCGCGGTTGCGTCCATGCTTCGTATCTGCACACCCATCCGGCCGCGGCGCCG
This sequence comes from Mycobacterium saskatchewanense, assembly GCF_010729105.1. Taxonomy (NCBI): domain Bacteria; kingdom Bacillati; phylum Actinomycetota; class Actinomycetes; order Mycobacteriales; family Mycobacteriaceae; genus Mycobacterium; species Mycobacterium saskatchewanense. Next base: position 5,767,217 of record NZ_AP022573.1, read on the forward strand.
GAGGCGGTCACGCGGTTCGTCGCCCACGCCGCCGCCCGGCGAGCCCCGCGACCGTAACGCCACGGCGAAAATTCCGGCCGAAATTCGCCGTGGCGTTACGGTCGCGGCGCCGATGCGGCCAGACACTAGGCTTGCCGGGTGACCGAGAGCCCGTACCTAGTCGGATTGCGGCTGGCCGGCAAGAAGGTCGTCGTGGTCGGTGGGGGAAACGTCGCGCAGCGCCGCCTGCCCCTGCTCATCGCCAGCGGCGCCGACGTCCACGTCATCTCCCGCAGCGCCACCCCGGCCGTCGAGGCGATGACCGGAATCACGTTGGCGCTGCGCGAATACCGCGACGGCGACCTGCAGGGGGCCTGGTATGCGATCGCCGCCACCAATGACCCGCAGGTGAACGCGGCGGTGGTCGACGAGGCCGAACGGCGTCACTTGTTCTGCGTGCGCGCCGACATCGCGGTCGAGGGCACTGCGGTCACTCCGGCCTCGTTCGGCTACGCCGGATTGTCGGTCGGGGTGCTGGCCGGCGGCGATCACCGCCGCTCCGCGGCAATCCGGTCGGCGATCCGTGAGGCGTTGCAGACCGGTCTGATCACCCCGGACAACCCGGATAGCCCGGTGGCATCCGACGTCGTGCGCGGTGGGGTGGCGCTGGTGGGCGGCGGACCGGGCGACCCCGAGCTGATCACCGTGCGGGGCCGTCGGCTGCTCGCCCACGCCGACGTGGTCGTCGCGGACCGGCTGGCACCACCCGATCTGCTCGCCGAGCTGCCGCCTCACGTCGAGGTCATCGACGCCGCCAAGATTCCCTATGGTCGCGCCATGGCCCAGGAGGCCATCAACGACGTCATGATCGAGCGCGCCCGGTCCGGCAGCTTCGTGGTCCGCCTCAAAGGCGGCGACCCGTTCGTGTTCGCCCGGGGGTATGAGGAAGTTTTGGCCTGCGTCGACGCGGGCATTCCGGTGACGGTCGTGCCGGGTGTGACCAGTGCCATAGGAGTGCCCGCCATGGCGGGCGTTCCGGTGACTCACCGGGCGATGAATCACGAGTTTGTGGTGGTCAGCGGCCATCTGGCGCCAGACCATCCCGAATCGTTAGTGAATTGGGATGCATTGGCCGCAATGGCGGGCACCATTGTTTTGCTGATGGCGGTCGAGCGCATCGAACTCTTCGTCGATGTGCTAATGAAGGGGGGTCGACCTGCGGATACGCCGGTACTGGTGGTTCAACATGGAACAACGCCGGCGCAACACACTTTGCGAGCCACCCTGGCCGACACGCCGGAGAAGATCCGCGAAGAGGGCATCCGACCTCCCGCGATCATCGTGATCGGCCCCGTTGTGGGGCTCGGCGACATTCGGGGTTTAAACGATTCTTAAGATTACTGTAAGGTAACCCATTATGACGGCTCTCAACGACGCAGAGCGCGCTGCCCAGAACTGGACGTCCGCGCGCCCCGATCGTCCGGCCCCGGTGCGCTCATCGCCGCCGGCGGAGACCGCCTCGGCTCGCATCGGTAAGTACTACCCGGCCTGGCTGCCGTCGCGCCGCTTCATCGCGGCCGTCATCGCCATCGGGGGCATGCAGCTGCTGGCGACCATGGACAGCACCGTCGCCATCGTGGCTCTTCCGAAGATCCAGAACGACCTGAGCCTGTCCGACGCCGGTCGGAGCTGGGTGATCACCGCATACGTGTTGACCTTCGGCGGGCTGATGCTGCTCGGTGGCCGGCTCGGCGACACCATCGGGCGCAAGCGCACCTTCATCGTCGGCGTCGCGCTGTTCACCATCTCGTCGGTGCTGTGCGCGGTGGCCTGGGACGAGGCGACCATGGTGGTCGCCCGGCTGCTGCAGGGCATCGGGTCGGCGATCGCGTCGCCGACCGGTCTGGCCCTGGTGGCGACCACTTTCCCCAAGGGTCCGGCGCGCAACTTCGCGACGGCGGTGTTCGCCGCGATGACCGGCGTCGGCTCGGTGATGGGCCTGGTGGTCGGCGGGGCCCTGACCGAGGTGTCGTGGCGGTTGGCTTTCCTGGTCAACGTGCCGATCGGGCTGGTGATGATCTACCTCGCCCGCACCGCGCTGCGGGAGACCAACCGTGAGCGGATGAAGCTCGACGCCACGGGGGCCATGCTCGCCACGCTGGCCTGCACCGCCGCCGTCTATGCCTTCTCGGTGGGGCCGGAGAGGGGTTGGGTCTCGATCACGACGATCGGCTCGGGCGCGGTGGCGATGGCCGCCGCCCTGGCCTTCGTCGTCGTGGAGCGCACCGCCGAGAACCCCGTCGTCCCGTTTGACCTGTTCCGCGACCACAACCGGCTGGTGACGTTCATCGCGATCTTCCTGGCCGGCGGGCTGATGTTCAGCCTGACCGTGTGCATCGGCCTGTACGTCCAGGACATCCTCGGTTACAGCGCGCTGCGCGCGGGCGTCGGGTTCATTCCGTTCGTCATCGCGATGGGCATCGGCCTGGGCATCTCCTCGCAGTTGGTGTCGCGGTTCTCGCCGAGGGTGTTGACCATCGGCGGCGGGCTCCTGCTGTTCTGGGCGATGATCTCCGGCTGGGCCTTCATGCACCGCGGCGTGCCGTACTTCCCGAACCTGGTGCTCCCCGTCATCGTCGGCGGCATCGGCATCGGCATCTGCGTCGTTCCGCTGACCCTGTCGGCGATCGCCGGCGTCGGCTTCGACCAGATCGGCCCGGTATCAGCCATCGCCCTGATGCTGCAGAGCCTCGGCGGCCCGCTGGTGCTGGCCGTGATCCAGGCGGTGATCACCTCGCGGACGCTGTACATGGGTGGCACCACGGGCCCGGTGAAGTCCATGAATGAGATGCAGTTGCGCGCCCTCGACAACGGCTATACCTACGGCCTGTTGTGGGTGGCCGGAGTGGCCGTCATCGTCGGCGGGGCGGCGCTGCTGATCGGCTACACGCCCGCACAGGTCGCTCACGCGCAAGAGGTCAAGGAAGCGATCGACGCCGGGGAGCTGTAGGCCGCCCGGCGTCAGTGACGCTTGACGACGGCTCGCGGCGCGGTTCGCCACACCCGGGTACCGTCCGGCTGCAGGCGGGGCGGCTCGAGAAGCAGCACCGCTCTCCCGTCGAGCAGCACCGGACGCACCCAGTCGCCCAATTCGATGACCTCGCCCGGCCCGGGCTGACGGTGCGCCTCGTCGCGCGCGACGTCGATCGGTGCCCGCGCGCGCACCGTGTCGATCGTCGCCTGGTGTGGCAGCTCCTCGATGCCGGGGAGTGTGATGAACAAGCCGTCGTTGCCCGAGAGGTGCAGCCCGACCGCCGCCAGTGCCCCGAGCACCCCGTCCTCGGTGCCGCCGTGGCCGGACAGGTGCACGCCCAGCGCGGCGGCGAGCGTGCGGGCCCGGCTGGGGTGCAACACCTCCCGCTTGGCGGCGCGCCCGAAGTCCACCAGTGGCGCCGCGTCGGCCAGTCGCGCCGGGATGGCGACGGCCAGCCCCGGATCGGCATCTGGGGGGCATACTGCCTGCAGGAACGTCGAGGCGAGTTCGATGATGCGCGGCGCCACGGCTTGCGGGTCGCCGCCGGCGCTGCGCCAGGCCAGACACGCGCTGGAATTGTGTGAGGTGTAGGGGATTCGGTCGTCGACGAGCAGCTGGTGGCGAGTCGCTCCCGCCGGTGTGCCCAGACCCGCCGCCGTGAGCTCGCGGAGCAGCGCCCGGGCGCGGCGGCCCGTTCCGGGGGTGTAGTGGTTGTCGGTGTCGTCGATGCCGACGAGCAGGTCCACTCCCTTTAGGGCGGCGGTCACGGGTTGACCACGAGGGCGGTGACGTCACGCACCCACCGATCGGTGCCGAGCTTCGCCCCGGTGAGCTTCAGCGTGTTCCGCTTGGTGATGTCCAGCACGACCGGGTCGTCGAGGTCGGCTGAGGTGATGACCTGAGCCGGGTCGCGCCCTTCCACCCGCACGCGGACGATGTCTTTCGCACCGGCTGCATCGAGGACCGAGCGGACACTGGGACCCGTCTGGTGCTGCGCGCCGTGCGACTGCGGCGTCGCGACGCGTACCTGTGGCAGCTGTTCGAGCCGCGCGACAGTGAAGTGGTCGAGGACTCGGCCGCTTTCTTGCACGAGGAGTTGGCTATCGGTCGATGGTCCGGGCGCACAGGCGCCGAGTGACGCGGTGAGGAACACGACCGCCGTTGCGGACGTATTGGCGGCGAGAACGCGCATGTGAGAATGATATCCGCGTTTCAATCCGCGAATGCGGTTGTCGTGGCGGCCAAGTCAGCTTACGGTTTGGTAATGACCGTGATGCAGCAGCCGGCGCACGGCGTCATGGTCGCTCGCGAGGCCGCCTTCCCGGCGCTGGCGATCGTGGCGATCGTGGCCTCCGCCGACATCCGGATTCCGCTCGGTCTGCCCGGCCACCGTGGACTGGTCTGGCTGACGGTGCTTGTGGCGGTCACGCTGCTGACCCGCAGGCGCGAGACCGTCGTCGTGGTCGGCGCCGCGTCGACGCTGTCGGCGGCGGTGCTCGACGCGGCGGGGCCCTGGATGAGCGGACGCTACCTCGCCGCGGCGATGCTGCTGTACGCCGCCGCCGCGATCCCCGCGGTGCGCGGTCGGCCATGGTGGCTGTCAGGGGCCGCCGCCCCCATTCACCTTGTCGCGCTTGCCGGTTCGATATTCGCCGTGGGGCGCGCCGGGGCGCTGCCGGCCACGGTGTGGAACGGGATGGCCGAAAGAGCGGAATTCCACCTGGGTTTCGGGTTGTTGGCTGGCCTGCTGGGCTGGGCCCTTGCATCCGCCGTGAACCGGTTGGTCCCGGCGGGCCCGGCAAGCGGTGCGCCGGCCAGACGGTGGAGGGGATAACCATGGTGCTGCGGGTCGTTCCCGAGGGGTTGGCGGCCACGAGCGCCGCAGTCGAGGCGATCACCGCCCAGCTGGCGGCCGCGCACGCGGCCGCGGCCCCGGTGGTCTCGGCGGTGATACCGCCGGCGGCCGACCCGGTGTCACTGGCCGCCGCGGCCTTGTTCAGCGCCCGGGGCACTCAGCACACGGCGGCGGCGGCCCAGGGCGTCGAGGTGCTGGGCCGTGCCGGGATCGGTGTGGGCCTGGCGGGAGTGGGCTATGCGGCCGGGGATGCCGCCGGCGCGTCGGCGTATTCCGGCGTGGGCGCCTGACGATGACCGCACCGGTATGGATGGCGTTTCCGCCCGAGGTGCACTCGGCGCTGCTCAGCAGCGGGCCCGGGCCCGGGCCCCTGCTGGGGGCGGCCGCGACCTGGACGTCGTTGACCACGCAATACCACGATGCGGCGGCGGAATTGACGTCGGTTTTGAGCGCCGCGGCAGCGGTGTGGGAGGGGCCGACCGCCGAACAGTATGCGGCCGCGCACATGCCGTATCTGGCGTGGTTGTCGCTGGCGGCGTCGCTGAGCGCCGAGGCCGCCGCCCAGCATGAAGCCGTGGCTTCCGCCTACACGTCGGCGCTGGCCGCGATGCCGACGCTGCCGGAGCTGGCCGCGAACCATGCCACCCACGCGGTGCTGGTCGCCACCAACTTCTTCGGGGTCAACACGATCCCGATCGCGGCCAACGAAGCCGACTACGTACGGATGTGGACCCAGGCGGCCGCCACCATGTCCACCTATCAGGCCACCACGGAGGCGGCCAGCTCCGGCGGCGGTTCCGGACAGGGCACGGGCACCGGAACCGGAAAGGGCACGGGGACGGGCACCGGGACGGGAACCGGTCATGGCGGGGGCGGCGGACCCGGTAGCGGCACCGGCGGCGGGGGAGGCGGCGGCGGTGGTGGCGGCACCGGATCGTTCCAATTACCTACGCCGGAAGAGATTTGGCAGATGCTCTTCGGCCCAGAGGGGGAGCAGATTCCCGGCCAGGGCCAACCAAACTGGAACGCATCGCAGTACCTGCAGAACCTGCCCAACTTCTTGCAGGGCAACGCGCAGGCCGTCACCTGGATCCAACAGAACTTCCAAGGCCTGCTCAACCCGGCACAGTTCCCGCAACTGGTCTCTTTTTTCATCGCCTGGCAGACCTATCGGATCGCCAACTGGACCTTGAGGACGCTGCGTTTCCTCATCCAGGAGTTGCCGCTGCTGGTGACGGTCGGCCTGAACCTGGCCATCACCGGCCTGAGCGCCGTGGGGGGGTTGGCCGGCCTCGCGGGTCTGGCCGGTCTGCCCCAGCCGGCCGCCGTCCCGCTGGCCGCCGCCCCCCTCGTGGTCCCCGGCGCACCGGGTCTGCAGCCGCTGGCGTTCTCTGTCGGCATGGGAACGGCGCCGGTGGTTCCGGCCGGCCCGATGGTTCCGGCGGCGCCCGCGGTCCCGGCCACCGTCGCCCCGCCCGCCGGCCCCCCCGCCCCGCCGTCCCCCGCGACGGGCCACGAGGGCTTCGGCTATCTGGTCGGCCGCACCGGCCTCGCCGTGCAGGCCACGGTCCGCCCACGCGCGAGCGCGGACGCGCCGGCCGAGGAGGTCCTCCCGGCCGCCGCCGCGGTGACGCCGGACGTCACGCAGGCGCCGTCGCGCCGCCGCCCGGGCTCGGTCATCGGGCGGCAGCACCGTTACGAATACCTCGACATGGATGACCAGTCGGATGGCGATTCGCCGGTCGGTCGGTATGAGCCGTCGCAGCGTGGCGCATCCGCGCAGGGCTTCGCCGGGACGCACCCCAGGCCGGCGATCCGGCCGGCGGGCCCGACCACGTTGACTCTGGCGGATTTCGGCGGCGGCCCGCGCATGCCGCTGCTTCCGGAGACCTGGGGTGAGCGGCCCGGGCCAGATCTGCCCCGCTGAGGCCGGTGCCGCGCGACCGGCGAGCTGCCGCGCCCGGCTTCGCGCCCCCGTCTTCAGTGCCCGCTAGGCTGGCCCGCTGTGATCACCCGAATGTCCCAGCTGTTCCTCCGCACGTTGCGCGACGACCCCGCCGACGCCGAAGTGCCGAGCCACAAGCTGCTGATCCGCGCCGGCTACATCCGCCCGATCGCGCCCGGACTCTACAGCTGGCTGCCGCTCGGGCTGCGGGTGCTGCGCAGGATCGAACGCATCGTCCGCGACGAGATGAACGCGATCGGCGGCCAAGAGATCCTCTTCCCGGCCCTGCTGCCGCGTGCGCCGTACGAGACGACGAACCGCTGGACCGAATACGGCGACGGGGTGTTCCGGCTCCAGGACCGGCGCGGCAACGACTACCTACTCGGCCCCACGCACGAGGAGCTGTTCACCCTGACCGTCAAGGGCGAATACAGCTCCTACAAAGACTTCCCGCTGCTGCTCTTCCAGATCCAGAACAAATACCGGGACGAGGCGCGGCCGCGCGCCGGCATCCTGCGCGTGCGCGAGTTCCTGATGAAGGACTCCTATTCGTTCGACATCGACGACGCCGGTCTCAAGGCGGCCTATCACGCGCACCGCGAGGCCTACCAGCGGATCTTCGACCGGCTCCAGGTTCGCTACGTCATCGTCTCCGCAGTGTCCGGTGCGATGGGCGGCAGCGCGTCCGAGGAGTTCCTGGCCGAAAGCCCGGTCGGCGAGGACACCTTCGTGCGCTGCCTCGAGTCGGGCTATGCGGCCAACGTCGAGGCGGTCGTCACCGCCAAGCCGGAGCCGCCGCCCGCTGAAGTCGTGGCGGGGCTGCCGGAAGCCAAGGTCCACGACACCGGTGACACGCCGACCATCGCCACCTTGGTGGACTGGGCCAACCAGGCCGGCCTCGGCCGCAGTGTCACCGCCGCCGACACCCTGAAGAACGTCCTGCTCAAGGTGCGCCAGCCCGGCGGGGAGTGGGAGCTACTGGCCATCGGGCTGCCTGGTGACCGGGAGGTCGACGACAAAAGGCTGGGCGCCGCGCTGGAACCGGCCGACTACGCCCTGCTCGACGACGCCGACTTCGCCAAGCATCCGTTTCTGGTCAAGGGTTACATCGGCCCGAAGGCTTTGCGCGACAACGGCGTGCGTTACCTGGTCGACCCGCGGGTGGTCGACGGCACGAGCTGGATCACGGGGGCGGACGAGCCCGGCCGGCACGTCGTCGGGCTGGTCGCCGGCCGCGACTTCACCGCCGACGGCACCATCGAGGCCGCCGAGGTGCGCGACGGCGACCCGTCTCCCGACGGCGCCGGCCCCCTGGTGTCGGCGCGGGGCATCGAGATCGGCCACATCTTCCAGCTCGGTCGCAAATACACCGACGCCTTCGCCGCCGACGTGCTCGGCGAGGACGGCAAGCCGGTGCGGCTGACCATGGGCTCCTACGGCCTGGGCGTGTCGCGGATGGTGGCCGTCATCGCCGAGCAGCACCATGACGAGCTGGGCTTGCGCTGGCCGGCGGCCGTCGCGCCGTTCGACGTCCACGTGGTGATCGCCAACAAGGACCCGCAGGCCCGCGACGGCGCCACCGCGTTGGCCGCCGACCTCGATCGGCTGGGCGTCGAGGTGCTGCTCGACGACCGCCAGGCGTCGCCGGGGGTGAAGTTCAAGGACGCCGAGCTGCTGGGCGTGCCGTGGATCGTCGTGGTGGGCCGGGGCTGGGCGGACGGCGTGGTCGAGCTGCGGGACCGCTTCGGCGGCCAGGCCCGTGAGCTCGCCGCGGGCGACTCGCTGGCCGCCGACGTCGCGGCGGCGATCGGCGGCCAGTAGCCCGTCGCTACTCGTTGCCGCCGGGGAAGCTCGTGGTGATGGGCCAGGCGCCGAGCACCCGGCTCCACCTGGCGGCCATCACCGCGCTCTGGGTCAGGGCCGTCGCGGCGAACGCGCGGTCTTCGGCGGTCTCGGCGTGCTCGACGACGGCGCGCCAGGCCGTCGCGCCGTCGTTCTCCATCCGCGCCGCGAGCCGCGCGGCGTCGGCCGCGCTCCCCACCACCAGGGGCAGCTGATAGCCGGGGGCGGGGACCGGCGGGGTGACCTTGCGCGCGTTCAGCATCGCGATCACGTCGTCGCGTCGCTGGCGGTGCTGGTCGAGGGCCTCGATCACCATGCCGTTCACGCTGGGCGGCGTAAGCGCCGAGACGATGCCGTAGCCGTAGATGGTCGAGTGCTCGACGGCGAGCGCGTCGCACAGCGCCGCGTTGTCGGCGTCCTTGCCGTTGCTCATATGGACGGGCCCCCGGGCACCAGCGCGACCGTGTACGACGCCGTGCAGGATGCGGCGATCGACGCGAGTAACCCGGCGCGGTATCCCGGCGACGTGGACACCAGGCGACTGGCGCTCTCGGCCGAGGCGCGCAGCGCGTCGATGACGTCGGACACCGGGGGAGGCGGCGGGGGCGGGCCCGGCGGCGCGGGCGGGCCGGAGGGGCTGGGCGACGTCGTTTCGGTCGACGACGACGTGATCTTGCCGGCGGCTCGGGCGATCTCGGTGGACAGGGCGCGGGCGTGTGCCGCCCGTTGGGTGGCCACCACCGTGAGGGCCGCGGCGATCTGGGGCGCCGTCCCGATGGCCGATGCTGCGGCGGTTGCCAGCGCGCTGTCATGCCGGGCCTGGTCTAACGGGCCCAGCAGGTCTTCGACCGGCGGCGGTTTGGGCGGGGACTCGCTACAGGCGGATCCGACCACCCCCAGCGCGGCCAGAGCCACGCCACCGGCGAGCACACCCCGCCTGTTGGTGACGGGTATTGCGCTAGGCACATGCAACATCCTGCCATCGGTAGTCGCCCCCACGAAGGTGGGCATGATGCGGGGCCGCGATCGGGCGGACGCGGGCGATTCCTGGCGTATCGTGAATAGCTAGCTCTCGTGGGACGCCCGCGCTCCGGTGTCCCGCGGGACACTGGACCCGCCCGCGAGCCGCGGGCGGCGAAGTGCACGAAATGACCGACAACTCAAGATGAGGAGCTCGCCGTGACCACCGGGCTACCTTCGCAGACGCAGGTGATCGAGCTACTCGGTGGCGAGTTCGCGCGCGCCGGCTACGAGATCGAGGACGTGGTCATCGACGCCCGGACGCGGCCGCCGAGGATCACCGTGATCGCCGACGGGGATAACGCTCTCGACCTGGACACCATCGCCACGCTTTCCCGTTCGGCGTCGACTTTGCTGGACGGCGTGGACGGCATCGACGACCGCTACGTGCTCGAGGTCAGCTCGCCCGGTGTGGAGCGCCCGCTGACCTCCGCCAAGCATTTCCGCCGTGCCCGCGGCCGTAAGGTCGAGGTCTCGCTGTCGGACGGATCGACGCTGACCGGACGCGTCGGCGAGACGCGCGATGATGCCGTCGCCCTGGTGGTCCGCGCCGGCCGGGGCTGGACGGTGCGGGACATCCCTCTCGCCGAGATTGCCAAAGCTGTTGTGCAGGTTGAGTTTTCCCCGCCGGCAAAGGCGGAGCTGGACCTGGCCGAGTCGGCCGGGGCCGGGCGGGCCGCTGGGACGGAGGTCGGAGCATGAACCGCGCCGGCGACGATGCAGAGCAAAAGGGCGATGCAGAGCAAAAGGGCGACGCAGAGCAAAAGGGCGATGTGGGGGTACTCCCCAGCTCCGCGGGGATCCCACCCGCTTGCGGCGGAGAGGAGCGGCGCTGATGAACATCGACATGGCGGCGCTGCACGCGATCGAGGTCGATCGGGGAATCTCGGTCAACGAGCTCCTCGAGACGATCAAGTCCGCGCTGCTGACCGCCTACCGGCACACCGAAGGCCACCAGACCGACGCGCGGATCGAGATCGACCGCAAGACCGGGGTCGTCCAGGTCATCGCCCGGGAGACGGACGAGGACGGCAACGTCATCAGCGAATGGGACGACACCCCCGAGGGGTTCGGCCGCATCGCCGCCACGACCGCGCGGCAGGTGATGCTGCAGCGGTTCCGCGACGCCGAGAACGAGCGCACCTACGGCGAGTTCTCCACGCGCGAGGGCGAGATCGTCGCGGGCGTGATCCAGCGCGACAACCGGGCCAATGCGCGCGGTCTCGTCGTCGTCCGGATGGGCACCGAGACCAAGGCCTCCGAAGGCGTGATCCCCGCGGCCGAGCAGGTGCCCGGCGAGAGCTACGAGCACGGCAACCGGGTGCGCTGTTACGTGATCGGCGTGACGCGTGGGGCGCGGGAGCCGCTGATCACGCTGTCGCGTACCCACCCCAACCTGGTGCGCAAGCTGTTCGCGCTGGAGGTGCCCGAGATCGCCGACGGATCGGTCGAGATCGTGGCGGTCGCGCGCGAGGCGGGCCACCGCTCGAAGATCGCGGTGCGGTCGAACGTTCCCGGCCTGAACGCGAAGGGGGCGTGCATCGGGCCGATGGGGCAGCGCGTGCGCAACGTGATGAGCGAGCTGTCGGGGGAGAAGATCGACATCATCGACTACGACGAGGACCCGGCCCGGTTCGTCGCGAACGCGTTGTCGCCGGCCAAGGTGATGTCGGTGTCGATCATCGACCAGGCCGGCCGCGCCGCGCGCGTGGTCGTGCCCGACTTCCAGCTGTCCCTGGCCATCGGCAAGGAGGGCCAGAACGCGCGGTTGGCCGCCCGGCTGACCGGGTGGCGCATCGACATCCGCGGGGATTCCCCCCATTCCGACAGCCAACCCGAACACGGCGCCACCCAGGGCATGGCCCACGACCGCTGACCGACCCGGACCGTCCGTCGGGTGGTTCAGACCATCGGTTCGGTGACGCTAGACTGAGCCGTGATCCAGCGCGAGCCTTCGGCACCCCGAACCAGCCGGGCGCACAGACACCCGGGTGGACCCGTGCGGACGTGCGTGGGGTGCCGGAAGCGAGAGTTGGCCGTCGAACTGCTTCGAGTGGTGGCAGTGTCAACCGGGAACGGCGAATCCGTCGTGATCGTTGACACGGAGCGTCACCAGCCGGGGCGAGGTGCATGGTTGCATCCCGCACCGGGGTGCGTGCACCAGGCGATCCGGCGGCGTGCTTTCACCCGAGCGCTGCGCATCGCCGGTTCACCGGACACATCCGCGGTGGTCGAGCACCTAGAGTTCCTAGGTGCACCCGAGCACCCGGCAACAGAACAGGTAGCGAAGAACATGAGCACACCGTGAAGTCCCGATGACTCCCACCTCTATGCGTTACAGCTAGCCCCAGAGGCGCGGCCGCCCACGACTGTCGCCTCATAGACAGGAGATGTAGTGGCAGGTAAGGCCCGCGTACACGAGTTGGCTAAGGAACTCGGTGTCACCAGCAAGGAAGTGCTCGCCCGGCTTAATGAACAGGGCGAATTCGTCAAATCCGCGTCGTCGACCGTAGAGGCGCCGGTTGCGCGCCGGCTCCGGGAGTCCTTCGGCGGTGGCAAGCCGGCCGCGAAGTCCGGTGGGCATGCCACCGCGAGGCCGGCCGCCAAGTCGCCCGCCAAGTCGCTCGACAGGGCCCTCGACCAGGCGATCGGCAAGGCCACCGGTAACGGTGAAGCCGCCGGTGGCCCCGCCAAGCCGGCCGACACCGGCGCGGTGGCCACCGCCGCCTCCCCGTCCGCACCCGCACCGGCGCCCGCCCGTCCGGGACCGGTGCCCGGCCGGCCGTCGGCACCGCCCCCGGCGCCGGGGCCAGCAGCGCAGCCTGGGCAGTCCGGCCCGCACCCCGGTGCGACACCCGGCCCGCGGCCGGGGCCGATCCCCCGTCCCGCCGCCCGCACTCCGCGCGTCGGCAACAACCCGTTCTCGTCGGCGCAACCCGTCGACCGCCCGATCCCGCGTCCCATGGCGCCGCGTCCCGGTGCTCCCAGGCCGGGCGCCCCGCGCCCGGGGGGCGCGTCGCCCGGCAACATGCCGCCACGTCCCGGCGGCGCCGGCGGCCAGGGCCGCCCGGCGCGGCCCGGCGCACCGCGGCCCGGAGGTAGTCGGCCCGGTGGGCCCGGCGGCCGCTCCGACGGTGGCGGCGGTAACTACCGCGGCGGTGGTGGCGGCGGCGTCGGTGCCCCGCCCGGTGGTGGCGGCGGCTTCCGCGGTCGCCCCGGCGCCGGCGCCGGCGCCGGCGGTGGCGGCGGCGGTCGCCCCGGTCAGCGCGGCGGCGCGGCGGGTGCGTTCGGCCGTCCCGGCGGCGCGCCCCGGCGCGGCCGCAAGTCCAAGCGGGCCAAACGCGCCGAGTACGAGAACATGCAGGCGCCGGTCGTCGGGGGCGTGCGGCTGCCGCACGGTAACGGCGAAACCATCCGGTTGGCGCGCGGCGCGTCTCTGTCGGACTTCGCCGAGAAGATCGACGCCAACCCGGCGGCGCTGGTGCAGGCCCTGTTCAACCTCGGCGAGATGGTGACCGCGACGCAATCGGTCGGCGACGAAACCCTTGAGCTGCTCGGCAGCGAGATGAACTACGTCGTGCAGGTCGTCAGTCCCGAGGACGAGGACCGCGAACTGCTGGAGTCCTTCGACCTGACCTACGGCGAGGACGAGGGCGGCGAGGAAGACCTGCAGACCCGCCCGCCGGTGGTGACCGTCATGGGTCACGTCGACCACGGTAAGACGCGACTGCTCGACACCATCCGAAACGCCAGCGTCCGCGAGGGCGAGGCGGGCGGCATCACCCAGCACATCGGTGCCTACCAGGTGGCCGTGAACTTCGAGGGCAGCGAGCGGCTGATCACCTTCATCGACACCCCGGGTCACGAGGCGTTCACCGCTATGCGTGCCCGCGGCGCGAAGGCCACCGACATCGCGATCCTGGTGGTGGCCGCCGACGACGGCGTGATGCCGCAGACCGTGGAGGCGATCAACCACGCGCAGGCCGCCGACGTGCCGATCGTGGTGGCGGTCAACAAGATCGACAAGGAGGGCGCCGACCCGGCGAAGATTCGCGGGCAGCTCACCGAATACGGTCTGGTGGCGGAGGACTTCGGTGGCGACACCATGTTCGTCGACATCTCGGCGAAGGTGGGCACCAACATCGACGCGCTCGAGGAGGCGGTCCTGCTGACCGCCGACGCCGCCCTGGACCTGCGGGCCAACCCCGACATGGAGGCCCAGGGTGTGGCGATCGAGGCTCACCTTGACCGCGGACGTGGTCCGGTGGCCACCGTGCTGGTGCAGCGCGGGACGCTGCGCGTTGGCGATTCCGTGGTGGCCGGCGACGCCTACGGGCGCGTCCGCCGCATGGTCGACGAGCACGGCGACGACGTCGAAGAGGCGCTGCCGTCGCGGCCGGTGCAGGTCATCGGCTTCACGTCGGTGCCCGGCGCCGGGGACAACTTCCTGGTGGTCGACGAGGATCGCATTGCCCGGCAGATCGCCGACCGGCGCAGCGCCCGCAAGCGCAACGCGCTGGCGGCCCGCTCCCGCAAGCGGATCAGCCTGGAGGACCTGGACTCGGCGCTGAAGGAAACCAGCCAGCTGAACCTGATCCTCAAGGGCGACAACGCCGGTACGGTCGAAGCGCTGGAGGAGGCCCTGCTGGGCATCCAGGTCGACGACGAGGTGGCGCTGCGCGTCATCGACCGCGGCGTCGGTGGCATCACCGAGACCAACGTCAACCTGGCGTCGGCGTCGGACGCGGTGATCATCGGGTTCAACGTGCGCGCCGAGGGCAAGGCGACCGAGCTGGCCAACCGCGAGGGCGTCGAGATCCGCTACTACTCGGTGATCTACCAGGCCATCGACGAGATCGAGAAGGCCCTGCGCGGCATGCTCAAGCCGATCTACGAGGAGAATCAGCTGGGTCGCGCCGAGATCCGGGCGCTGTTCCGATCCTCGAAGGTCGGCCTCATCGCCGGCTGCATGATCAGCTCCGGTGTGGTGCGCCGTAACGCCAAGGCCCGGCTGCTGCGGGACAACATCGTGGTTGCCGACAACCTCACGATCACCTCGCTGCGCCGGGAGAAGGACGACGTCACCGAGGTCCGCGAGGGCTTCGAGTGCGGTATGACGCTGGGCTACAACGACATCAAGGAAGGCGACATCATCGAGTCCTACGAGCTCGTGCAAAAGGAGCGCGCCTGACCACCGCCAGCGTTGCGGAACGAAGTGACGAGGTCGGGGTCCCTCCGCTTGCGGGCGGGAGGCGGTGAATCGACCACCGCCGACGATGCAGAACGAAGTGATGAGGTGGAGGCGGTGAATCGATATGCCTGATCCGGCCCGGGCGCGGCGGCTGGCAAAGCGGATCAACACGATCGTCGCCTCGGCGATCGAGTTCGAGATCAAGGATCCGGGGCTGGACGGGGTCACCATCGTCGACACGAAGGTGACCGCTGACCTGCACGACGCGACCGTGTTCTACACGGTGATGGGTCGCACCCTCGACGAAGAGCCCGACTACGCGGCGGCGGCGGCCGCGCTGGACCGCGCCAGGGGTGCGTTGCGCACCATGGTCGGGGCGGGCACTGGGGTGCGCTTCACCCCGACGCTGACGTTCACCCGCGACACGACGGCGGATAACGTGCAGCGGATGGACGAGTTGCTGGCCCGGGCGCGCGCGGCGGACGCCGACCTCGCGCGGGTACGTTCGGGTGCCA
The DNA here is from genome assembly GCF_010729105.1 of Mycobacterium saskatchewanense. Lineage (NCBI taxonomy): Bacteria > Bacillati > Actinomycetota > Actinomycetes > Mycobacteriales > Mycobacteriaceae > Mycobacterium > Mycobacterium saskatchewanense. Next base: position 5,782,598 of record NZ_AP022573.1, read on the forward strand.
AGCCCGCCGGCGAGGCCGATCCATACCGTGTCAGCGGGTCAGAGGACGGGACCGCCGGTGACGACGACCAACTCGAAGACTGACCTGGCCGGCGTCCCCGCCACGGGGGCGCGCGTCGACGCTTTTGCTGCCGTTGAGCTGCTCTCGGCGGCCGCGACTGTCGCGGTGGTCGCGCACGTCCATCCCGATGCCGACACCATCGGCGCCGGCCTGGCGCTGGCACTGGTGCTCGAAAGATGCAGCAAGCGCGTCGAAGTCAGTTTCGGCGCGCCGGAGACCCTGCCGGAGTCGCTGGCGTCCCTGCCGGGCGGTCACCTGCTGGTCAGCCCCGGCGCGATGCGCCGGGACGTCGACCTGGTTGTGACCGTGGATGTTCCGAGCGTGAAGAGGCTGGGGGAGCTGGCCGACTTGGCCGCTCCCGGCCGGCCACTGCTGGTCATCGACCACCACGCCAGCAACGACATGTTCGGCACCGCGAACTTCATCGACGTGTCGGCGGATTCCACCACGATGATGGTCGCGGAGTTGCTCGACACGTGGGGCAAGCGAATCGAACCCGATGTCGCGCACTGCATCTACGCGGGCCTGACGACCGACACCGGATCATTCCGCTGGGCCAGCGCCGACGCGCTACGGTTGGCGGCCCGGTTGGTCGACATCGGGGTGGACAACGCCGCCATCAGCCGCACGCTGATGGACACCCATCCGTTCGGGTGGCTGCCGCTGCTGTCGCGCGTGCTGGGCAGCGCGCGCCTGCTACCGGACGCGGCCGCCGGTCGCGGCCTGGTGTACGCGGTTGTCGACAACCGGGACTGGGTGGCCTCGCGGCCCGAGGAGGTCGAAAGCATCGTCGACATCGTCCGCACGACGCAGCAGGCCGAGGTCGCGGCCGTCTTCAAAGAGGTCAGCCCCCGCCAGTGGTCGGTGTCGATGCGGGCCAAGGCGGAGGTGGACCTGGCCTCGGTCGCCTCCACGTTCGGCGGCGGCGGCCATCGGCTGGCCGCCGGATACTCGACCGCCGGTTCGATCGACGACGTGGTTGCGTCGCTGCGCGCGGCGCTCGGCTGACTCCGGGCTAGAACGCCCAGCTTCCCGCCCGCCGCAACACGAACCCGTGCTCCCCGCTGGTGGCGTCGAGGCACGCGACCATGACGTCGGCCCCCACGGCGCAGGTCACATTCAGGTACGACACCTTCTGGCCGGTGACCAGCGGTTTGCCGCCCGACGGCAGCGCCGCGGGGTTCCCGTCGCAGACGCCGTAGGACATCCGGGTCAACTCGTAGCCCGGTCCCTTGAAGTTGACCGCACCCACCATGCAGTCGCCGGGCCTGGCCCGGGCGCCGCCGGAGATCGGCACGTCGTCCATGCCGGGCATGTCACCCGTGCACCGGATGTCCTGTGACGGTTGCGGCGCGGGCGCCGAGCCCCCGTAGAAATCGCACACCAGGCTGGGCGAGGCGGAGAAGCTCACCCGCGGCGACCCGCCCTGCGGCGGCGTCGTGACGTAGCCGTCCGCCGGCACGGCGGTGAAATTGTCGAGGCTGGGAAATCCCGGCGGCGGTTGCGCCGCGGCGCGCGGCGCGGGCGTGAGCCCGGCCGCGAGGATCAGCCCGGCGAGCAGCCGCGCGGGCAGGACGACCGCACCCATCAGTCCTCCTCCGCTCGCGTGCTGGTTTCGTGGTTCTTCTCGACGTGGTGATTGTGGATCGTATTGGTCGCGGTCACCGGTCGTTCACCCCGTCCTGGGAGTCGCCTCCATCCACAGACCCAGGGCGATCACAAAGCAGACGATCACCATCGCCAGCCCCAGCGCCGGCCACTTCCACATCAGGGTCCCGCGCAGGCCCGAGACGAGCGTTCCGCAGGCCGCCACCAGCAGCGCGACCCCGACTCCGGCCACGATGACCAGCGCCCCCGTCCAGGTGTTGTGCACGAAGTGGGAGACCTGCGCGCTGTCGCAGTTGTCGCTGCAAATCGGCATCATCAACCACGCGGACCCCAGCAGCGCCGGGACGAACGCCAGGGCGCTCGCCGCCAGCTGCCCGACGAACAGCAGCGTGGTCGCGACGATGTCGGCGGTCGACCGCTTTCGGGGCGGCGGCGCGAAGCCCGGTTGCGTGGACATGGCCGGCAGGCGCCGCTACCGCACCTGGGCGCGCCCGCGTTGCAGTACGGCCTCGCGGTTCGCGGCGATGTCGTCGCCCGTCGTCCGGAACTGCCTGGCCGCCGTCGCTTCCAGCCAAAGCCCCGCGCTGGTCTGCGCGTCGTCGATCCGGTGGTAGGAGGCCAGCAGTGCGCGCACCGCGTTCTGGTTGTTGCCGACGATCGACGCCGCGACCGTGCGGGCCGCGGGCAGCAGCTGGCCGTGCGGCACCACCTCGGTCACCAGTCCGGCGCGCAAGGCGTCGGCGGCGGAGAGGTAGTCGCCGGTCAGGCTCATCCGCCGGGCCACGCCGACGCCGACTTTCTGCGGGAGCCGGACGCTCAGCCCCCAGGTGGGCAGCAGGCCTACCCGGGCGTGGGTGTCGGCGAAGCGCGCCTGCTCCGAGGCGATCAGGATGTCGCAGTACAACGCGAGCTCGAGCCCGCCTGTGACGGCGGCGCCGTTGACCGCGCCGATCACCGGCTTGGTCATCGCCGGCCATCGCGGCGAGATGTCCGGCAGCGCCGACTGCCCGCCCAGCTCCTTGAGATCGAGTCCCGCACAGAACACTGGATCGGCCCCGGTGACGATGACGACGTCCACGCCGTCGTCGGCCTCGGCGGCGGCCAGGGCCCCGAAGAACTGATCCCGCAGCGCGGAGGACAGCGCGTTGCGGGACTGCGGCCGGTTGAGGGTCAGGGTGCGTACCCGCTCGTCGGTCTCGATCACCAGGATGTCGTCGGTCATACGGCAACCGTAAAGGGTCGGGACGGACCCGATTGGGAGCGGCTGGGCTCTCGGCGCTCAGCCGGCGACTCAGCCGACGGTGCTCTCGAGCTCCGCAAGTCGCGATTCGAGTTCTGCGAGCCGGCTACGCAGCGCTTTCTCCTCGTTTCGGCGCTCGGTCACCTCACGCATTATCGCCGAGATCCCGACAATGCGGCCGTCATCCTGACGCAGCAGCGCGACGCTGAATTCGATCGACAGCCGGTGTCCATCCCGATGTGTCGCAGGAACACTCAGTAGCTTGTCGCCGTAGCGGGTGTGACCGGTGGCCATCGTCTGGTGGTAACCGTCCCAGTGCCGTTTGCGCAGCTTCGCCGGGATGATGATATCGAGATTCTCTCCCATCGCCTCTGACGACGAGTAGCCGAAGATGCGCCGCGCCCCGTCGTTCCACAAGCGGATCACGCCTTGGGCGTCGCAGACCACGACCGCCTCCGGCGTCGCGCTCACCACGGCCTGCGCCAGCCGTTCGTGGCTCACGTTCGCGTCCGCGGTACCCGATTCGGCCTGCGGTGCCGCCGGGTGGGTAGCTGCGCTGTTCATTGTCCTGCCTTCCTCGTGGTGGTCCCCACCGCCAGCGGGGCCCCAAGCGCGGCGGGGACGTCGTCCAAGACGTAGACTACCGCATAATGCATACTGCATACCGTCTGCAACGGGATGACGGCGTCAGCCGACCGGCGTTCGGCGGGCAAGGAGGAACGTACGTGCTGCTACGACAACTCGAGTACTTCGTCGCGGTGTCCAGGGAACGGCACTTCGCGCGCGCGGCCGAAGCCTGCTACGTCTCGCAGCCCGCGCTGTCGGCGTCTATCGCCAAGCTGGAGCGGGAGCTCAACGTGACCTTGATCAATCGCGGGCGCAACTTCGAGGGCCTGACCATGGAGGGCGAACGGCTTGTCCTATGGGCCAAGAGGGTGCTTGCGGTGCACGATGGGCTGGTGGCGGAAGCCGCGGCCTTGCGGTCCGGCATCTCGGGAGTATTGCGGCTGGGTGCGGGGCCGACCGTATCGACCACGATGGCCTTGCCTATCGCCGCCTTCTGTTCCTTGCACCCGCTGGCGCGGGTCAAGATGGTATCCCACCTTCCGGCAACCGAATTGGCGCGCCAGTTGCACCGCTTCGAGCTCGACGCCGCCATCGCCCACTTCGATGTGAGTGATCACACCGGCTTGGAGCTGGTTCCGCTCTACGAGGAACAGTGTGTGCTGCTGGTTTCGGGCAAACAGCTCGTGGGCTCGGCGGAGACCATCACGTGGTCGGAGGCGGCCCAGCTGCCCCTCGTGCTGCTGGGCCCGGAGGTCGAGTTCCGGAAGTTCATCGACCATGCGTTTGCGACCGCGGGCGCAGTGGTCCTACCGCAGGTCGAGACCGATTCGATGGCTTTGCTTTGCGCTCACGTCGAGACGGGGGAGTGGGCAAGTGTGGTACCGCACAACTGGTTTCGCGCGATGCAGACGACCGGCGCAATGCGGGGACTGCGTCTGGTCGAGCCCGACCAGCGTGCGCCGGTGGCCATCGCCGTCAATGCCTCGGCCGCTGGGTCGGCGGCGGCAAGGGCTTTCCTGAACGTAGCGGTCGGGGCGCCCCTCGGCCGCGAACACCACACCTTCGCGGGTCCCGATCCGGGTGTTGCCGTTGATCTGGAGACGGAGCCGACGGTGACGACGGAATCTTTCGTGGCTTGAATGCCTCGGCAATCGCGGTGTCTGTCGGGACCGAGTCGCCGAGGGCCGTGATAACTCTCGTTTATCTCGTGAGTGCCACTAAGTCTTGGACGTAGTTCCCCCTGTTGGAGAAAAGTGAAGAGTAAGACAGAAATTCGATCAAGGCAGCTACTGCCGGAAAAGGAAGTCCTGATGACTGCCGCTACCGTCGAAGGTACTGAGGCCGAAGACGCCGGGGCTCTGACTGATGGCATCCACTTGGTGGTTGACGCGCTTCGGCTCAATGACGTGCACACCATCTACGGGCTGGTGGGCATTCCCATCACCGATCTGGCGCGGACCGCACAGGCGGCAGGCATCCGCTACATCGGTTTTCGTCATGAGAGTGCCGCAGGGCACGCCGCGGCCGCGGCCGGGTTCCTGACTCAGAAGCCCGGGATCTGCTTGACGGTATCGGCGCCAGGGTTCCTCAACGGTCTCGTGGCGCTGGCCAATGCGACCACCAATTGCTTTCCAATGGTGCAGATCTCGGGCTCCAGCGAGCGTCACCTGGTGGATCTGCAGCGGGGTGACTACGAGGAGATGGATCAGCTCGCGGCGGCCAAACCCTTCGTCAAGGCTGCGTACCGGGTGTCCCGTGCCGAGGACATCGGTCGCGGCGTGGCGCGCGCGATCCGGACTGCGGCGTCCGGGCGTCCAGGGGGGGTTTATCTGGATATTCCGGCGGCCGTGCTCGGTGAGGTCGTCGACTCGGCGTCGGCCGCGAAGACGTTGTGGCGCGTGGTCGACCCCGCCCCCCGGCAGCTCCCCGACATCGAATCGGTGGACAAGGCCATCGAATTGCTCGCCGGCGCCGAACGGCCCCTGATCGTCTTGGGCAAGGGCGCCGCGTACTCGCGGGCCGACGAGCAGATCAAAGAGTTCGTAGAGAGCACCGGAATTCCGTACTTGCCGATGTCGATGGCCAAGGGCCTGTTGCCCGACGACCACCCGCAGTCGGCGGCGACGTCGCGGTCGTTGGCGCTGCGCCGGGCCGACGTCGTGCTGCTGGTCGGCGCGCGACTGAACTGGCTGCTCGGACACGGCGATGCGCCGCAGTGGAATCGCGACGCCAAGTTCATCCAGATCGACATCGAGCCCAGCGAAATGGACAGCAATCAACCGATCGCGGTGCCTCTGGTCGGCGACATCCGCTCGGTCATGCAGGCGCTGGTCGAGCGGTCCAAGCTGGGACAGATCAGCACTGCGGCGCAGTGGCGGGAGGAAATCGTTCTCAAGGGGGCGCAGAACGTCGCCAAGATGGCGGACCGCCTGGCGGCGGCTCGCATCGCTCACCCGATGAAGTTCCTCGGCGCCCTCCAGGTCATCCGGGATGTGCTGCAGGACAATCCGCGAGTCTGCCTGGTGAACGAGGGCGCGAACGCTCTGGATCTGGCCCGCAACACGATCGGCATGTATCGGCCGCGACGACGGCTGGACAGCGGCACCTGGGGAGTGATGGGCGTCGGGCTGGGATTCGCGATCGCGGCGGCCGTGGAGACCGGCGAGCCCGTCGTCGCGATCGAGGGCGACAGCGCTTTCGGCTTCAGCGGAATGGAATTGGAGACGATCTGCCGCTACAAGCTGCCCATCGTCACCGTGATCCTCAACAACGGCGGCGTGTACCGCGGCGACGACGTCTCGAGCTCCGAAGACCCGGCGCCCACCGCGCTGGCCGCGCATCACGAGTTCATGATCAAGGCCTTCGGTGGTACGGGTTACCGCGCGGAGACGCCCGACGAAGTTGCCGACGCGCTCCGGGAAGCCCTTGCGTCGGGTCAGCCGTCGCTGATCGATTGCCTGATCGACCCGTCAGACGGAACGGAGAGCGGCAACATCGCCCACCTGAATCCCAAGGGCATAACCAACAAGGGCTGAACGGGAACCGGCCTGTCAGCGGCCGGGACGCACAAGAGATAACTCGAAAGCACGGGAAAGAAAGGGAATCTGTTATGACCGAACTGCCGTTGGCCGGGATCAAAGTCATCGACTTCACCGGCGTCCAGGCGGGTCCAGCCTGTACGCAGATGCTCGCCTGGTTTGGGGCGGACGTCCTCAAAGTCGAGCGCACGACCGGTGGCGATGTGACGCGTAACCAACTTCGCGACATACCGGACGTCGACGCGCTGTACTTCACGATGCTCAATAGCAACAAGCGCTCGTTGGCGATCAACACGAAGTCCCCCCAGGGCATCGAGGTCATGGAGAAGCTGATCCGCCAGGCCGATGTGCTGGTGGAGAACTTCGCGCCGGGCGCCATGGACCGAATGGGGCTGTCCTGGGACAAGTTACAGTCCTGGAACCCGCGGCTGATCTTCGGTTCGGTCAAGGGCTTCAACGACGACTCGTCGTGGAACGACCTCAAGGTCTACGAGAACGTCGCGCAGTGCGCCGGCGGCAACGCGTCCACCACGGGATTCTGGGACGGACCGCCCACGGTCAGCGGTGCGGCTCTTGGTGACTCGAACACCGGGATGCACCTGCTGATCGGCATCCTGACCGCGCTGATCGCGCGGGACAAGACCGGTAAGGGCCAGAAGGTGTCCGCCTCGATGCAAGACTCCGTGCTGAACCTGTGCCGGGTGAAGCTGCGCGACCAACAGCGCCTGGAACGTGTCGGTTACCTCGAGGAGTACCCGCAGTACCCCAACGGTACGTTCGGCGACGCGGTGCCCCGCGGCGGCAACGCCGGCGGCGGCGGCCAGCCGGGCTGGGTGCTCAAGTGCAAGGGGTGGGAGTCCGACCCGAATGCCTACATCTATTTCACGATCCAGGAGCAGAACTGGGCGCGGACGGCAGAGGCGATCGGGCGGCCCGAGTGGGCCACAGACCCGGCCTACAGTACCGCGCTCGCACGCCAGGACAAGATCTTCGACATCTTCGCCGAGATCGAGAAGTGGCTGGCCGACAAGACCAAGTACGAGGCCGTCGACATCCTGCGCAAGTGGGAAATCCCTTGTGCGCCAGTCTTCTCCATGAAGGAGCTGGCCGTGGACCCGGACCTCCGCAAGAGTGGCACGGTCGTCGAGGTGGAGCAGAAGGGGCGCGGGACTTTCCTGACGGTCGGTAGCCCGATCAAGTTCTCCTCCTTCAAGCCCGACATCAAGGGCGCGCCGCTACTCGGCGAACACACCGACGAGGTATTGGCCGAACTGGGTTATGACGAGGACACCATCGCAAAGTGGCGCCAGGACGCCGTCGTCGTCTGACAGGTCGCGCCGGGCGCTCGGGCGCCCCGAATCGCCGGGTCGAGGCGAATGGCCCCAGGGATTTTGTCCCTGGGGCCATTTCGTCGCTAGCGCGCATATCGCACCAACAGGAGGCTCGGTATAACGCCGGTCTTTGTGGCCACCAAACCGAGACGCTGCTGCCCGGCCCGCTGTGCGGCCGGGGAGCAGTTTTCTTCATTTGCGCCTGTGATCGGGCGCTGGATCAGTCCGGCACACGGCAGGCGGGATACCCCGGCCGCTGAAGCAGACGCGGCACGAAGGTGGCGCACAGGCAGATCAAGCCCATCGCCACGACCATGATGTCTTGCGGTCGTTCGCCGACCCGATAGACGCGTCCGTACGGGCGAATCCGCGTAACCGGAATTTCATCCTTGAGGGTTGGCATGGCGACTCCTATGCATGGCGACTCCTATGCATACGGTATGCAGCGTTCTACTCCGGTTCGCGGCAAGCGTCCAGGCTTCTTTAAGGTCACGCGCGGAGAATGGATGGCTGAGGATGAAGGTCCTTACCGCAACACGATTGGGGGGTAGACGCGTCGTCCGGACTTTGCCGGCGGCGCCGGACCCGGCCCACCCCTATCCGCGATGGCAGATCGGAAATGGTATTGCTCTGGACAATCGGAGAACTTTTGGTAACACTGGGCGTATACGGTATACAGTCTGCAGTCACGCAAGTGCCCGTTCGACCGGTGCAGCCCGATTCACTGCCTCGGAACCCCGAGCTGCCGAAGGCAGGTCCAGTATTCGAGGAATCGATGAGCGCAATGGTCAGTGATCACCGAACTCCAACGAACCGCCACGGCGACAACTCCTCAAAGGGGGAACTCATGGGTAAGGCTTTAGACGGCGTTCGCGTGCTCGATATGACCCATGTCCAATCGGGCCCGTCCGCCACCCAAATGCTCGCGTGGCTGGGTGCCGATGTCGTAAAGCTCGAGACGCCCAACGGCGGAGACGTCACGCGGGGCCAGCTGCGCGACCTGCCCGACGCGGACAGTCTGTATTTCACGATGCTGAACTGCAATAAACGCAGCGTCACCGTGAACATGAAAAGCGAAGACGGTATAGACATCTTCGCCCGCCTGGTGCAAGGTGCCGACGTCCTGGTGGAGAACTTCGGTCCTGGCGTCATCGACCGGTTTGGGTTCAGCTGGGAACGGCTGCGGGAGATCAACCCCAGGCTGATTTATGCATCCATCAAAGGCTTCGGCCCGGGCAAGTACTTCAATTTCAAAGCGTACGAGATTATCGCGCAAGCGATGGGTGGGGCAATGGCCACAACGGGTTTCGAGGACGGCCCACCGACGGCGACGGGTGCGCAGATCGGAGACTCGGGCACCGGGATTCATTTGGTCGCCGCGATCTTGGCGGCGCTGTTGCAGCGCACCAACACCGGCGTCGGGCAACGGGTCGAGGTGGCGATGCAGGCGGCGGTCCTCAATCTCTGCCGGGTGAAGCTGCGCGATCAGCAACGGCTCGCACACGGTCCGCTGCGCGAATATCCCAACGAGCGCTTCGGCGACGAGGTGCCGAGGGCCGGCAACGCGTCCGGCGGAGGCCAACCGGGATGGGCGGTTCGCACCAAAGGCGGGGGTCCCAACGACTATATCTACGTCATCGTCCAACCGGCTGGATGGGCGCCGCTCGCCCGTCTCATCGGGCGGCCCGACCTCGCCGACCACCCGGACTGGGTCCGGCCGGAAGATCGGCTACCCAAGCTGGACAAGGTTTTCGCGTTGATCGAGGATTGGAGCCAGCGACACACCAAATGGGAGGCCATGGAGCAGCTCAACGCTCTCAACGTGCCTTGTGGCCCCGTGCTTAGCACCAAGGAACTGATCGAGGACCAGACACTGGCCGATCTGGGCGCGATCGTCACCGTCGAGCACCCCGAGCGCGGGGCATTCAAGACCGTGGGAAGTCCGCTTCGGCTTTCCGACTCGCCCGTCGACATCGTGCGTCCGCCGCTCCTGGGCGAGCACACGGAGGAGATCTGCCTGGAACTGGGCTATTCGCGAGAACAGTTGCAGCGCTTCAGAAGCGCCGGGGCGATCTGAACCCGCGACGCTGACATGGGCGTGGGAAGCAGCTAGAGACCGACTGGTTCGGCCGACATGGATCCGGTTGTCGCCGAAGGCCCCGCGCGGCGCGCGGCAGCCCCGCGACGTTTCCGGGCTGGACGGCCGTGGCTTCGAACGGCCAATCGAGGTTGTGGGGCGGGTGAAATTACCGGCCGCGCACCGCCATAGGGCCCGCGGGGCAGCGAATATTGCGCTCCGCGAAGCACACCCAGCTCGACGGCGCCGCGTGGTTCGACGCGGGCAGCCCCCTCCTAGCCCCTTTTCGAAAGTGAGTCAACGATGTCTTCAGCTCGCGCAACCTACCGCGAGGTTACCGATGCTAACGGTCGCGTATATCGTGTCGGCGAAACCGACCGTCAGCTGCTCGGCAGGTCCCGAGCGTCGATGGTGTGGCTGCCGTGGATCGCGATGATGGCAGTCAGCGTCTTCGAGTACGGCTACGGCGCCGCCGCCGACACCCTGCGCCACGCCCACGGCTGGACTTTGTCCCAAACATTCTGGTTGCTGTCGGCCTGGGCGGTCTTCCAGGCCGCCGTCGCCTATCCCGCAGGCCGGCTTCGGGAAAAGGGGATCACCTCGGCGCGGTCGACGATGTTGGCCGCCGCCGTGCTGTCTGCGCTGGGATTCGTCACGGTGGCGCACAGCAGCAATCTGGTGGTGGCCTTCCTCGGATTTGCGGTATGCGGCGGCTGCGGCGTCGGCCTGGTGTACTCGACGGGAATCACCATCGTCGGCAAGTGGTATCCCGAGCGGCGCGGCGCGAAGACGGGATTCGTCTGTGGCGGTTTCGCCTACGGCGCGGTGCCCTTCATTTTCATCTTCAGCTATGCGCTGCATCCCAACACCTATGTGTGGCTCCTCGACTTGGTGGGCGCCTTCATGCTCGTGGTGCTCGTCATCTGCGGTGCCAGTTTCCAGGACCCCCCGAAGAACTGGTGGCCGGCGGACGTCGACCCTTTGCAGCACGGCGCCGCCGGGGCCAGCGCCAGAAGCCTGCAGAAGAATCCGCCCGCGGTCCGGCAGTACGGTCCGGTCGAGGCGATCAAGACAGGCATGCTGCCGTTGATGTGGCTGTCGTTGGGGATCACGACCGGGGTATCGCTGTTCGGCATCAGCTACATGGTTCCGTTCGCCAAGCACCTTGGTTTCGGGGCGTTGATCGTGGCGTCGTCGGCGGGCGGCCTGTCGATCATCAACGGCGTCGGTCGCGCGGTGACCGGCTTCGTCTCGGACCGGATCGGCCGCAAGCAGACGCTGCTGATAGTCCTGCTGGTTTCGGTTGTCGCGCTGATCGGCCTGCTCTACACCGGACTGGCCAAGAACGAGATAGCCTTCCTCTTCTTTGCCGTGCTGGTCGGGTTCGGCGGGGGCGCGTTCTACCCGCTGTTCGCCACGCTGACCACCGACTACTTCGGCGAGAACAACAACGCCAGCAACTACGGCATCGTTTACAGCTCCAAGCTGGTGGGCTCGATCCTCGGAATTGGCGTGGGCGCCAGCGTAATCGACGCCTGGGGGTACACCGGTGCCTACTGGCTGGCCGCGGCCAGCGCGCTGTTATCGGCGATCACCGCGGCGTTGCTCCGTCAGCCGGGTCGACGGGCCAGGACTGCGGTAACGCCCGAATCCGTGGATCACGCAACTCCTTCGGCGCCGTCGGCGGCTTCTTGACGCCTCTTGTGGTAGATCTCGCGCGTGCGCTCGGTGTGCCGACGCATCAAGTCGCCAGCACGCCTTCCGCTGCGCCCGGCGATGGCCTCGATGAGCTCGGCGTGCTCGTCCCAGGCGTCCTTGCCGCGGGTCAGCGCGATGGGCTGGTAATACCAACGCACCCGGCGACCGACCTGGGCGATGAGGCCCGCCAGCACGCTGTTGGCCGACATGGCGACGATGGCGGAGTGGAAGGCATCGTTGGCGGCGACAAGGCCCTCCTTGTCGCCGCCGGCGAGCCGCCGGCGAGCGCCTTTTCCCCAGTCCGGTGCAGCTCCCAAAGGTGTTGCACCTGTGGCGGCTTTGCCGCGCGGGCGGCCAATCTGGCCGACTCGGCTTCCAGCAGGGTGCGGACAGCCAGTAGCTCGTCGGCTTCGGCATCGGTGGGTACGTGCACAAACGCGCCCAATGCGGGGCGGAGGTCAACCCATCCCTCGCTTTGCAGGCGTTGCAATGCCTCGCGAATGGGCTGGCGACTCACGCCCAATTGAGTCGCCAGGTCGTTCTCCACCAAGTGTTGGCCCGGCCGCAGCTCACGGGTGATGATCAACTCCATCAGCGCCTCGTAGGCGGCCTCCCGCAGCGGCGCCGGACGTTCGAGCCTCATCCGCGACCCAGCCTGGCCCGACACGCCGGTGGTTACCATGAAGTTCTTCCTCGCTCCCATCCTGGTTGGTCAGCTAACGCCGGTCAGCGTACTTAGCATACAGTCCACAACATCCAATTCCGCGCTGCGGCGCCGTGAGTTCTGCGCCGTTTGCCGACGGTGTGCCGCAGGACCCGCCACCGGTGGTGGAGGCAAAGAAGAAAGGTTGGCGAGCAGACCGCAAGATCTGCTCGCCAACCCAGGTGGATCCGGCCGTCGAAGCGCCTTCGCCCGCGTCAGCCGCCCGCCTAGGCCGCCCCGGAGGTCGCCTTGGCGGTGTACGAACGCGCCCCCACACCGGCCAAGGCGCCCCCGTCGACGATGAGGTACTCGTCGCGTATCGGCTTCCCGCCGAAGTAGCACTCGAGAATCTCTCGCGTGCCGGCCGCGTACCGGGCCTGTGCCGACAGGGTGGAACCGGAGATGTGCGGCGTCATCCCGTGATGCGGCATCGTGCGCCAGGGGTGGTCGGCCGGCGCCGGCTGTGGATACCACACGTCGCCGGCATACCCGGCCAATTGGCCAGTTTCCAAGGCGCGCACGATGGCACCCTCATCGCAGATCAGCGCCCGCGCGGTATTGATCAGGTAGGCACCGCGTTTCATCGTGGCCAGCAGGTCGTCGTTGAACAGCCCACGGGTCTCCGGGTGCAGGGGAGCGTTGATCGTCACCACATCAAGATGCGGCACCATGTCCTGCACGCTGGGGTGGAAGGTCAGGTTCAGCTCTCGTTCGACCTCCGCGGGCAGCCGGTGCTTGTCGGTGTAGTGCAGGTGTACGTCGAAGGGCGCCAGCCGGCGAAGGACCGCGAGCCCGATCCGCCCGGCGGCGACGGTGCCCACGTGCATTCCTTCGAGATCGTAGGAGCGCTGCACACAGTCGGCGACGTTCCAACCGCCTTCGACGATCCACCGGTAGGACGGCAGGTAATTGCGGACCTGCGACAGGATCATCATGACCACGTGCTCGGCGACGCTGATGCTGTTGCAGAACGTGACCTCGGCGACCGTGATGCCGTGGTCGATCGCCGCGTCCAGGTCGACGTGGTCCGAGCCGATGCCCGCCGTGAGCGCCAATTTGAGCTTGGGGGCCCGGGCGATCCGCTCGGCGGTCAGGTATGCCGGCCAAAACGGCTGGGATATCACCACTTCCGCGTCCGCGAGGTGCTTGTCGAATTCCGAATTGGTGCCATCTTTGTCGGAGGTCACGATCAACTCGTGGCCGAGGCCCTCGAGGTACGGGCGGAGGCCGAGTTCACCGGAGACGCTGCCGAGCAGCGCACCCGGGGTGAAGTCGATGGCCGAAGGCGTCGGCAGGGTTTGTCCGTCCGGGTAGCGTTCCAGGAGGGGCAGGCCGTCGCGCGGGAACTCGGTGGGATAGCCGGTTACCGGGTCGTCGTAAAGGACGCACACCACTTTTGACATAGATCTCGATTCCTTTCTTGCGCCGATGTCGGCTCTTTCCCTGCCGCCGCGTTGGTGCGGCGGTCAAGTGTGTGTGATCGCCGGCGAGGTCGATGACGACGCTGCCGCGGCGCATGCGGCTCACGGCATCTGCGGTGACCAGGGTCGGCGCGGGGCGCCCGGGCACGAGAGCGGTCGTGATGACGACGTCGTGACCCGGAATCGCCTCGGTCAAACGACGCTGCTGCTCGGCCTGTTCCGCCGGTGTCAGAGCCCGCGCGTACCCGCCTTCACCGGCCGCCGTGACACCGAGTTCGAGCCACTTGGCGCCTAAAGAGCGGACTTGCTCGGCAACTTCGGGCCGCACGTCGAATCCGGTGGTACGGGCGCCCAGTCGCTTTGCGGTGGCCAGCGCCTTGAGCCCGGCAACACCGACGCCGAGCACCAATACCGATGCGGGCTTCACGGTTCCGGCGGCCGTGGTCATCATCGGAAAGAATCGGGTCGAGCACTCCGCGGCGCACAGCACCGCCTTGTCGCCGGCGACATTGGCCTGGGAGGAGAGTGCGTCCATCGTCTGGGCCCGGGATATCCGGGGCACCGACTCCATCGCGAAGCCGGTGACGCCGGCGTCACGGAGCCGCTCACCGACCTCGGGCCGGGTACGCGGGGCGAGAAAGCCGATCAGGCGGGCGCCCGCCTTCATCCGGCTGATCTCCGTTTCGGTCGGCGGGTTGACCTTGACCACGACGTCGGCCGGCCAGGGATCGCCGATGACGGCTCCGGCGCTTTGATGGTCCTCGTCGCGGATCAAAGCTCCCCGTCCGGCGCCTGCCTCGACGGTGAGATGGTGGCCCGCGGCGCGTAGGCGTTCGACAATGCCGGGCACCAGGGCGACTCGCCTTTCGCCGGCGGCGATTTCGCGAGGCACGCCGATCGCAGACATATCCCCCATCCCTGTATCGGGGCCGGAAAACACGCTTGACGCGGTCCGGCTTCGGTGACAGCCTCGGCGAGGCACGAGGTGCGGTGGCTACGATATACAGATCGCATACTGTATGCAATACTAGCCGCGACCCCGCATCCGGGCAAATCAGTGCACACGTGACGCGAGAGGAAGTATTTGATGAGGATTGCAGTCGTTGGTGCAGGGGCCATCGGCGCCTATTGGGGGGCGGCGCTGCACCGTGGGGGTGCCGAGGTCCACCTGATCGCCCGGAACGACAATCTGCGCGCGATCAGGGAGAACGGGGTCCGGGTGCTCAGCCCCCGCGGTGACTTCGTGGCGCGTCCCAACGCGACCGACTCACCGGCCGAGGTCGGGCCGGTCGACTACATCTTCTTGGGTCTCAAGGAACACGGCTATCCCACCTGCGGTCCGCTGATCGGCCCCCTGCTTGGTCCGGACACCGCGATTGTGGCCGCGCAGAACGGGATTCCGTGGTGGTACTTCCACAAGCTCTCGGGCCCGTACGAAGGCCACCGGATAGAGACCGTCGATCCCGGTGGCATCACCAGCGCCGTCCTGCCTCCCGAGCGCGCCATCGGTTGCGTGGTGTATCCGGCGACGGTCCTTCAGGCCCCCGGCGTGGTCCGCCACCTCGAGGGCACCCGCTTCTCCATCGGCGAGCCGTCGGGAGAGCTCTCCTGGCGGTGTAAGGCGTTGAGCGAAGCCATGATCGCCGGTGGACTGAAGTGCCCGGTGGAAGCCGATCTGCGCGACGACATCTGGATCAAGCTGATGGGCAACGTGGCGTTCAACCCGCTCAGCGCGCTGACCAGAGCGACCATGGTGCAGATGTGCCAGGACGTGAACACCCGGCGCGTCGTCACGCAGCTGATGGAGGAGACCCTCGACATCGCCGCCAGGCTGGGCAGCACCCCGGACATTTCGATCGAGAAGCGTCTGCGCGGCGCCGAGAAGGTGGGTCATCACAAGACGTCGATGCTCCAAGATCTCGAGGCGGGCAAGGAGCTCGAACTCGATGCGATCGTCTCCGCCGTGGTGGAGCTCGCCGACCTGACCGGCGCCGTCGCGTCGACCCTTCGCACGATCCACGCGGCCACCGCCCTCCTTGCTCATACCAGTGGAGTGGCCCCCTCGCGCCGTGGCGCGATATCGCTACCACAACCTCAAGCCGCCTTGCGCTGAAGGACGGATGTCAAGGGAAAGGACGCCTGGGATGCGCACCACGAAAATCGTCTGCACGCTGGGACCCGCCACCGCGACGGCTCCACGTCTGACCGAACTCATTGACGCCGGAATGGATGTCGCGCGTCTGAATTTCAGTCACGGCACCCACGCGGAACACCTTGCGTTCTACGACCTGGTGCGGCAGATCGCCGGTCGACGCCGACGGTCCGTGCAAGTGCTTGCCGACCTACAGGGGCCGAAGATCCGGCTGGGGCGGTTCGCGAACGGGCCGGTCGTCTGGAGCACCGGGGAGAAGGTCGCAATAACGACCGACGCGTGCCCCGGTGACCACGATCGGGTGTCGACCACCTACGGTGGCCTGGCATCCGATGTGAAAGCCGGCGATCGACTGCTCGTCGACGACGGCAGGATCGACTTGGCGGTAGTGGAGGTTCGCGGCGCCGACATCGGCTGCGAGGTGATCCATGGCGGGCCGGTCAGCGACAACAAGGGCATTTCGCTACCTGGCGTCGCCGTCAGCGCGCCGACATTGTCCGACAAGGACGTCGAGGACCTGAAGTTTGCCCTGCAGCTGGGGGTGGACATGGTCGCGATGTCGTTCGTGCGCGCACCCGAAGAGGCCGGCCTGGCTCACGCGATCATGAGTGAGGTCGGTCGGCGGGTGCCCGTCATCGTCAAATTGGAGAAGCCCGAAGCCGTTTCGTGCCTGCCCGCGATCGTCGCGGCCTTCGACGGGCTGATGGTGGCCCGAGGGGATCTCGGCGTCGAGATGCCGCTGGAACAGATACCGCTCGTCCAGAAGCGGGTCATCAGGCTGTGCCGCGATGCCGGCAAGCCGGTCATCGTTGCCACTCACATGCTTGACTCCATGGTGACCGATCGGCGTCCGACGCGGGCTGAGGTCTCCGACGTGGCCAACGCGGTGCTCGACGGTGCCGATGCGGTGATGCTGTCGGCCGAGACCAGTGTGGGAGCCTATCCGGCGCATGCCGTCACCACGATGGCGCGCATCGTCGAGGAAGCGGAGGCCGCGATCCACCGCGGAGAACCCCCATACTGGACCGGCAGGACTGCCCGTCACCGCGACTTTCTCAGCGGCGCCGTGCTGGCAACCGCCCGGCTGGTGCGGCGTCGGCTGCGGGCGGTCGTGGTGCGCTACGCCATTGCGGGCGGCGCTGCGGCATTCAGTCTGTCGACCGACCGGCGGTCGCGGTCGGGCCGTCGTCGCCGAGCGTCCTGCGCAGTTCTCGGCAACGGGAGTAGCATCTGATGCATACAGTATTCATGGGACCGCTCCCGCTGTCTCGCTAGTTTGCGAACGTGGTTCCCGACGTGAAAGAGGCGTGTCGCAGTGGCCACCCTGCTGGTGCACCATCCGAGTTTTGCCGAACACAGGACTGCTCCGGGGCACCCGGAGCGGCCCGATCGGTACCGCGTGGTGGCGGCCGCGCTCGCGCAGCCGCCGTTCGACACACTTGCGCGCGAACGAGCTGAGCTTGCCCACCTGGCCACCACCCGCTACGTCCATTCGAACCGTTACGTCGACGAACTCGAAGCCGCGCGCCCGGCGGAAGGGTACGTGTACCTGGATGGCGGCGACACGATGATGGAACCGTCGACGTGGGAAGTGGTCCTGCGCGGGGTTGGCGGCACGCTGCAGGCTATCGACCGGGTGGTGGCCGGTCAGGTCCAGAACGCATTCGTGGCGTGCCGGCCGCCGGGGCATCACGCCGAGACGGAGCGGGCCATGGGTTTCTGCCTGTTCAACAACATCGCCATCGGCGCCCGCCACGCGCAGAAGGAGCACGGGATCACCCGAGTCGCGATCGTTGATTTCGACGTGCACCACGGGAATGGCACGCAGGAAGTCTTCTACTCCGACCGCGATGTGCTTTACGCGTCGACCCATCAGCGGCCGCTCTTTCCCGGCACGGGCGCCGTGGAGGAGACGGGGGTGGGCAACGTCTTCAACGCGCCGCTCAGGGCGGGCGACGCCGGGGCCGAACTACGCGAAGCCTTCGAACAACGCATCCTGCCGGCACTGGACGCATTCTCTCCGGAACTGATTCTCGTCTCCGCCGGGTTCGATGCGCACGAGCGTGACCCGCTCGGCTCGTTGATGATGACCGCGCACGACTTCGGCTGGGTTACCCGCGCGTTGCTGGACGCGGCCGAAAAGCATTGCGACGGGCGGCTAGTGGCGGTTCTGGAAGGCGGTTACGACCTTCGGGGGCTGGCGGATTCGGTTGTCGCTCACGTCGGCGAGTTGGTCAAAGGCTAGCGGGGCGGCGGACCGTCACGCGACGGTGGGCGACCTGAGTTCAGCCCGCACCACGCGCCCGGCGCCGGGCAGGGAGAGGCGGGCCTGGCTCAGCCTCAGAAACCGCCCGTCGACCGCGTACTGGCCGATGGCGTAGACCTCCACGTGCTCATCCGGACCGTCAATTGGGTTGAGCTCAAGCATGAGTCGGGTGGCGTAGCGATTCCAGAAGCGGAATTCTTCCAGTGTGGACACCTCACCGCATGCCACGGCCGTTCGCGCTATCCCGGCGAGTCCGGCGAACTCGTCCCGCGAATAGGCCCTGCCATTGTCCCGATGCTGGTAGTCCTCGGCGAAGAAGTCATCCATAACTTCGTTTACGGGGCGGTGTTTGCAGAACAGCAACTCGCGCAACGCCTCAGCAAATGATGGTCTGATCAACACGTCTCCTCCGGTCACCGACCCGGATCGAGCGCCCCCCGGAACACGACGCCTCGGCCGGTGACTGCCCAATCTACCTGTTACCGGGAGCCGTCAGGTACCTCTGCTCTATGACGAATCATGAATCAGTTCATAACCTATTTGGATGGCGCCCACGTTGACTTACCCGCCGGCGTCGTGCGAGCGCGCGGGGTCAACCACCCACCGGTGAGGGCGGGATCAGCGAGGGCCGCACGCCGACCCGGTCCCTGCAGTGTCGCTGCGGCCGAGCTCAGCGCCTTCGCGGGCCGAATTGGCCGCATAACCGTACATGGCCGTAGGCGGCCGTCATCGCCGCCGCCGCAGGCCCCGCCACGATTCGCCTACCAATTCGGCGACCACCGATTCGCATCCGCTGGCCGCGGTGTTCATCTCGGCGGCCAATTGCTCCCAGTGTGCCGAGGCGGCCAACATGGTCGCGGGCCCTGGGCCCGAGTACATTCGGCCGGAATTTACCTCGGGTGGCAGCGCCCCGAAATCCATTTTTCCTCGTCTCGCCTGCTGGTGCCGTGCGTCGCGGATGGGGAGTGCCGATGGACCGCTAGGAAATCTCGCGACTGTATACAATATTCAGATGCCTCAAATGGTCCCAATGGCTCTGTCCGGACACATATGAAACTCATATTTCTTCCCGGGGCGTACCAGAGGCCGCAGCACGCTTATCGTTGAGGCATGTGCCGGAACATCACCGAGCTGCGCGGTCTCCAGCCGCCCGCCACGCCCGAGGAGATCGCTGCGGCGGCGCGCCAGTACGTCCGTAAGGTCAGCGGGATCAGCCACCCGTCGGCGGCCAGCGCCGAGGCGTTCGAGGTTGCCGTCGCCGACGTGACGGCGACGACCACCCGCCTGCTGGCGGCCCTCGCCCCGCGCCGTCAGCCGCCGAAGACGGTCCCGCCGTTGCGCCGCCCCGAGGTGGTCGCCCGGCTCGCGCGCGGCGCCAAATGACGCTCACCGCAACGGCGCCCGCGCTCAAGGAGTGGAGCGCCGTCGTGCGTGCGCTGCTCGACGGCCGGCAGCGGGTGCTGCTGCGCAAGGGCGGCATCGGGGAGAAGCGGTTCGAAGTGGCCGCGAACGAGTTCCTGCTGTTCCCGACCGTCGCGCACAGCCACGCCGAGCGCGTCCGGCCCGAGCACCGCGAGCTGCTCGACCCGGCGTCCGCCGACTGCACCGACGATCACCTGGTGGTGCGGGCAGCCGCGAAAGTCGTTGCGGCGCTTCCCGTCGACCGGCCCGAGGGGCTCGAGGCGATCGCGGACCTGCACATCTGGACGCCCGAGTCGGTGCGCGCGGACCGGCTCGACTTCCGGCCCAAGCACAAGCTGGCCGTGCTGGTGGTGTCGGCGATGCCGCTCCTCGAGCCGGTGCACCTGCCCCGCGAACCGGAGTACGGGGGCTGCAAGAGCTGGGTCCAGCTGCCGGTGCGGCCGGCGCTGGGGGAGCCGGTGCACGACGAGGCGACGCTAGCGGAGGTCGCCGCCCGGGTCCGCGACGCGGTCGGTTGACAGGTCGGCGGGGCCCACGGGGAGCAGCAGCCGGGATCGGCCGTAGCTCACGGTGTGGGTGGCCGGCTTGGACTGCCGGCCGGTCAGGACCGGCTCGCCGGTGCCGAGGTTGCGCGCGTAGCGGGGAAACCAGCTGCCGGCGATCAGCAGGCGGATGCGCGATCCGGCGCGGAAGCGGTGGGCGATGGCGTCGAGCTCCAGCCGCACGGTCCCGGTCGCGCCGGCGAGCCGCTGGTAGCCGTCGCTGACGTTGCGCGACCGGCCCTTGCTTCCGACCTCGCTGACGCGGACGAACAGGTCGACGTGGGGATTGTCGGAACCATGGGCCAGTTCGACGACCGGGCTGCCGTACACGCACAGATCTCGGGTCAGGGTCGCGCTGGTGAACGCCAGTACGTCGTCGCGCGAGGCGAGCCGGCTGTCGTCGCGGTAACCGCTGTTCGTGGACAGCAACGGGCCGCCCACGGTGGGGGTGGGGTCGGCGGGGTCGTAGCGAAAGGTGGCCGGTGCCACGCCCTTCAACGCGGTCGGCGGGGTCTCGTCCAGATACCGTCCGGGTCGCAGGTACAGCGCGTGCTCGGTGGTGACGGGCGGCCAGTCGGCCACGGTGCGCCATCCCTGGCCGGTGACGTACACACGGACCCGGCCGGGCCGGCGCAACGGCGCTTCGCAAAGGTGCGCGTCGAGCCAATCCAGTGATTCGCGGGCGCTGGTGCCCAACCCCTTGGTGAGCAGCTGGGTGTGCGTCCAGGGACCGATGGTGAGTGCGACGTCGACACCGCGGCCGCGCAGATGCGCGTACTGCTGCAGGGTCTGCCCCAGAAAGAGGTCCTGCCAGCCGCCCACCAGCAGGACGGGCACCCGCACGCGGTCCAGGGCGTCGTTGAACCGCAACGCATCCCAGAACGGATCACTGGTGTCGGGGTGCTCGAGCCAAGATTCGAACCATGGTGCGCCGTGCCCGAGCAATGCCCGCGCGGCGTCGCCCAGCGGCAGCTCCCGGGCGGCCCGCGAGACGGCGCGGCGCGACTGCAACTGGCGCAGCGCGACGCGGAACCGCACGGGGTCCTCCTGGTGGGCCACCATGTCGCTCCAGCCTAAGAAGTCGTTGACGGTGAACGCGCCTGTGCCCCAGGTCGAGGCGCTGAAGTCGTGCGGCCCGGCGGTGATGACGGCCGCGGCCAGCTCCGGCGGCGGATCGCTGAGCAACGCCCACTGCGTGAAGCCGAGATACGACACCCCGACCGTCGCGAACCGCCCGGTGAACCAGGTTTGCTTGCGGAGCCAGACCACGGTGTCGGCGGCGTCGGCGGCCTCGTGGACCATGGGCTCGAAGGTCCCGCCGGACCCGAAGGTGCCCCGCACGCTCTGCAGCACGACGTGGTAGCCGCGGGCCGCGTACAGCCGGGCGAACACCAACGAGAA
This sequence comes from Mycobacterium saskatchewanense, assembly GCF_010729105.1. Classification (NCBI taxonomy): domain Bacteria; kingdom Bacillati; phylum Actinomycetota; class Actinomycetes; order Mycobacteriales; family Mycobacteriaceae; genus Mycobacterium; species Mycobacterium saskatchewanense. Next base: position 5,804,124 of record NZ_AP022573.1, read on the forward strand.
CGGGAACGCGCGACCATAGGGTCCCCGAACCAGCACCGTCCCGGCCGGGGTGGGGGTGAGCGGCGCGTAGTGGTCTGCCACCAGGTGGATCCCGTCACGCATCGGCACGTGCACGCGGTGGACGGTGTAATCGGAGGTGGCCGGCGGCAGCCCCAGCAGCCGGCCCAGGGTCTTGCCGCCGAACTGCTTCACCGAACTCATCTCCGGCACCGCGGGCCGGGCTGACGTCGTACTCACGGAGCCCAGGTTAGGACGGCGCCGCCCCTAGAACTTGTAGTAGGGCGCGAGGTCGTTGGCTCGCTGCAGGTTGGTGGACATGCAATCGACCTCGGGGTTGGAGTAAACGGTGGAGAAGAACAGCGCCTGCTGCAGCACCCCGTAGCTGGTCTTGAAGGCGACCATGCACGAATAAAACCAGTAGCTGTTGTGGTAGGTCGGCTTCAACACCCAGTACTGCGCGGCCCGGTGACCCTGGATGGTCGTCTCGACGGCGTCCGCGGGCAGGGTCGCGTCGTAGGTGCGCCAGATGATGGGCTCGACGGCCATCTGGTAGTTGCCCGCGTCCAGGTGGCAGCGCAGCCCGTCCTCGTGCTCGGGCGGCGTGAACGCCAGCCCGAGCCGCTGCAGCGTGTCGAACGAGATGTCCTCGCACGCGTCGAACGGTCGCGGGTCGGTGGTGGCCACGATGGGGCTCTTCATGGTGGTCTCGATCGGTTCGGCGGTCGACCGCAATTCGACGGGCCCGGCCCCATCCGGCGCGGACGCCGCGCCCTGCCAGCCCACGGCCCCCCCGACGACAGCGGTGACCAGCGCGCCCAGCGCCCCGATCACTCGCACTCTGGCGGACATCGACATCTCCCTACCCCACCCGGTCACGCCTTGGCGGTCCCTTGCCGGGAGTGTACAAGTCGCGTGCGCGCCGTCACAGGGAAACCTGAACTTGTTCTAACGAGCGGCCTTCCCCGGACCTCGGTGGGCGCCGAAATCCACCGACCGGCGCGGGTCGATAGTGTGGGTATTCGTGACGGGGCAGGAATCCACCAACGGTGCGCAGCCGACGCTGTGGGCCGTCTCCGACCTGCACACCGGTCACCTCGGCAACAAGCCGATCACCGAGTCGCTGTACCCGTCGTCGCCGGAGGACTGGCTGATCGTCGCCGGCGACGTCGCCGAGCGCACCGACGAGATCCGGTGGGCGCTTGACCTGCTGCGGCGGCGGTTCGCCAAGGTGATTTGGGTGCCGGGCAACCACGAGCTGTGGACCACCACCCGCGACCCGATGCAGATCTTCGGCAAGGCGCGCTACGACTACCTGGTCAACATGTGCGACGAGATGGGCATCGTCACCCCCGAGCATCCCTTCCCGGTGTGGACCGAGCGGGGCGGCCCGGCCACGATCGTGCCGATGTTCCTGCTGTACGACTACAGCTTCTTGCCCAGAGGGGCGGCCAGCAAAGCCGAGGGCCTGACCATCGCGCGGGAGCGCAACGTGGTGGCCACCGACGAGTTCCTGCTCTCCTCCGAGCCGTATCCGACCCGTGAGGCGTGGTGCCGCGAACGGCTGGCCAGCACCCGGGAGCGCCTCGAACAGCTCGACTGGATGACCCCGACCGTCCTGGTGAACCACTTTCCGCTGGTGCGCGAACCCTGTGAGGCCCTGTTCTACCCGGAGTTCTCGCTGTGGTGCGGGACCACGCGGACGGCGGATTGGCACACCCGCTACAACGCGTTGTGTTCGGTCTACGGCCATCTGCACATTCCGCGCACCACCTGGTACGACGACGTGCGCTTCGAGGAGGTGTCGGTGGGCTACCCGCGGGAGTGGCGGCGCCGCAAGCCGTACAGCTGGCTGCGCCAAGTGCTGCCGGATCCGCAGTACCCGGCCGGTTACCTCAACGACTTCGGCGGTCATTTCGAGATCACCGCGGAGATGCGGCTGCAGGCCACCCAGTTCCGTGAACGGCTGCGACAGCGGCAGGGACGATGACGGTGCGCCCGCTCGTCTCGGCGGTGCTGCCCGAGACCCTGCTCAATTCGGCGCCCGACGCTCTGGCCTATTCGGAGCTGTATTCCGACCCGCCCGACCTGGCGCCGCTGCCCGAGGAGGAGCCGTTGGTCGCCAAGTCGGTCGCTAAGCGGCGCAACGAATTCGTCACCGTGCGGCACTGCGCCCGGGTGGCGCTGGGCGAGCTCGGACTGCCGCCCGCCCCGATCCTCAAGGGCGACAAGGGCGAACCGTGCTGGCCGGACGGCGTGGTCGGCAGCCTCACGCACTGCACGGGTTACCGCGGAGCGGTGGTGGGCCGGGCCGCGTCGGTGCGGTCGGTGGGCATCGACGCCGAACCGCACGACGTGCTGCCGAACGGCGTGCTCGACGCGATCACCCTCGACGAGGAACGCCACGAGATTGCCGCGCTGCCCGACGGGCTGCATTGGGACCGGATCCTGTTCTGCGCCAAGGAGGCAACCTACAAGGCCTGGTTCCCGTTGACGAAGCGCTGGCTGGGTTTCGAGGATGCGCACATCGTTTTCGACATCGATCCGGGCGGGCGGGGCACCACCGGCGCGTTCGTGTCGAAGATACTGATCGATCCGGAGGCGTTGTCCGGTCCGCCGCTGACCGCGCTGCGCGGCCGCTGGTCGGTCGACCGCGGGCTGGTACTCACCGCCATCGTCCTATGAGTTCCGCGCCGCCGGGCGCCGGACCGGTCGCCGGACTGGTCGTGGTCGACAAACCGGCCGGCATGACCAGTCACGACGTGGTCGCGCGGTGCCGTCGCATCTTCGGCACCCGCAAGGTGGGCCACGCCGGCACGCTCGACCCGATGGCCACCGGCGTGTTGGTGGTCGGCGTCGAGCGGGCCACCAAGATCCTCGGTTTGCTGACGGCGTCGGCCAAGTCGTATGCCGCCACCATCCGGCTGGGTCAGAGCACGTCCACCGAGGACGCGGAAGGCGAAGTCCTGCAGACCGTTTCGGCCCGGCACTTGACGAGCGAGGACATCGCGGCCGCGGTGGCCGGGCTGCGCGGCGACATCGAGCAGGTGCCGTCGGCGGTGAGCGCCATCAAGATCGGCGGCCGGCGGGCCTATCGGCTGGCGCGCGAGGGTCAGGACGTCGAGCTGAAGGCTCGTCCGGTGCGCATCGACCGGTTCGACGTGCTCGACGTCCGGTCCCACGGCGAGTTGGTCGACGTCGATGTCGAGGTGGACTGTTCGTCCGGAACCTATATTCGCGCGCTGGCCCGCGACGTCGGCGCCGCCCTCGGCGTGGGCGGGCACCTGACCGCCTTGCGGCGCACCCGGGTCGGCCGGTTCGTCCTGGACGAGGCCCGCTCCCTGGAGGAGCTTTCGGAGCGGCCGCGGCTGACCCACACCCTGGACGAGGCGTGCCTGCTGATGTTTCCGCGCCGCGACCTCACGGGCGAGGAGGCCGAGGCCGTTGGCCACGGCCGGCCGCTGTCACCGGCGGGGATCGACGGCATCTATGCCGCCGCCGACGCGGACGGCCGGGTGATCGCACTGCTGCGCGACGAGGGGGCGGGGACCAGGTCGGTGGTGGTGGTCCGCCCGGCGACGATGCGGAACGGGACGTTCTGAGGAGGAGGCGGGCAATTCAGAGTCCGCCCGGCGACGATGCGGAACGGGACGTTCTGAGGAGGAGGCGGGCAATTCAGAGTCCGCCCGGCGACGATGCGGAACGGGACGTTCTGAGGAGGAGGCGGGCAATTCAGAGTCCGCCCGGCGACGCTCTAGCCCGTCACAGCCGGCCGAGCAGGTCGGCCTTCTTCGCGGCGAACTCCTCGTCGGAGAGGATGCCGCGCTCGTGCAACCCGGCGAGCGCCTCGATCGCCGCGACGACGGCCGTGGGATCGCTCGACGCGCCGGACGCGGGCCGCGTCGCCGGCGTCTCCGGCGCGGGTTGGGGTGCCGAGCCCGATTGGTGCTGGAACTGGTGCTGGGGGGTGGGTGCCGCCGTGGGCGTTTCCGGGACCTGCTGCGCGCCGAGCTCACGCAAACCGGCCACGCCGAAGGTGCCGAGCTGGCTGGTGAACATCACCGAGCCGTATCCGCCGCCCTGTTGCTGCTGCACCCCGCCGATCTGGTGCTCACCGGTATCGAAAACCTTTGTCACACCGTCGATCTGGATCGCCAGGCGGCGAGTGGCCGGGAAGAACGCGTACCGCACGTTGTTCTGGGCGCCGGTCGCGCTGGGGACGCCCAGGTCACCCGGCCACCAGGCGGCTTGGGTGAAGGCGGCCGAGGACTGCGCGGCGGACGGGGGAAACACCGTGGTGGTGGCCAGCAGCTGAACCAGCTCGTTGCACAGCGCATCGACGCGAGCCTTGAGCGCGTTGTCGAACATGTCGCCGACCATCGTCATCCCGCCCCGCATCCATTGCCCGGACCCGCCGAGCTCAGGGATGGAGAACTGCGCCATCGTGCCGCCGCCGGCCCGGAGGGCGAACAGCATAGCCAGGACGGCGTCGCGGGAGAGCCCGTGGCGCTGGGCGATGTCGGCGACTGCGCTGGCGGCCTCGGGGGTGACCGTTGCCTGCATGTTGTGGATCTTTCGTCGTCGGGATTGGTTCGAGCCTACGCATGCCGGGGCGGATCAGGCAGGGGACGCTCTGATCGTCCCGGAGAGGGGTTCAACCGTCAGGTCGGCGGGGCTAAGCTGCCGACTAGACGGGTGTCAAGAAACCCACGGTCCGAGAGGCGCGCTATGTCCAGCAAGGTTTACGTCGTCGGTGTCGGGATGACGAAGTTCGAGAAGCCAGGCCGCCGCGAGGGGTGGGACTACCCGGACATGGCGCGGGAATCGGGCACGAATGCCCTGCGGGACGCCGGGATCGACTACCGCGACGTTCAGCAGGGTTACGTCGGCTACGTCGCCGGCGACTCGACATCGGGCCAGCGGGCGCTCTACGAGCTGGGTATGACCGGCATCCCGATCGTCAACGTCAACAACAACTGCTCGACGGGCTCCACGGCGCTCTTCCTCGCGGCCCAGGCCATCCGTGGCGGCATCGTCGACTGCGCCATCGCGCTCGGCTTCGAGAAGATGCAGCCCGGCTCGCTGGGCGGCGGCGCCCAGGACCGCGAGTCGCCGATGGGCCGGCACGTCAAGGCGATGGCCGAGATCGACGAATTCGCGATGCCCGTCGCGCCATGGATGTTCGGCGCCGCCGGCCGCGAGCACATGAGGCAATACGGCACCACCGCGGAGCATTTCGCGAAGATCGGCTACAAGAACCACAAGCACTCGGTCAACAATCCGTACGCGCAGTTCCAGGATTCCTACAGCCTCGACGACATCCTGGCGGCGCGGATGATCTCCGACCCGCTCACCAAGCTGCAGTGCTCGCCCACGTCGGACGGCTCCGGCGCGGCGATCCTGGCCTCCGAAGGCTTCGTCGAAAGCCGCGGGCTGGCCGGCCAGGCGGTCGAGATCGTCGGCCAGGCGATGACGACCGACTTCGCCTCGACCTTCGACGGCAGCGCCAAGAACCTCATCGGCTATGACATGAATGTGCAAGCGGCGCAACGGGTCTACGACCAGTCGGGGCTCGGACCGGAGGACTTCCAGGTCATCGAGCTGCACGACTGCTTCTCGGCCAACGAGCTGTTGCTCTACGAGGCCCTGGGCCTCTGCGCACCGGGCGAGGCGCCCAAGCTGATCGACAACGGCGACACCACCTACGGGGGGCGCTGGGTGGTCAACCCGTCGGGCGGCCTGATCTCCAAGGGCCACCCGCTGGGGGCGACCGGGCTGGCGCAGTGCGCCGAGCTGACCTGGCAGCTGCGCGGCACCGCCGACAAGCGCCAGGTGGAGGGCGTCACCGCCGCGCTGCAGCACAACATCGGGCTGGGCGGCGCCGCCGTCGTCACCGCTTACCAGCGCGCCGAACGCTGACGCCGCGATGTTCGAATGGTCCGACACCGACCTGATGGTGCGGGACTCGGTTCGTCAGTTCGTTGACAGGGAGATCCGACCGCACCTCGACGAGCTGGAAACCGGCGCCCTGTCGCCCTACCCGATCGCCCGGAAGCTGTTCAGCCAATTCGGCCTCGACGCCATGGCCGCCGAGGCGGTCAAGAAGATGCTGGACCGGGAGCGTTCGGGTAACCGCGAAACCGACGGCGACGGGGGCGGTTTCGGTGGCGGTGGCCAGGCGTCGATGATGGCGGTCCTGGTCTCCGAGATCGCCCGCGTCAGCATCGGATTGCTGAGCACCGCGTCGGTCAGCCTCGGGTTGGGCGCGGCGACCATCATGAGCCGCGGCACGCTGGCACAGAAGGAGCGCTGGCTGCCCGACCTGATGACCCTCAAAAAGATTGCGGCATGGGCGATCACCGAGCCGGACTCCGGGTCGGACGCCTTCGGCGGCATGAAGACCACGGTCCGGCGCGACGGTGAGGACTACATTCTCAACGGCCAGAAGACGTTCATCACGAACGGGCCCTGCGCCGACGTGCTGGTGGTGTACGCCAAGCTCGACGACGGTGACCCCTCGGTGGACCGGCGCAACCGACCGGTGCTGATCTTCGTGCTCGACTCCGGCATGCCTGGCCTGACGCAGGGCAAGCCGTTCAAGAAGATGGGCATGATGTCCTCGCCGACGGGCGAGCTGTTCTTCGACAACGTGCGGCTGACCCCCGACCGGCTGCTGGGCGGGAACGAGCGCCACGCCAGCGGGGATGGCAGAGAGAGCGCCCGGGACAACTTCGCCGCCGAACGCATCGGCATCGCGATGATGGCGCTGGGCATCATCGACGAATGCCACCGGCTCTGTGTGGATTACGCCAAGACGCGCACCCTGTGGGGCAAGAACATCGGGCAGTTCCAGCTGATCCAGCTGAAGCTGGCCAAGATGGAGATCGCCCGAATGAATGTGCAGAACATGGTCTTTCAGACGATCGAGCGGCAACGGGCAGGCAAACCGCTCACGCTGGCGGAAGCGTCGGCGATCAAGCTCTATTCGTCCGAGGCCGCGACCGACGTGGCGATGGACGCGGTCCAGCTCTTCGGCGGCAACGGGTACATGACCGAGTATCGCGTCGAACAACTGGCCCGCGACGCGAAGTCATTGATGATCTATGCCGGCAGCAACGAGGTCCAGGTGACCCACATCGCGAAGGGGCTGTTGAGCTAGGAACCCGTTGGCGCCGAGCGTGAACTGAAGGCGAAAAAACGCCCCTCAAAGTCAAGTGGTTAGTGCAACAGGGTGTTCAGGCTGCACGCTCGGCGACGGGGGCGGGGGACGTGAGACGGGCTAGCCCGAATAGCGGCGACCAGCGGCGACCCGCGGCGCCCGGCTTCGCCGCGCTTGCGATCGCCGCTAGCCCACCACCCAGATCGCCCGAGCGGCCGGGCTGCCCAGGTCGACCGTCGCCTCCGCGCCCCCGATCGATTGAATGGCCACCGACATCATCCCGGCGAACTCGCGGCGGGTCAGGACCCGCAGCTTGGAGTCAAGGTTGATGCCCACCTCGGCGAGGTAGCGCAGCATCTCGGGGTCGGCGTCGGAGATTCGCGCCACCGTCGCGCTGTCGCCGTCACCGCACGCCCACAGCTGGCGCGCCGGCGGTGTCGGCACCTGCCCGTCCGAGGCCGGGATCGGGTCACCGTGCGGATCACGCTGGGGGAACCCCAGCTTGGCGTCGATGCGGGCCACCAGCCGGTCCGACACGGCATGCTCGAGCACCTCGGCCTCGTCGTGCACCTCGTCCCACGCATAGCCGAGCTCATTGACCAGAAAGGTCTCCAGCAGCCGGTGGCGGCGGACCATCTCCAGTGCGGCGCGCCGGCCCGCCTCGGTCAACGTCACCGCGCCGTACTTCTCGTGATCGACGAGGCCCTGCTCGGCGAGTTTGCGGATCGACTCCGAGGCCGTGCTGGCCGACACCCCGATCTTCTCGGCCAACATTTTGGTGCTGACTCGCTGCGGGGCCCCGTCCGGGGACCATTCCTGGGCATTCCAGATGACCTTGAGATAGTCCTGGCCGACCGCGGTGAGACCGCCAGGCTCGTCGTCAGCCCTCACAAGCAGAGAGTTTAGGCAATGCAACCTGAACCGGGGCACACTGAGTTCCGTGCGCGCGAGGCGGGCCCCGCTGCAGGCTCAGAGCAGGCCCAATGGGCGTAACGCAGATCGGGCACGCCATGGACGGGCTCGGCATCGTAGGCTTGCGGTCGTGCAGCGGTGGCGCGGCCAAGACGAGATTCCCACGGACTGGGGCCGGTGCGTGCTGACCATCGGAGTGTTCGATGGTGTGCATCGCGGCCACGCCGAACTGATCGCGCACGCGGTGAAGGCGGGTCGCGCCCGCAACGTGCCGAGCGTGCTGATGACGTTCGACCCGCACCCCATGGAAGTGGTCTATCCCGGCAGCCACCCCGCGCAGCTCACGACGCTGACCCGCCGCGCCGAGCTCGTCGAGGAGATGGGCATCGACGTGTTCCTGGTCATGCCGTTCACGAGCGACTTCATGAAGCTCACGCCGGACCGCTACGTCCACGAGCTGCTGGTGGAAAACCTGCACGTCGTCGAGGTCGTGGTGGGGGAGAACTTCACCTTCGGCAAGAAGGCCGCCGGCAACGTCGAGACGCTACGGCGCGCCGGCGAGCGATTCGGCTTCGCGGTGGAGTCGATGTCCCTGCTCTCCGAGCACCACAGCAACGAGACGGTGACGTTCTCGTCCACCTACATCAGGTCCTGCGTGGACGCCGGCGACGTGGTCGCGGCCACGGAGGCGCTCGGCCGCCCGCACCGCGTCGAGGGGGTGGTGGTCCGGGGTTACGGCCGGGGCGCCGAGCTGGGCTTTCCCACCGCGAACGTCGCCCCGCCGATGTACTCCGCCATTCCGGCCGACGGCGTGTACGCGGCATGGTTCACCGTCCTCGGGCACGGTCCCGTGACGGGGACTGTCATCCCGGGGGAGCGCTACCAGTCCGCGGTGTCCGTCGGCACCAACCCGACCTTCTCCGGGCGGACCCGCACGGTTGAGGCCTTCGTCCTGGACAAGACGGCCGACCTGTACGGACAGCACGTCGCGCTCGACTTCGTCGCGCGCATCCGGGGTCAGCACCGGTTCGACTCGGTCAAGGAACTCGTGACCGCGATGGAAAAGGACATCGGGCGCGCGCGGGCGCTGCTGTCCGCGGGCTGACCCGGCGCGATCCGCGTCTGTGCCCCGTCTAAGCCGCGTTTATGCCCGGTGGCCGACCCGCTGCTAGACTGCCCGACGACATCGGCGCGTGCTGTGGTTCGCGGTGGCCGCGCCCGGAATCACTGATCGCGGACCGATTGATGGAGATGTTTTCGTGGCGCTGACTGCCGAGCAGAAAAAGGAAATCCTGGGCACCTACGGCCTGCACGACACCGACACCGGGTCGCCCGAGGCGCAGGTGGCCCTGCTGACCAAGCGGATCGCCGACCTGACCGAGCACCTCAAGGTGCACAAGCACGACCACCACTCGCGGCGGGGTCTCCTGCTGCTCGTGGGTCGCCGCCGGCGGCTGCTCAAGTACGTGTCGCAGGTCGACGTCGCGCGCTACCGCTCGCTCGTCGAGCGGCTGGGGCTGCGCCGCTGACCCGGGCAAAGCTGAGCGCCCCGCTGGCAGGCCAACTCCGCCCGTGTACAGTGGGAGCGTTCTGGGCCGTTTCGGTCCGAGCAAACGGTGCGGTTCGCGCAGACCCGTGCGTGCCGTTCCAGCGTGTCACTATGCAGGTCCGAGGGAGCAGCCAGTCTGCATCGGGCGGTCCTCGGTAGTGGCTGCCGGGCTGCCCGGATCTGGGGCAGGTCGGCCGCTTCGATCGATGGCCGTAGCCGTACGCAGGCTCGCTGTCCGCGAAGCTCTCAGGCCCGTCGGGCCCGGTGAGTCGGTGTGAAGCCCTCTGGTTGCGCGTGACGACGCGAAAAAGCTAAATACCAGAGAGGCTGTACGGACAACGTCATGTCTGTAGCTGAAATTGATGAAGGCGTGTTCGAATCGACCGCCACTATCGACAACGGGAGCTTTGGCACCCGCACCATCCGATTCGAGACCGGCCGGTTGGCCCAGCAGGCCGCCGGTGCCGTCGTCGCCTACCTCGACGACGAGAACATGCTGTTGTCGGCGACCACCGCCAGCAAGAGCCCCAAGGAGCACTTCGACTTCTTCCCGCTGACCATCGACGTCGAGGAGCGGATGTATGCCGCGGGCCGCATCCCCGGTTCGTTCTTTCGCCGTGAGGGCCGGCCGTCCACCGACGCCATCCTGACCTGCCGGCTCATCGACCGCCCGCTGCGGCCGTCGTTCGTCAGTGGGCTGCGCAACGAGATTCAGGTCGTCGTGACGATCCTGAGCCTGAACCCCAACGACCTCTACGACGTGCTGGCCATCAACGCCGCGTCGGCGTCCACCCAGATCTCCGGGCTGCCGTTCTCCGGCCCCGTCGGGGGTGTGCGCGTCGCGCTGATCGACGGCACCTGGGTCGCCTTCCCCACGGTCGAGCAGCTCGAGCGGGCCGTGTTCGACATGGTGGTGGCGGGCCGCATCGTCGGCGAGCATGACGGCACGGCGGACGTCGCCATCATGATGGTCGAGGCCGAAGCCACCGAGAATGTCATCGAGCTCGTCGAGGGGGGCGCGCAGGCGCCGACGGAAAGCGTTGTGGCCGAAGGCCTGGAGGCGGCGAAGCCGTTCATCGCGACCCTGTGCAAGGCTCAGCAGGAGCTGGCCGACAAGGCCGCCAAGCCCACCGGCGACTACCCGGTGTTCCCCGACTACGGCGACGACGTGTACTACTCGGTCGCCTCGGTGGCGACAGACGAACTGGCCCAGGCGTTGACGATTCCGGGCAAGGCCGAGCGCAACGGCCGCACCGAGGAGATCCGGGCCGAAGTCCTGGCGCGGCTTGCCGAGACCTACTCCGGCCGGGAGAAAGAGGTCAGCGCCGCCTTCCGCTCGCTGACCAAGAAGCTGGTCCGCCAGCGCATCCTGACCGACCACTTCCGCATCGACGGCCGCGGCATCACCGACATCCGCGCGCTGTCGGCCGAGGTGGCCGTCGTCCCGCGGGCGCACGGCAGCGCGCTGTTCGAGCGGGGCGAGACCCAGATCCTGGGTGTCACCACGCTGGACATGGTCAAGATGGCCCAGCAGATCGACTCGTTGGGACCGGAGACGTCCAAGCGGTACATGCACCACTACAACTTCCCGCCGTTCTCCACCGGAGAGACCGGCCGGGTCGGCTCGCCCAAGCGGCGCGAGATCGGGCACGGCGCGCTGGCCGAGCGTGCGCTGATCCCGGTGCTGCCCGGCGTCGAGGAATTCCCGTACGCCATCCGCCAGGTGTCCGAGGCGCTGGGCTCCAACGGCTCGACGTCGATGGGTTCCGTGTGCGCCTCCACGCTGGCCCTGCTCAATGCCGGGGTGCCGCTCAAGGCGCCGGTCGCCGGCATCGCGATGGGGTTGGTCTCCGACGACGTCGAGATCGACGGCAAGACCGAGCGGCGTTTCGTGACCCTGACCGACATCCTCGGTGCCGAGGACGCGTTCGGCGACATGGACTTCAAGTGCGCGGGCACCAAGGACTTCGTGACCGCCCTGCAGCTGGACACCAAGCTCGACGGGATTCCGTCGCAGGTGCTCGCGGGCGCGCTGTCCCAGGCCAAGGATGCGCGCCTGACGATCCTCGAGGTAATGGCCGAGGCCATCGACGCGCCCGACGAAATGAGTCCGTACGCTCCGCGGGTGACCACGATCAAGGTCCCGATCGACAAGATCGGCGAGGTCATCGGCCCCAAGGGCAAGGTCATCAACGCCATCACCGAGGAGACCGGCGCGCAGATCTCGATCGAGGACGACGGCACCGTGTTCGTCGGCGCCACCGACGGGCCCTCGGCGCAGGCCGCGATCGACAAGATCAACGCGATCGCCAACCCGCAGCTGCCGACCGTCGGCGAGCGGTTCCTCGGAACCGTGGTCAAGACAACGGATTTCGGCGCGTTCGTGTCGCTGCTGCCGGGTCGCGACGGCTTGGTGCACATCTCCAAGCTCGGCCGAGGCAAGCGGATCGCGAAGGTCGAGGACGTCGTCAACGTCGGCGACAAGCTGCGGGTCGAGATCGCCGACATCGACAAGCGGGGCAAGATCTCCCTGGTCCTCGTGGACGAAGACGCCACCTCGGACAGCACCGCCCCCGCGCCCCCAGCGCCGGCCGATGCCGCGACAGCCAGCAGCTGACGACACCGGAGGGCGTCCGGGTTCGGCGGGCGCCCTGCGGCGGGGTAAACGCGCCCTTGAGGCCACACCGGAACACCGTGCCGCGCTGCGGCGCACCACCCTGCCTGGCGGCCTGCGCGTCGTGACCGAACACCTGCCCGCCGTGCGCTCGGCCTCGGTCGGCGTCTGGGTGGGGGTCGGGTCGCGCGACGAGGGCGCGACCGTGGCCGGAGCGGCGCATTTCCTCGAGCACCTGCTGTTCAAATCCACCCCGACCCGCACGGCCGTGGACATCGCGCAGGCGATGGACGCCGTCGGCGGGGAGCTCAACGCGTTCACCGCCAAGGAACACACCTGCTACTACGCGCACGTGCTCGACAGCGACCTCGCGCTCGCCGTCGACCTCGTCGCCGACGTGGTGCTCAACGGCCGCTGCGCGGCCGAGGATGTCGAGGTCGAACGCGACGTCGTCCTCGAAGAGATCGCCATGCGCGACGACGACCCCGAGGACGCGCTGGGCGACATGTTCCTGGGCGCACTGTTCGGTGACCACCCGGTGGGCCGCCCGGTGATCGGCACCGCGGAATCGGTGTCGGCGATGACGCGGGCCCAGTTGCACTCGTTCCACGTGCGGCGCTACACGCCGGAGCGGATGGTCGTCGCGGTCGCCGGCAACGTCGACCACGACGAGGTGGTCAAGCTGGTGCGCGCGCATTTCGGGCCGCACCTGGTTCGGGGGCGGCAGGCGGTCAGTCCGCGCAAGGGCGCCGGACGGGTCCCGGGCCGCCCCGGACTGGCGCTGGCCAATCGTGACTCCGAACAGGCCCACGTCTCGCTGGGCATTCGCACCCCCGGGCGCACCTGGAAGCATCGCTGGGCCCTGTCGGTGCTACACACCGCGCTGGGCGGCGGGCTGAGTTCGCGGCTGTTCCAGGAGGTGCGCGAGTCCCGGGGCTTGGCCTACTCGATCTACTCCGCAACCGACGTTTTCGCCGACAGTGGCGCGCTGTCGGTGTACGCGGCATGCCTGCCGGAGCGATTCGCCGACGTCATGCGGGTCGCCAGTGACGTCCTCGAATCGGTGGGCCGCGACGGCATCACCGAGGCGGAATGCCGGATCGCCAAGGGGTCGTTGCGCGGCGGGCTCGTCCTCGGGCTGGAGGATTCCAGTTCCCGCATGAGCCGGCTGGGCCGCAACGAGCTCAACTACGGCGCGCAGCGCACCATCGAAGAGACTCTGCGGCGGATCGACGAGGTGACCGTCGACGAGGTGAACGCGGTGGCGCGCCGGCTGCTGGGCCAGCGCTACGGTGCTGCCGTGGTGGGCCCGTATACCACGAAACGATCACTGCCCCAACAACTTAGGGCGATGGTAAATTAGCCCGATGGTACTCGGCTTCTGGGACATCATGGTCCCCATCGTCGGCGCTCCGATGGCCGGCGGGGCGGGCACCCCGGCGCTGGCCGCGGCGGTGTCCAACGCGGGCGGGCTGGGCTTCATCCCCGCCGGGTACGTCAGCGCCGAGCAGTTCGCCGAAGACGTCACGGCCGCGCGGGCCCTGACCACCGGCCCGCTGGGCGTGAACCTGCTGGTGCCCCAGCCCAGCGTGGCGGACTGGGCGGCGCTGGACTACTACGCCGAAGAGCTCGAGGGGGTCGCCGAGCACTACCAGGTCGAGGTGGGCCGGCCCGAGTTCGGGGACGACGACGACTGGGAACGAAAGCTCGAGGTGGTGGCCGACATGCGCCCGGAGCTGGTGTCGTTCACCTTCGGCGTGCCGTCGCCCGATGTCATCGCGCGGCTCGGCGCGCTGGGCCTGCTGGTGATGGTGACGGTGACGTCGGCCTACGAGGCGGGGGTGGCCATCGCCGCCGGCGCGGACAGCCTGGTGGTGCAGGGACCCAACGCCGGCGGCCACCGCGGCACGTTCGCGCCGGACATGGAGCCCGGAACCGAGTCGTTGCACGACCTGATCGACCGCATCCATCGCGCCCATCGCGACGTCCCGCTCATCGCGGCCGGCGGGCTGGGCACCGCCGAGGACGTCGCCGGTGTGCTGCGCCGGGGCGCGGTCGCGGCACAGGTCGGTACCGCGCTGTTGCTCAGCGACGAGGCCAACACCCATCGCGCCCAGCGCACCGCGATGAAGAATCCCCTGCACGGCAAGACCATCGTCTCGCGCGCGTTCTCGGGTCGCTACGCCCGTGGTCTGGAGAACACCTTCACCCGTCTGCTCAACGACGTTGCGCCGCTGGGTTATCCGGAGGTGCACCAGATGACGCTGCCGATACGGGAGGCGGCGGCCCAGTGGGAGGACCCGAACGGGATGGCCCTGTGGGCGGGGACGTCGTTCCAGAAGGCCGAGTCCGGCCCGGCCGGCGACATCGTCGCCAACCTCGGCGGCTGACCGTCACCGACCGTCAGGCCAGCACGCTCGCCCGGTCCGTGAAGGGCAGGTCCAGGTCGGCGGCCACACGTTCGCAGAGCAACGCCCCCGCGTGAGTCGAAAGCCCCTTGGCGAGAGCCGGATCCGTCTGGCACGCCGCCCGCCATCCGTGGTCGGCGATCCTGAGGACGTACGGCATGGTGGCGTTGGTCAGCGCCACCGTGGACGTCTTGGGCACCGCGCTGGGCATGTTGGCCACGCAGTAGAACAGCGTGTCGTGCACCGCGAACGTCGGCTGGTCGTGGGTGGTAGGGCGGGAGTCCTCGAAGCAGCCGCCCTGGTCGATCGAGATGTCGACCAGCACCGCGCCCGTCTTCATTTGCGCGACAAGCGAGTTGGGGACCAGCGTGGGCGCCTTGCCGCCGGGCACCAGCACGGCCCCGATCACCAGGTCGGCGCGGGTGACCGCACCCGACAACTCGTACGCCGATGAATAACGCGTGCCGATGCGTCCCCCGAACTCGGCGTCGAGCACCCGGAGCCTGGCGATGTTGAGGTCGAACACCATGACGGTCGCCCCCATGCCGGAGGCGACGCGGGCCGCGTTGTAGCCGGCCGTGCCGGCGCCGATGACCACGACGTCGGCGCCCTTGACGCCCGGCACCCCGCCCATCAGCACACCGCGGCCGCCCTCGGTCCTCATCAGGTGGTAGGCCCCGACCTGGGCGGCGAGCCGACCGGCGACCTCACTCATCGGCGCCAGCAGCGGCAGGCTGCCGTCGGCGCCCTCGACGGTCTCGTAGGCGATCGACGTTGTCCCCGAGGCCAATAGCGCATCGGTGCACGCGCGGGACGCGGCCAGGTGCAGATAGGTGAACAGGACCTGCCCGCTGCGCAGTAGGCCGTACTCGGGCGGTGTCGGTTCCTTGACCTTGAGCAGCAGGTCGGCGTCGGCCCACACCTGTTCGGCGGTGGCCGCCAGTTCGGCGCCCGCCGCCTTGAATTCCTCGTCGGGGATGGCCGACCCCTCGCCGGCGCCCGCCTGCACGAGCACCTCGTGTCCGCGGTGGATCAGTTCGGCGACACCGGCCGGGGTGATGGCCACCCGGAACTCGTTGTTCTTCGTCTCGGTCGGAACGCCGACGCGCATAGTCGCCCCTTGGCAGTTGAGGTATCCGCTCAAGTGTGAAGAAACCTCGGATGGGCCGCAATCGAACGAGCGGGCCGACCTTCCGCTGGCGTTTGCTGGCTATGATCGGCGGATGTCCGATCCCTGCGTGGCGGCCACCGTCCACATCGACGCCCGTCCCGACGTGGTGTACGAGCTCGTCACCGACCTCCCGACGCTGGCCTCGCTGGCCGAGGAGGCGGTGTCGATGGAGTGGCGCAAGGGCGATGCGGCGTGCCCGGGCGCGGTCTTCACCGGTCACAACAAGAACGGCGCATTGAGCTGGAACACCCGGTGCACCGTGACCGTCGCCGAACCGGGCCGGCGTTTCGGGTTCGACGTGCACTACACCGTCATCCCGGTCGCGCGCTGGCAATACGACATCGAAGACGCCGATGGCGGCTGTCGGGTCACCGAAAGTACCTGGGACCGACGGCCGGGCTGGTTCCGGAAGTTAGCCGGCAGGTCCACAGGCGTTTCGGATCGGGCCGCCGCCAACGCCGAACACATCCGGCTCACCCTGCAGCGGCTGAAGCAGCGCGCCGAGGCCCGGTAGCCGGCCGGTCCTATACTTGCAGCACTCAATGGGGAGGGGCCACGATGTTGACCGTCGACGACCGGGCGGCAATCAAATCCACCATCACGGCGTCCGACGGCGTGAACCTGGCCGTTTACCGGTACACCGATTTCGACCCGCAACGCCCGACCATCGTGGCGATCCACGGCTTTCCCGACAACTACCACGTCTGGGACGGCGTGGCCGCGCACCTGGGCGATCGCTACAACGTCGTGGCCTACGACGTGCGCGGCGCCGGTGAATCGGGCCGCCCCGCAACCCGATCCGGGTACGCCTTCGCCCAGCTGGTGGCGGACCTCGATGCGGTGATCGACAGCCTCGGCGTCGAGCGGGTGCACCTGCTTGCCCACGACTGGGGCTCGATCGCGACCTGGGCCGCGGTCACCGACGACTCCGTGATGGGGAAAGTCGCGTCGTTCACCTCGATTTCGGGACCGCACCTGCGGTACGCCGGCGTGTTTCTGCGTTCGGCGCGCACTCCGCGCGCGGTGGCTCAGGTCGCGCGGCAGCTGGTGTCGTCGGGCTATATCGGGTTTTTCCTGTGCCCGGGCGTGCCGGAACTGTCGTTCCGCTCCCGGATAGGGGTGAAAGTCGTTGAGGCCGCAGAGCGTATCGGCCGGTCGAGCACTCTGAGCCGGCGCGACCGGACGCCGCGTTCCATCGGCGACTATCTCAACGGGCTCAACCTGTACCGGGAGAACATGCCCGCGCCCATGATCTCGCCCGGATCGCACCTGCCCGAAACCACCGTCCCGGTGCAGGTCCTGGTGCCGCGCAAGGACATCTTCGTGACGCCCGCCCTGCAGCGCTTCACCGGCGCGATCCCCGCCCGTGGCAGGGTGGTCTCCATCGAGGGCGGGCACTGGGTGGTCACCTCGCGCCCGGACGTCATCGCGCGATTGACCGGCGAGTGGGTGGATCAAAACGCCGACGGCGCAACGGCTCCGGGTGCGGTTTCGCGCGGACGGCGCGAGGTGCCGGTCGGTCCACATGACGTGCGGGGCAAGCTCGCGCTCGTCACCGGCGGGGGCGCGGGCATCGGCCGGGCCACCGCGGTGCAACTGGCCCGGCGCGGCGCCCGAAAGGTGCTGATCGTCGACCGGGATCTGGGCGCCGCCCAGGAAACCGCGGACGCCGTCCGCGCCGCCTGCGCGGAGGCCGCGGTGTACCAGGCCGACGTGAGCGACGAAGACATGATGAACGACCTTGCCGAGCACGTGCTTGCCGAACACGGCGTGGTCGACATCCTGGTCAACAACGCCGGCATCGGGATGGCGGGCCGTTTCCTGGAGACCAGCCCGGAGAACTGGGACGACATCATCGGGATCAACGTCCGCGGTGTCATCGCCGGCAGCAGGGCGTTCGGCGCGCAGATGGTCGAGCGTGGGCAGGGCGGGACGATCATCAACGTCGCATCGGCGGCGGCCTTCATCCCCTCGAAGTCGATGGTGGCCTACGGCACCACCAAGGCGGCGGTGCTGGCGTTCAGCGAGGCATTGCGGGCCGACTTCGCCGACGAGGGCATCACCGTCTCCGCCGTGTGCCCCGGTTTTGTCAACACCAACATCGCGAAGAGCACCGTCTACGCCGGGATGACCCCGGAACAGCAGGAACGCGCCCGGGAGAAGGCCGACGCGGCGTACCGGCGCCGCAACTTCACGCCGGAGGCCGTCGCGAAGGCGATCGTGAAGGCGGTCGAGACCGGCCCGGCCGTGGTGCCGGTCGCCGCCGAGTCTCGCGTCGGGTACGCGATGCGGCGGATCAGCCCGTCGACGATTCGCTTGTTGGCGCGCCTGGACATCCGGCAGTCATAACGACAGGACCGCCGGGCGCGTGAGCCGGTAGCCGAGGTGCGGCACCCGGATTCCCGGCAGTGGTTCCCAGGTCAGGGTCCGCCCGTCGGCGCGGAAGTGGTTCTTCTCGTAGAAGCTGCGCGCCTTCGCGTTCTGCTCGGCACACCACAAGATCACGTCGGTCGACGGGCTGCGCCGCAGGACCGTGTCGAGCAGCAGGCCGCCGGTGCCGCGCCGTTGGCGGTCGTCGGCGATGTAGAGCGCGTCGATCTGGGTGCTGCCCGGCTCGTCGTCGTCGGGCCCGAAGATCGTCACACCGACCGCGCGGCCGCCCGCTTCGGCGATCCACATGCTCCAGCCAGGGCGATTGAGCGTTTGCGGGTAGACGTCGGCGACCCACCGCTTGGGCGGGCCGAGGAGATTCAGCAGGGGCGACGTCAGGATGCCGGTCCAGGACCGGCGCCACACCCCGTAGTGCATCTCGGCGACGGCGCCTAGATCGGCCGGCTCGGCCTGCCGGATGCGGATGTCGTCGCTGACGTTCACGTGTCCCAGGTTAAGACCCCGGCAGACCGCCGACCCGCGACTGTTCCAGGTAGGCGGCCAGAGCGTTGGTCAGGCCGCGCCGCGCCATGTCCATATCCGCGTAGGAGCCCAACTGGCGTTCCGACACCAGGCCGCGCATCGCGCCGGGGATGAGGGCCGCCACCTCGCGCACTCGGTCCGGGTCGACGTCCAGACCGGCGAACGCGTTCTGGCAGGTTTCCAGCCAGCTCTTGCCCCACGACACAAGTTCGGCGGCGGTGCGCGGGTAGAGGCGTTCGAGGTCCTCGGGGTCACGGGGGAGTGCAGCCCGCAGGTTCTCGATGGCGCGCGAATCCGGCGACGCCAGGCCGCGGTAGAGCGTCTCGACGATGGCGCCGACACGCTCCCGAAGCGGCGCATCCTGCGGCACCGGCGTCGAGAGCGCCGCGATGGTCTGGGCGCGCCGCTCGGCGGTGCGGTGTAACACCGCGGCCCAGAAGCCGTCGGTGTCGCCGAACTGGTACTGCACCGCCCCCCAGGTCGCGCCGATGTCCTTGGCGATGCGATTGGCCGACACCGAGCCCGGCTCGCCGGAGGCCAGCGACTTGAGCGCGGCCTCGAGCATGCTTTCGCGCGTCGCATGGCCGCGCCGGTTGGGGCGTCGGCCGGCGACCTGGGGTTCGGTCACCGGGCGAAGCCTACCAGTTTCATAGAGGGTACTTTGATTTCACGGCAATGGGACCTATCATTCCTAGGCGTGGAGGACCGCTCGCATGGCTAAGCCGCCGCTGTCGATGAAACCGACGGGCTGGTTCCAGGTGGCCTGGTCCGACGAGATCGGCATCGGCGACGTGCATCGGATGAAGTACTTCGGCGAGGAGATGGTCGCCTGGCGGGCCGAATCGGGCGAGCTCACCGTGATGAATGCATACTGCGAGCACCTCGGCGCACACCTGGGCTACGGCGGCACGGTGGTCGGCGACGTGCTGCAGTGCCCCTTCCACGGGTGGCAGTGGAACCGGGAGGGCCGCAACGTCTGCATTCCGTATCAGGACCGGCCCAATCGCGGCAGGCGGATCCGCACCTATCCGGTGGCCGAGCGGAACTCGTCGGTCTACGTCTGGCATGACGTCGAGCGCCGCGAGCCGTACTTCGACGCGCCGGACGTCTTCGCCGCCTTCGGGGATGGTAGCGCCGCGGACGGCTACTACCCGCAGCAGCGGTTGTACCGCCCGGGCTTGGAATTGCACCCGCAGTACGTGCTCGAAAACGGCGTGGACTTCGCGCATTTCAAGTTCGTGCACAACACGCCGATCGTGCCGGTCTTCACGCGGCACGACTTCGCCGAGCCGGTGTCCTTCGTTGACTTCACCATCACTTTCGAGGGCGACGACGGACAGAAGATCGAGGACGTCAACAGCGGCGTGCAGGCGATCAACGGCGGCCTGGGGATCGCCGTGACCAAAAGCTGGGGCATGGTCGACAACCGGACGATCTCCGCGGTCACGCCGGTGGACGACTCCACCTCCGACGTCCGGTTCATGGTTTACATCGGCCGGGTGGCCGGCAGGGACCCGGAGCGCGCCGAGCGGAAGGCCGACGAGTTCGGCCGAGAGGTGATCCGGCAGTTCGAGCAAGACATCGAGATTTGGCGACATCAGCGCTACTCGGACCCGCCCGCGCTGGCCGCCGACGAGTACGAGGGCTTCACGGCAATTCGCAAGTGGGCCAAACGGTTCTACCCCGACATGCACGCATCCCAGAGAGGCTGACCGGAATTGACTGCACACGCTCGACCGATTCGCGTATTCCAGGTGGCCACCGGGAATGTCGGCAAGGAGATGATCAAGCGAATCGCCGCCCAGCCCGACCTCGAACTCGTTGGCGTGCATTGTTATTCGCCGGAGAAGGTCGGGCGTGATGCCGGCGAGCTGGCGGGCATCGAACCCAACGGGGTGCGGGCCACGGGCAGCGTCGACGAGATCATCGCGGCCAAGCCCGACGTGCTCACCTTCCACGGCGTGTTCCCCGACGAGGACCTGTACGTCAGGGTGCTCGAGGCCGGGATCAACATCGTGACCACCGCCGACTGGATCACCGGGTGGCACCGCGATACCAACCATCCGCACCCCTCGGGCAAGCCCGTCACCCAGCTGCTGCGGGAGGCCTGCCTCAAGGGCGGTGCGACGTTCTACGGCACCGGAATGAACCCGGGCGTGAACCAGATCCTCGGCGTGGTCTGTTCGGCGGACGTCGCCGAAATCGAGAACGTCACCACGATCGAGTCCGTCGACGTCTCGTGCCACCACTCCAAGGACACCTGGATCGAGGTCGGCTACGGCCAGCCGGTCGACGATCCCGATATCCCGTCCAAGCTGGAGAAGTACACCCGCGTTTTCGCCGACAGCGTCCTGATGATGGCCGACTGCTTCGACCTGCCGCTCGACGAGGTCAAGTTCAGCTACGAACTCGGGGCCTGCACCAAGGACGTCGACCTGGGCTGGTACGTGCTCCCCAAGGGTTCGCTGGGCGGTAACTACATCAAGTACCAGGGCATGGTCGGCGGGGTGCCGCGGGTCGAGACCCATTTGGAGTGGCAGATGACCCCGCACACCGATCCGAGCTGGAACATCAAGGGCTGCTACATCACTCAAATCAAGGGCGACCCCTGCGTCTACAACAAGCACATGATCTTCCCCAAGCCCGGCGTGGACCTGTCCAATCCGGACAACTTCGCCTCGATCGGCATGACGGTCACCGGCATGCCCGCGCTCGCGTCCATCAAGTCGGTGGTGGCGGCGCGTCCGGGAATCATCAGCAGCGCCGATCTGCCGCTGCGCGGGTTCGCGGGGCGGTTCAAGCTCTGAGCCTGCGTCAGGGCGCATCGTCGTCCTCGGCGAAGAGGCGTTCCGGATGGTGATAGTCGTTCGTGCGCGCGCCGCGGTCCCAGGGCGGCGGCGGAATCCACTCGGTGCGGCCATCGGGCAACTTCCTTGTCCGCCAGCCCTCTTCGACGAGCTTGTGGAACGGCGCGCAGGTGAACGTGAGGTTGTCCGCGTCGGTCGGTCCACCGGCGGCCCAACCGGTTACATGGTGCACCTCGGACCAGTAGCCCGGCACGTCGCAGCCCGGGTGTGTGCAGCCGCGGTCCTTCGCATACAAGACGATGCGCTGATCGGGGGACGCGATGCGTCGCGTCCGGCCGAGGTACAGCGGGCGTGTTGAGTGCTCGTCGAACACGGCTAGGTAATGGTAGGCATGGCCGGCCATCCTGATCAGGTCGCGCATTGGGAGCACCGTTCCGCCGCCCGTGACCGCCCGGCCCGCGCCCGACGCCAATTCCTGCAGCGTGGTCGACACGATGACGGTGACGGGTAACCCGTTGTGCCGGCCGAGCTTCGGATCACCCAGCTGACCGCGGACCAGGGCGTTGAGTGCGTCATGTTGGCGCTGGGCGTGGCTTCGGGTGTCTCCGCCCGCGTGTTCGTCGCTGGGTACTCCCTCGGTGCACGGGGTTTCGTCGTCCGGGTTGCACATCCCGGGAGCCGCGAACCGGGCGAGCCAGGCGTCGACGTTGGCCCGGAGTTCCGGGGAGGCCACCAGCTTCCCGACGCTCATGCCGTCGGCCCGCTGGCCGCACCAGGTGAAGCCGCGCTGACGCGCGCGGTCGGCGTCGGAAAACTTGCCGTCGGGATTGAGCTCCAGCGCGCACCGGTGTGCCGCCTTCTCCAGCTGATCGGGACGCAGCTTGGTCGCCTGCCGAGCCAGGAACCGCTCGGCGTGCGCCACGGTGGCGGCGGGCAGGTCGTGCGGGAGGTCGCGGACGAACGTCTGGATCACCCGTAGGTGCTGCCCGTCGAGCAGGCCGTCGCGCCAGACCTGCGCCGTCGCCGGCAACTCCGGTGGCAGCTCCTCGCCGGTCAGAGTCAACCGGCTGGACAGCTGTCTGACGTCCCTAAGCCGGCGGCCCGCCTCGGCGTTGCTGATCCGCAGCCAGTCGGCGACGACCTTGTGCACCGGGCCGCCGACTGCTGCGGGATCCTCGTTGTCCAGGCCGGCGATCACGTCGTAGCTCCAGGCCAGTTGCCGGCGGCGCGAGGTTTCCACCCGTTCCAGCGCGTGCAGGAGGACTGCCGGGTCCAACGCGCCGACGTTCAGGCCGCGGATCTGCGCCTCGGCGGCATCCAGCGCGTCGAACGCTGCGACCACCTCCGGCGGCATCTGTATCGAACGCATGTGCGAATCGTATGGTGGGCGTACGACGCCGGCGACGGAAAATCGTCCTCCGTGAATAGAAGTTGTGAATAGAAGTCCAACTGTGGATAACGCATCGAATGCTTCAGATGCGCTGCCGCCCTTAACCTCTCACGTGATGCGGGCCAGCAGGTGGGAGGCGATGATGGTGACGCAGGTGACGGCGTGCCGGAGTCGCGACCGGACCCGCTGGTCGCCCGTCTCGACGCCCTCCGCGAGGATGACCGCATTCCGACGTTCCCGGTAGGTCAGCGCCGCCGACATCACCTGGGACGCGTGTGCCCGCGGGGTGGAGCGGACGAGGTTCATGTCGAGCTTGACGATCTCCGGTCGCAGCACGTCCAGCAGTGGCAGGGAGGCCGAGTTCACGCCGGCGTCGTCGAAGGCGATGACCCAGCCGCGCCGGCGGATGGCGTTCACCTTCGAGGCGGGCGGGCGTTCTGGTCGCTGCGTCGAACACCAAGTCTGGGCCGGGGTTGCCGAGGGTCGCCATCGCGTCAAGGCCTCGAACCCGACGAGCAGCCCGCCGGGGAACGAGACGATCGGTTGCTAATACGGCGTCGGCCCTAGGCCGAGTGCCTCGACAATCGCGCGGTCGCCGCGCCCCGAAGCCCTCGGTCTAGGGTGGGCGTCATGCGGGTAGGTGTGCTGGGAGCCAAGGGGAAAGTCGGCGCAACGATGGTCGCCGCGGTGCGGGACGCGGAGGACCTGACGTTGTCGGCGGAGGTGGACGCGGGGGACCCGCTGACCCTGCTGACGGACGGCAACACCGAGGCGGTCATCGACTTCACCCATCCGGACGTGGTGATGGACAACCTGGAGTTCGTGATCCGCAACGGGATTCACGCCGTGGTGGGCACGACCGGCTTCACCCCGGAGCGCCTCGAGCGGGTGGAGTCGTGGCTGGCGGACTCGCCGGGCACCGCCGTGCTCATCGCACCGAACTTCGCGATCGGGGCGGTGCTCTCGATGCAGTTCGCGAGGCAGGCGGCGCGGTTCTTCGAGTCGGTCGAGGTGATCGAGTTGCACCACCCGCACAAGGCCGACGCCCCGTCGGGCACGGCCGCCCGCACCGCCAAACTCATCGCCGAGGCCCGAAAGGGCATGCCGCCCAACCCCGATGCCACCAGCACCGCCCTCCCGGGGGCGCGTGGCGCCGACGTCGACGGCGTTCCGGTGCATTCGGTGCGCCTGGCCGGACTGGTAGCCCACCAGGAAATCCTGTTCGGCACCGAGGGGGAGACGCTGACCATCCGCCACGACAGCATGGACCGCACCTCGTTCGTACCGGGGGTGTTGCTGGCCGTGCGCCGCATCACGCAACGCCCCGGCCTCACGGTGGGCCTCGAGCCCCTGCTCGACCTGCAATGAACCGGGCCGTCCGCATCCAGCTGCTGATCGCCTTCCTCTGCCTGGCGATGGTGGTCTACTTCCTGCTGTTGGGGCGCATGGCTTTCGGGATGATCGGTTCCGGCCGGCCGGCCGCCGTGGGCCTCGGCGGGGCGGTGCTGATCATGCCCGTTATCGGGGCGTGGGCGATGATCGCCACTCTGCGAGCCGGATTCGCGCACCAACGGCTGGCCCGGCTCATCGCCGAGGACGGCCTGGAACTCGACACCAGCACGCTGCCGAGGCGCGCGTCGGGCCGCATCGAGCGCGAGGCGGCCGACGCGCTGTTCGCCTCGGTGCGTGTGGAGGTGGAGACCCAACCCGACGACTGGCGGCGCTGGTACCGGCTGGCCCGAGCCTATGACTACGCGGGGGACCGGCGCCGCGCGCGGGAGGCCATGAAGACGGCCGTTCAGATTCAGGCCGGCCGGTGAGTAAGACGCTGCTGGTGGTCCACCACACGCCGTCACCGGCCACGCGTGAGCTCCTCGAGGCGGTGCTCGCCGGGGCCGGCGATCCGGAAATCGTTGGTGTGGAGATGATTTCGCGTCCGGCGCTGGCCGCGACCCTGCCGGACATGCTCGACGCCGACGGCTACCTGTTCGGCACCACGGCGAACTTCGGCTACATGTCCGGCGCGCTCAAGCACTTCTTCGACACCGTCTACTACCCGAGCCTCGACCACGTGTCGGGGCGTCCCTACGGCTTGTGGGTGCACGGCAACAACGACACGGTCGGCGCGGCGGCCGCGGTCGGAAGGCTCGCGAGCGGGCTGTCGCTGAGCCAGGCCGCCGACGTGCTGGAGGTCACCGGCGGCGTCGACGCCACGGTGCGTGAACGGGCCTACGAGCTGGGCGGAACGCTCGCGGCGATGCTCATGGAATAACGCTCATGGAACGACGATTCAGGCCGAGACCGGAATTTCGACCTCGAGAGTGGTGCCGCCGCCCGGCGGGCTGGTGATCCGCATGCGTCCGCCGAGGGCCTCGACACGGTCGATCAGGCCGATGAGGCCGGATCCGTTGCCGATGTCCGCCCCCCCAATGCCGTCGTCGCGAATCGACAGCACCAGGCCCGGACCCGTGGCCGTGGCGTCGATGTCGAGGCCCGAGGCGTGCGCGTGCCGCGCGGCGTTCGTCATGGCCTCGGCTACCACGTAATAGGCGGCAACGCCGACCGGCTCGGGGATCGACCCGTCGAGCTGCAGGCGAAGCGTGACCGGAATGGTGCAGCGGCGGGCGAGCGCGTTGAGTGCGGGCCCCAGACCCCCTTTGGACAGGATCGCCGGATGAATCCCACGGGCGAGCTCTTGGAGATCGCCCGACGCCGACGTCAGACCGGCCACCACGTCCGAGATCTGGTCCCGCAGCGACCGGAGTTCCGCCGGCACCCCGGCCTCGACGGAGCGCAGTTGCAGCGCAAGTGAGATCAGGCGCTGTTGGGCGCCGTCGTGCAGGTCGCGCTCCAGGCGGCGCCGGGCGTCGTCGGCGGCCGCGACGATGCGCGCGCGCGATGCGGTGAGTGCGGCGTGGGCTTCGGCGTTGGCGATGGCGGTGGCGACGAGTTCGGTGAATTCCCCGACCCGCTGCTCGGCGTCGGGCGGCAGCGACCTGGTGGGACCCGAACCCGCGACCGCGACGCCCCACAGCCGGCCCTCGACGACGATCGGCGCTCCGGCGCCGGCGGTCAGCCCGAGGCGGCGGATCAGCGACGCGGCGTCCCCGGCCGCGGCGTCATGGGTGTCCATCCGCACTGGTCGACCGGTGCCGGCCACCATGGCCACGATGTTGTCACCGTCCAGCGGCCACCGGCTTCCGACGGGCATGCGACCCGACTGCTTGGGATCGTCGACGGCAGCGACGAGCGTCGCCGTGCCGTCGGCCTCGTACCTCCAGAGCGACGCGTTGGCCACACCGAGGCAGGTCGCCAGCTCGTGTGCCACCGCCGGGAAGACGTCGGACGCCGGAACGCCGCGCGCGACCAGGGTCGCGACCCGGCGCAGTGCGGCTTGCTGTTCGGCCAGAACGGTGAGCTCTTCGCGGCTCGCCTCGGCCTCACGCGTGCGCGCTTCCGCGTCGGCGGCACGCGTTCGTGCCAGGCGTGCCAATGCGTGTGCGACCAGGGCCACCACCAGGAACACGGCAATGACCACCCAGTCCTGGAGTTCGGCGAATGAGCCGGGGGAGTCGGGCCAGCCGCGGAAGTAGTCATAGGCGAGGGCGCTGACTACCGCGGTGGCGGCCCCGAGCCCGGCGCCCCAACCGGTGGCGACTACCAGGACCCCGATCAGATAGATCACCCCGAACGCGTTGTCCGGGGCGAATGTCTTGAGCATCAGCAGAACAGCGGTTTCCGCCGCGATGCAGGCGGCGGCCACCGCAAGCCCCCGGGGCGTGGGCGAGGGCGCCGGCGGCAACAACCTCGATCCCAGGCGAGAGGTCGTCCACGGCTTGGCTTTGGTCACCCGTCAACGAGCCTCGAGAAAGGTGATCACCGCGCGCACGCGGCGGTGATCGTCGGGCGTTTCGCGTAGGTCGAACTTCGTCAGGATGCTGCGGACGTGTTTTTCGACGGTGCCCTCCGTCACCCACAGGCGGCGGGCGATCCCCACATTCGAGCGCCCCTCCGCCATCAGGGCGAGCACTTCCTTCTCCCGAGAGCTGAGCAACGTGAGCGGATCGCTGCGCGTGCGCGCGCCCACCAACTCCTGCACCAGGGCGGGGTCCAACACGTAGGCGCCGTCGGCAATGCGGCCAAGTGTCTTGAGGAATTCGTCGACGTCGGTGACCCGCGTCTTCAGCAGATAGCCGACGCCGCGGTCGCTCGCCAGCAGCTGCATCGCGTGCTCGACGTCGACGTGCGCCGACAGGATGACCAGCCCGACTTCCGGGATCTCCTGGCGGATGGTCATCGCCGCATCGAGCCCGTCGGTGGTGTGGGTCGGCGGCATCCGGATGTCGACGATCGCCAGCTGGGGCTTTTCCATGCGGACCAGCTCGAGCAGGGCGGCGGCATCACCTGCCTGGCCCACCACCCGGTAACCCGAACGAGTCAGAAGGCTGGCCAGCCCCTCGCGCAGGAGGACGTCGTCGTCGGCGACGACGACGCGCATGCCCGCATGCCCTGGCTGCACCTCGACGAAGATCCTTTCGCGCGACTACCGGCAGTGACCAGAGTAATTGCAGCTAGCCGGTATCCCCGAGGTCAGGGTGGCGGGGTCGGCAAGACGGATGTCAGCGTCGACGACGCGGCGCGTCTCCGGCGCGAGCCTGAATTCATGGAGACGACAAGCCGATGACCAAGATAGCCCTGAGTGCGGCCATCGCTGTAACCCTGTTCATCGGCGGAGCTGCTTCCGCCAGTGCCGACCCGAGCGCGTTCGGCACACTCGGCTGCAACTGCCGGGACGCCGCACCGGGCGGCTATTCTGCGCCGCAGGGTGTAGACCGGGGAATCGCCGACGGCCTCGCCGCCGTTCCCACACGGCCGCGCTGAGGGCGGCCGCGAGCGACTGAAGGAGTCGCCTTCGACGACGAAGCACGCCTCGGGCATGATGACGGAATCCTCGATCATCACCGCCTAGGACAGGAGGATCGGGCGTGCCTCCAGTGATCGAAATCCCGCGCGGCGACAACCCGTTTGCGTTGACGGGCGTGTCGCGCGACGCCGCCGGTGCTCCGCGCTACGACGGACTGCCGGACACGTTGTTGGAGATGCTCGCCGAGCAGGTCGGGCGGCAACCGGACGCCGAGGCCCTCGTCGAGTTGGGCGCCGGCCGACTGAGCTACCGCCAGCTGTGGGACCGCGCCGCCCGGGTCGCCGGCGGGCTGCGCGCCGCCGGTGTCAAACCGGGTGACCGGGTCGCGGTGCGGTACCCGGCGGGGATCGACTGGGTGTTGGCGTTCTGGGGCATCGTGATGGCCGGCGGCGTCGCGGTGGCGGTGAACACCCGGTCCGCGCAGCCCGAGGTCGAGTTCGTGCTCGACGACTCGGGCGCGCACGTGGACCTGGCCGCCGGCGCGCCGCTGCCCGACGGAGCGCCGTACGTCACCGAGCGACTCGGCCGCGCCGATGTCGCCGCGCTGTTCTACACCTCGGGAACCACCGGCCACCCCAAGGGTGTGCCGACGACCCACCAGGCGTTCCTGACGAATGCCGAGAATTCCGTTCGATGCCTGGGGCTGTCCGGCGATCTCGGCGAGGACATGCGCACCCTGATCTCGGTGCCGCTGTTCCACGTCACGGGTTGCAACACACAGCTTCTGGTAGCGGCCCGTGTCGGGGGCGCATCGGTGATCGTGCCCGCGCTCAGCCTGGACGAGGTGATCGCCGCAATTCCGCGCGAACGGATCTCGAGCATGGTGACCGTCCCCGCGATCTATTCGCTGCTTCTGCGGCACAAAGACTTTCACCATGCCGACGTATCAGGTGTGCGCTGGGTGGGCTACGGCGGCGCGCCGATCGCCCCGTCGTTGGTGCGGGCGGTGAAGGACGCGTTTCCGGGCGCCACGGTGTTCAACGGCTACGGCATGACCGAGACGGCATCGCTCATGACGGTGCTGCCCGACCGCGACGCGCTCGAACACGCCGACTCGGTCGGATATGCCGTTCCGTCGGTGGATCTGGGCCTGATCCCGTTCGGGGACGACCGCGACGAGGGGGAACTCGTGGTCCGCGGCGCAAACGTCACCGCCGGCTACTGGAACCGCCCGGAGGAGACCACGGCCACGATCGTGGACGGCTGGCTGCACACCGGTGACGTGGTGCGGGTAGACGGCGCCGGGCGGGTGCACATCATCGATCGGCTCAAGGACATCATCAACCGGGGTGGCGAGAACGTCTCGAGCGTCGAGGTCGAGGCTGTCTTGCTGGCGGCGCCCAACGTCGCCGACGCGTGCGTGCTGGCGGTTCCCGACGAGGTCATGGGCGAGAAGGTCGGTGCCGTATTGTTCGGCGGCCCTGAAGAAGTCGACGTGACCGCCGTGCTCGACCACTGCCGCGAGCGGCTCGCCGACTTCAAGGTGCCGCAGTACGTCACGGTGGTCGGCGATGCGCTGCCCCGTAACGCAGGTGGCAAGCTGCTCAAGGGCAGGCTTCGCGACCAGGTGCGGTGGGGCGAACCGCTCCGATGAGCCCGACTGTGCTGATCGCCAACCGCGGCGAGATCGCGCTCCGAATCGTGCGCACCGCCGCCGAATTGGGTATGCCGACGGTCGCGGTGTACGCCGAGGACGACGCCGACAGCCCACACGTGCACGCGGCCGACGAAGCCGTCGGCCTGCCGGCCTCCGGGCCCAGGGCCTACCTGGATCCGGCGGCGCTGTTGGCGGCGGCCGAGAAGTCCGGTGCCGAGTTGATCCATCCCGGTTACGGATTCCTCAGCGAGGATCCCGAGTTCGCCCGTGCGTGCTCCGATGCCGGGCGCACCTTCGTGGGGCCGGGCGCCGACGTGCTGGACATGCTCGGCAACAAGTCCGCGGCGCGCGCCGCGGCGATCGCCGCCGGTCTCCCCGTGCTACCCGCGACCGAAGGCCCGAGCGCGCCGGCCGACATCGAGGCGTTTCTCGCCGCCCAGGGCGGCCCCGTCATGATCAAGGCGCTCGCCGGCGGCGGGGGCCGGGGCATGCGGAAGGTGGCGAGCGCGGACCAGATCGACGCCGCCTACCGGCAGTGCGCCGCGGAGGCCCAGCTCGGCTTCGGTGACCCGGCGCTGTTCGCCGAGGCGATCCTCGGCGCCGCGCGGCACATCGAAGTGCAGGTGGTCGCCGCGCCAACGGGTCACCAGACCCACGCGCTGGCCCTGGGCGACCGCGATTGCAGCATCCAGCGGCGCTACCAGAAGCTCGTCGAGATCGCGCCCGCGCAGGGCCTTTCCGAAAAGCTACGCCGAGACCTGCACCAGGCCGCCGCCCGGCTGTGCGCCCGCGTCGGCCTTTGCGGCCTGGCCACCGTCGAATTCCTGGTTTCCGGCGACAGATTCGTGTTCCTCGAGGTCAATCCGCGGATCCAGGTGGAGCACACCGTCACCGAGGAGACCACCGGCACGGACCTGGTGGCCGTCCAGCTGGCCATCGCCGGCGGAGCCTCGTACTACCAGCTCGGCCTACCCGCCGGAACCGCTTCCGACGGAACCGAAGTCAGCGGCGAACCGGCGGCGCATCGGGGCATCGCGATTCAGGCTCGCGTCAACGCCGAGACCCTCGGCGCCGACGGATCCGTCGCGCCCGCCGCGGGCACCCTGACCGTCTTTTCGCCGCCGACCGGCCCCGGCGTTCGGGTGGATACCTACGGCCGCACGGGCCTGGCCCCCAATCCGCAGTACGACTCGCTGCTGGCCAAGGTCATCACCCATGTGCGCGGCGCGTCGTTCCCCGCGGCGCTGCGCAAGGCCCGGACCGCCCTGAGCGAGTTCGGCATCGAAGGGGTCGGCACCAACATCTCGTTCCTGCGAGAGTTGCTTTGCGCCAGCGAGATCGAGTCGGGTTGGGTCACCACCGACTTCCTGGACGGGAAGATCGCCGAGTTTGCCGCGGCGGCTCTCTCCCACCAGCAGGAGACACACGTCGCGACGGTCGAGCTGTATCCGGGGGAGGAAGCGCTCCGCGCGCACCTGGCCGGCACCGTGGTCGAGATGGCACCCGAGGGAACCGAGTTCGGGGCCGGCGCCCCACTGGTCGTCCTCGAGGCGATGAAGATGCAGCACGTGCTGCAGGCGCCGGACGCACTGCGCACGGTCCGCGGCCTGGTCACGGTCGGCCAGGTCGTCGGGACGGGCGACCCGCTGCTGGTCTTCACCCGCACCGGTGCCGATGCCGACGGCGGATCAGACCCCGCCGCAATGGATCTCGACCGGCCGCGTGCCGACCTTGACGAAGTGCGGCAGCGTCACCTGCTCACCCTCGACGAGGGCCGCGAAGCCGCCGTCGCCAAGCGGCACGGGCAGGGCCGGCGCACCGCCCGGGAGAACATCGCCGACCTGATCGACGCGGGCAGCTTCGTCGAGTACGGCGCGCTGGCCATCGCCGCGCAGCGCAGCCGGCGTTCGGAGTCCGACCTGATCGCCAATACCCCGGCCGACGGCCTGGTCGCGGGCCTGGCCACCATCGGTGCCGAGCGGTTCGGGCGTGCCGCCGCCGAGACGGTCGTGGTCTCCTACGACTACACGGTCCTGGCCGGGACGCAGGGCATGCGCAACCACGCCAAGACGGACCGGGCCTTCGATCTCGCGGCGCGGAAGCGCGTGCCGGTGGTGCTGTTCGCCGAGGGTGGGGGCGGCCGGCCCGGGGACACCGATGTCGGCAGCGCCGCCGGGCTGGACGTGCCCACCTTCCGCATGCTGGCCGGTCTGCGCGGCAAGGTGCCGCTCGTTGCGGTGGTCTCGGGCCGGTGTTTCGCCGGCAACGCCGCGCTGGCGGGGGTGTGCGACGTCATCATCGCGACGCCGGACGCCAACATCGGCATGGGCGGGCCGGCGATGATCGACGGTGGCGGCCTCGGGAAATACCCGCCGGAGGCGATCGGACCGATCGACGTGCAGCGGCGCAACGGCGTGGTCAGCCTGGTCGCCCGCGACGAGGCACACGCCGTGTCGCTGGCCAAGCGCTATCTCTCGTACTTCCAGGGCGCTTTGGGCGAGTGGGCGCCGCCCGATCCGCGTATTGCCCGACACGTGGTGCCGCAGAACAGGTTACGCGCCTACGACGTGCACCGGGCGATCGAGTCGATCGTCGACGCAGGGTCGACCCTGGAACTGCGGCCCGATTACGGCGTCGGCATCGTCACCGCGCTTGTGCGGGTGGAGGGCGTCGCGTACGGGCTGATCGCCAACAGCACCCACCACCTGGGCGGCGCGATCGACGCCGAAGCCGCCGACAAGGCCGGCGACTTCCTCGCCCTGTGTGAGTCGTTTCGCCTGCCGGTGATCTCGCTGTGCGACACCCCCGGGTTCATGGTCGGGCCGGACGCGGAGAAGGAGGCGGGCGTACGGCGGTTCGGCCGGATGTTCGTCCTGGGCGCTCGGCTGACCGTGCCGCTCGGAATGATCATCTTGCGCAAGGGTTACGGCCTGGGGGCGATGGCCATGGCCGGCGGGTCCTTCCGCGCGCCGCAATTCACCGTGGCCTGGCCGACCGGCGAGATCGGCGGCATGGGCCTGGAAGGCGCCGTACGCCTCGGGTTCAGCAAAGAGCTGGCCGCCGTGGCCGACCCGGCCGAACGGCAGAAGCTGTTCGACAAGCTCGTCGCGGCGGCCTACGACCACGGCAAGGCGCTGCGCTCGGCCACCGCGTTCGAGCTCGACGACGTGATCGACCCGGCCGACTCCCGGGCCTGGATCACCAGGCTTCCGGGAGCCCTTGGGCCGCGTTAGTTACGCGTGGCCGCTGCCGCAACCGACACCGGGCAGACAACCCTGGCCACCCGGAATTCCGCCGGGCCCGGCGTTCTGGCCACCGGAGCCGCAGCCGACGCCCGGGACGCAGCCCTGGCCCCCGGGACCGCCGCCGGGGCCCTGGTTCTGGCCTCCCGAGCCGCAGTTGCCGTTGGCGTCGCAGCCGCCGCCGCCCGGGTCGTCCTTGAATACCAGGTGCGTCGCTGTCGAGGTCGGCGCGCCGGCGGATTCAACCGAACCGGTCACGGCCATCGGCGCGAGCGTGATTGCCGCCGCGGCTGCCCCGCCCATCACCAGTCTTTTCATGAGGGTTAATTTCACTGACATGACCGTCGCATACCACGTGCACGCGCGCGTAAACATCGCCACACCCCTGCCGTCAAAAGCAATGGAAGGCGCACGTCGATGACCCCCTTGGATCTCACCGGCCGAACCGCGATCATCACCGGCGCCTCCCGCGGAATCGGGCTGGCGATCGCACAGCAGCTGGCCGCCAACGGTGCCGACGTGGTGCTCACCGCCCGCAAGCAGGAGGCGGCCGACGAAGCGGCGGCGCAGGTGGGCGAGAAGGCCGTGGGCGTCGGCGCGCACGCGGTCGACGAGGACGCGGCCCGGCGCTGCGTGGACCTGACCCTCGAGCGGTTCGGCCGCGTCGACATCCTGGTCAACAACGCGGGAACCAACCCGGCCTACGGCCCGCTGATCGACCAGGACCACGCCCGCTTCGCCAAGATCTTCGACGTCAACCTCTGGGCCCCGCTGCTGTGGACGTCGCTCGTCGTCAAGTCCTGGATGGGTGAACACGGCGGGTCGGTGGTCAACACCGCCTCGATCGGCGGCCTGCACCAGTCGCCGGGCATGGGGATGTACAACGCCACCAAGGCCGCACTGATCCACGTCACCAAACAACTGGCGTTGGAACTTTCACCGAAGGTCCGAGTCAACGCGATCGCCCCCGGTGTCGTGCGCACCAAGCTGGCCGAGGCACTGTGGAAGGACCACGAGGACCCGTTGGCGTCGACGATCGCGCTCGGGCGCATCGGTGAGCCCATCGACGTGGCCAACGCGGTCGCGTTCCTGGTTTCCGACGCGGCGAGCTGGATCACCGGCGAGACGATGGTGATCGACGGCGGCCTCCTGCTGGGCCCCGCGCAAGGCTTCCAGTCTCAGGTGGGCGGCACGCAGTGAGCACGGCCGACCTGGACGCCCGGGTCAAGGCACTGCTCCGCGAGCACGACCCCGCGACCGCCGACCCGCGAGATTTCCTTGGCGCGCAATACGACGCGGGACTCGCCTGGGTGCACCTGCCGCCCGGTTTCGGCGGCCTCGGTCTGCCGCGGGCCGCGCAGGAGCGTGTCGACGCGCAACTGGCCGCCGCGGGCGCCCCGGTGGGCGGCACCGTCAAGAACTTCATCGGGATGGGCATGGCGGCGCCCACCATCGCGGCCTTCGGAACCGATGCGCAGAAGCGAAAGTTCCTGCGCCCGTTGTTCACCGGGGCGCACGTCTACTGCCAGCTGTTCAGCGAGCCGGGCGCCGGCTCCGACCTCGCGGGGGTCGCGACCCGGGCGGTGCGCGACGGTGACGGCTGGATCGTCAACGGCCAGAAGGTGTGGACGTCGATGGCGCAGCACGCGCAGATGGCCATCCTGGTCGCCCGGACCGACCCCACGGTGCCGAAGCACGCCGGCCTGACCTACTTCCTCTGCGACATGACGCAGCCCGGTGTGGACGTCCGGCCGCTGCGCCAGAT
Source organism: Mycobacterium saskatchewanense (assembly GCF_010729105.1). Classification (NCBI taxonomy): domain Bacteria; kingdom Bacillati; phylum Actinomycetota; class Actinomycetes; order Mycobacteriales; family Mycobacteriaceae; genus Mycobacterium; species Mycobacterium saskatchewanense. The sequence goes on from NZ_AP022573.1 coordinate 5,838,572, forward strand.
CACCGGCGAGGCGGAGTTCAACGAGGTGTTCCTCACCGACGTCCGGGTGCCGGACGCGAACCGGCTGGGACCCGAGGGCGGCGGCTGGCGCGTCGCGACCACCACGCTGAACAACGAACGCGTCGCGATCGGCGCCCGGACGGGCGCCCCGCGCGAAGGCGGCATCATCGGCAAAGTCGCCGAAGCCTGGCGGAACGAGCCGGAACTCCGCAATCCCGCGATGCACGACGAGCTGATGCGGCTGTGGGTGGAGGCGGAGGTGCTCCGGCTAGCCGGTGAGCGGCTGGCGCAGCAGGCCAGCGCCGGGCAGCCGGGGCCCGAGGGTGCCGGCATGAAGGTGGCGTTCGCCAAGCTGGCACAAGCGGTTTCGGGCTTCGACATCGAGCTGCACGCCGAGGCCGGACTGCGCTACGACGACTGGACGATGCGCAGGACCGAGGTCGTCGACCTGATCGGGCGCGAGCCCGGCTATCGCTATCTGCGGGCGCGTGGCAACTCGATCGAGGGCGGCACCTCGGAAATCCTGCGCAACACCATCTCCGAGCGGATCCTCGGCCTGCCGGGCGAACACCGCGTCGACAAGGACGTCGCGTGGAAGGACCTGAACCGATGACCGTCGGCGACCTGCTGTACTCCGACACCGAGGAGGCGCTGCGGGACAGCGTTTCTCAGCTGTTCGCCGACCGCTGCCCGCCGGAGGTGGTGGCGCGCGCCTACGATGCTGAGCCGCAAGACTTTTCGACCGTCTGGCGAACGCTCGCCGCGGAGCTCGGCGTGGCGGGGTTGCTGGTTCCCGAGGCGCTCGGCGGCGCCGGTGCCGGCCCGCGCGAGGCGGCGGTCGTGCTGGAGGAGATCGGCAGGGCCGTCGGCCCCGTGCCGTTCCTGTCCAGCGCGGTCCTGGCCACGGTGGCACTGTTGCGCGCCGGCGACACCGAGACCGTCCCCGCGCTGGCGCGCGGCGAGCTGACCGCCGCGCTGGCGGTGCCGTTGTCCACCGCGCCCGGCGACCCCGTGCCGGGGGTGAGCGCCGGCGCCAACGGCCTGACCGGAACGGTCACCAGCGTCGCCGGCGCGCGGGAGGCCGACGTGCTGGTCGTGCCAGTCGCCGCGGCGGGTGGCCTCGAGTTGCACACCGTCCGTTGCCCCGCGGCCGGCGTGGAGGTGACCCCGCTGGTCGCCCTGGACATGACGAGGCCCCTTGCGGACGTGCGGTTCTCCGGGGCGGCGTCGTCGCGGGTGGGGCCGGCCGACGGGCCGATCGCCGCGGCGCTCGAGACGGGGGCGGCCCTGCTCGCGTCGGAGCAGCTCGGGGTGGCGCGGTGGTGCCTCGACACGACGCTGTCGTACGTCAAGCAGCGCAAGCAGTTCGGCCGCCTGATCGGCTCGTACCAGGCGATCAAGCACCGGCTGGCCGACCTGTGGTTCGAGGTGGGGGCGGCCACCGCGGCTGCCCGGTACGCCGCGGACGCGTGCGCCCGCGAAGACGACGCGGGCGTCGCCGCGGCGGTCGCACAGGCGTACTGCAGCGGCGTGGCCGTGCACGCCGCCGAGGAATGCGTGCAGCTGCACGGCGGCATCGGGATGACGTGGGAATATCCGGCGCACCTGTATCTCAAGCGGGCCAAGAGCGACCAACTCGCCCTGGGTACCGCCTACCGGCACCGCGCCAGGCTGGCCGAACTGGTCAACCTTCCAGTCGATTAACCAGGCGGATTGCGCATGCGCGTGGTGTTGGCGACGTACGACTCGCGCGGCGGTGTGGAACCGTTGGTCGGGCTCGCGCTGGCGCTGCGTTCCGAGACACGGGCGCGGGCGGCGGCCGTTTCGGGCACAATCCGCACCGACGGGGCGGCCGTGGCGGCCCGGCTGCTGCTGAACGAGGTCAGCGGGCGCGAGCCGCCCCCGTCAGCGCGGTAGCGCCGCGCCGAAGACCTCCGTCATCGCCTGCCAATGCCGCTCGGCGGCGTCGGCGTCGTAGGGGCCGTTGTCGGGGACCGCGAACCCGTGGCCCGCCGAGTACCACTCGATGGTGTGCGTCACCCCGGCCGCCGTCAGCGCCTTGTCCAGCCGCTCGGCGTGGTCGGCGGTGAACGACGCGTCGTCATGGGCGCCACCCACGTACACCGTGGCGCTGATCCGGTCGGCCAGCAGGTGCGGGCTGTCTTCGGTGTCGCTCACCAGGCCGCCGCCGTGGAAGGACGCCGCCGCGGCCACGCGATCCGGCAGCCGCCCCGCCACCACCAGCGACGTCCGGCCGCCCATGCAGTAGCCGCACACGCCGAATCGGTCCCCCGAGACCTCGGGGCGGTTGGACAGGTAGTCGAAGAAGGCGCGGGCGTCGGCGGCCATCCTGTCCGGCGTGACGCTGCCGATCATCCCGAACAACCGCTTGCGTTCCTGCGGGTCGCCGAAGACGGTAGCCATGTCGAAGGGGGCCCAGTCACCGCTGCGGTAGTACACGTCGGGAAGCAGCACGGCGTAACCGAAACCGGCAAGCTTGGCGGCCATCTCGTCGAAAGTGTCGCGGACTCCGCCGGCGTCGCAGTACATGACTATTCCCGGCCACGGGCCGGGGCCTTCGGGGGTGAACAGTCGGACGGGACAGCTGCCGTCGGCGGTGGCGATGGTGTCGGTGATCTTCGGCATGGTCTTTGTTGTACTCCTGGGCTCGCGGCGTCGACCCGCCGCGCTTGCGATCGACGCGGAATTGATGGCGTCGACCCGCCGCGCCCGGCTTCGCCGCGCTTGCGATCGACGCGGAATTGATGGCGTCGACCCGCCGCGCCCGGCTTCGCCGCGCTTGCGATCGACGCGGAATCTTTGGCGTCGACCCGCCGCGCCCGGCTTCGCCGCGCTTGCGATCGACGCGGAATCTTTGGCGTCGACCCGCCGCGCCCGGCTTCGCCGCGCTTGCGATCGACGCTAAGCTGGCCGCGTGCCGATCCCCACGCCCTACGAGGGCCTGCTGCGCGTGGTACTCGAGCGAGGCACGGCGAAATCCGACCGCACCGGCACCGGAACCCGCAGCCTGTTCGGCCAGCAGCTGCGCTACGACCTCTCGGCCGGCTTCCCGCTGATTACCACCAAGAAGGTGCACATCAAGTCGGTCGTGTACGAGTTGCTGTGGTTTCTGCGCGGGGATTCCAACGTCGGCTGGCTGCAGGAACGCGGCGTCACCATCTGGGACGAATGGGCAAGTCCCGCAGGCGATCTCGGACCCGTCTACGGCGTGCAATGGCGCTCCTGGCCCACCCCGTCGGGCGAGCACATCGACCAGATCAGCGCCGCGCTGCACCTGTTGCGCACCGACCCCGACTCGAGGCGCATCATCGTGTCGGCGTGGAACGTCGGCGACATCCCGCGCATGGCGCTCCCGCCGTGCCACGCGTTCTTCCAGTTCTATGTGGCCGACGGCCGGCTAAGCTGCCAGCTCTACCAGCGCAGCGCCGACCTGTTCCTCGGCGTCCCCTTCAACATCGCCAGCTACGCCCTGCTGACCCACATGATGGCCGCGCAGGCCGGCCTCGAGGTCGGCGAGTTCGTCTGGACCGGCGGCGACTGCCACATCTACGACAATCACGTCGAACAGGCGCGGCTGCAACTGAGCCGCGAGCCCAGGCCATACCCCGAACTCGTTCTGGCCCATCGCGATTCGATCTTCGACTACACCTACGACGACGTCGTCGTGAAGAATTACGATCCGCACCCGGCGATCAAAGCCCCTGTCGCTGTATGACGCCCACCGCGGATGTGGGCCTGGTCTGGGCCCAGTCGACGTCGGGTGTCATCGGCCGCGGGGGCGACATCCCCTGGCACCTGCCCGAGGACTTGGCGCGCTTCAAACAGGTGACCATCGGTCACACGGTGGTCATGGGCCGGCGCACCTGGGAGTCGTTGCCGGCCAAGGTTCGGCCGTTGCCGGGCCGCAGGAACGTCGTGCTGTCCCGCCAGGCCGACTTCAGCGCCGACGGAGCCGAGGTGCTGCCCTCGCTGGAGCGGGCGTTGACCGACCCGGAGGCGTGGGTCATCGGCGGCGAACAGATCTACCTGCTGGCGCTGCCGCACGCGACCCGCTGCGAGGTCACCGAGGTCGACATCGAGGTGCCGCGCGACGACGACGACGCGCTGGCGCCGGTGCTCGACGAGGCGTGGGTCGGCGAGGCGGGGGAGTGGCAGGTCAGCCGCACGGGGCTGCGCTACCGCTTTCACAGCTATCGTCGGCCCTGAGCGCTGGTCTCCTGCCCGACGGCGGGAGCTGACATACTCGGACTCGGGGGTCGGTCTCATCGGTTGTACGGCGATTCTTCAGAAGGGGGGCATATGGCAGTGATCACCGAACCCGCAAAGACGTTCTCGCGCAAGTTCTTGGGCTACGACCCGGCTGCGGTGGAGTCGCACATCGAGGTGCTGACCACCAAACAGAAGCTGCTGCTCGACGACGTCGAGAGCCTGCGCGCCCGGCTCAGGGACTCCGGCGACGAGGTGGCGGCGCTGCGCAAGGAGGTCGCCGTCCTCACGGACACCTCGCCCGCGCCCCACGCGATGCAGCAACGGATGGCGAAGATGCTCCGCCGCGCGGTCGACGAGGTGGCCGAGATGCAGGCCGAGGCTCGGGCTGAGGCGGATGCGCTGGTCGCGGCGGCCGAAGCCGACGCCGAGGCCGAGCAGCGGAAGTCGAAGGAGCTGCTGGCGGACATGGCCGAGCAGCTGAAGGCGCTGAAGGCCGAATACGAGGAAACCAAGAAGAAGCAGGACGACGAGCTGGCCGGCCTGCGCGCCGAAACCCAGTCGTCGATCGAGGAGGCGTGGCAGGAAGCCCAGCGAGAGCGCGATCAGCTCCTCGCCGACGCCAAGCAGGAGGCCGACCACTACCGCGAGCAGGCCCGGCGTGCGGTGGACGAGGCAACCCAGCAACGGATCAAGGTGCTCGAGCAACTGATGGGCGTCTACCGCGATCTGGAGCCGGTCCCGGCCGCCCTGGAATCGGCATACAAAGAACGAAAGAACGCGCCCGAGGCGGGCCGCGAAGCGGACGGTGTCATGCCGCTGGAGCGCAAAGTCAGCGCGGGGTGAGCGGTCGCTTTCCACCGGCGACCGGTATTGTCGGCCCGTGCCGGCCCGTAATCCCAGGCTGACCGCCGCGCAGGCCCGGCGGATAGCCGTTGCGGCGCAAGGACTTACCGAGCCGCGGCCCGTCGGCGCGGTCACCCGCGCGCACCTGCGCCGCCTGATCTCGAGAATCCAGGTGCTGCAACTGGATTCGGTCTCGGTGGCGGTCCGCGCCCATTACGCGCCGGTGTTCAGCCGGCTCGGTCCGTATGACCGCGACGTGCTCGACCGCGCCGCCTGGGGCCCGCGCTCGGCGCGGCTGCTGGCCGAATACTGGGCCCACGAGGCCGCGCTGGTCGCCGTCGACGACTGGCCGCTGCTGCGGTGGCGCATGCGCCAGTACCGGCACGGCCGCTGGGGCACCCACATCGTCAAGGCCAACCCGCGGCTCGTCGACGACGTCGTCGCCGCGGTCGCCGAACTGGGCCCCAGCACCGCGGGCCAGATCGAGGCGCACCTGGCGGCCGAGCCACGGCGCAGGAAGGGCGCTTGGTGGAACCGGAGCGACACCAAGTGGGTGGCCGAGGCGCTGTTCGCGGCCGGGGTGCTGACCACGGCCACCCGGGTCGGCTTCGCGCGCCACTACGACCTGGTGGAACGGGTGCTGCCGGCCGAGGTGCTGGCCCGTGAGGTCGATGACGACGAGGCCGTCCGCGCCCTCACGCTGCGGGCCGCCACCGCGCTGGGCGTGGGGACCGAGGCCGACATCCGCGATTACTTCCGGCTCTCGGCGCAGCAGACCAAGCCGGCGATCGCCGATCTGCTGGCCACCGGCGAGATCGAGCGGGTTGAGCTCGACGGCTGGGCCGCGCCGGCGTACCTACGTGCGGGCCGGACGGTGCCGCGCGCCGACCGCGGCACCGCGCTGCTGTGCCCGTTCGATCCGTTGATCTTCTTCCGTCCCCGGGTCGAGCGGCTGTTCGGGTTCCACTACCGCATCGAGATCTACACCCCGGCGCACCAGCGCCGTTACGGGTACTACGTGTGGCCGCTGCTCCTCGACGGTCACCTGGTGGCGCGGGTGGACCTCAAGGCCGACCGCACCGCCAATGTCCTACAGGTGGTGGGCGCCTTCGGTGAGCCCGACGCCCCGCCGGGGCGGGTCGCCGCGGCCCTCGCCGGCGAGCTCGAGTCGATGGCGGCATGGCTCGGCCTTGGTGGATTCGATGTCTCCGACCGCGGTGACCTGGCCGGGGAGTTGCGCGTGGCGGCGCGGCGGGCCGGCTGATGGACACCGGTAAGGAGCTCGCGGACACGCTGTGGAAGGCGGCCAACAAGCTGCGGGGGTCGTTGCCCGCCGGCCAGTACAAGGACGTCATCCTCGGGCTGGTGTTCCTCAAGCACGCATCGGACATCCACTGGAAGTCGTTGGCGGACAATGCCGGATCGCCTGACATCGGCAGCCTCGCCGACGAGGCGACGGCCGCGGTGATGGCCTCGAACCCGTCGCTGTCGCACATGGTGCCGCGGTCCTACGGGGGTCTCGATCCGCGCCGCCTCGGTGAGCTGGTGAGGTTGCTCGACGACGCGCGACTGGGCGGGCGGGGTGGCCGCGCGGCGCGGGACCTGATGGGCGAGGTCTACGAGTACTTCCTCGGCAACTTCGCGCGCGCAGAAGGCAGGCGTGGAGGCGAATTCTTCACCCCGCCCAGCCTCGTGCGGGTGCTCGTGGAGGTGCTCGAGCCGGCGCGCGGACGGGTGTACGACCCGTGCTGCGGATCGGGCGGGATGTTCGTGCAGACGGAGAACTTCATCGTCGAGCAGCGCGCCGACCCGTCGGGCGTCTCGCTGTACGGGCAGGAGAGCGTCGAGCAGACGTGGCGGATAGCCAAGATGAACCTCGCCGTGCACGGCATTGACAACGCGGGGCTGGGGGACCGGTGGGCCGACACCTTCGTCGACGACCTGCACGCCGGCACGCAGATGGACTACGTCATGGCCAATCCGCCCTTCAACGTCCGGGACTGGGCCCGCGACGAACGAGACCCGCGCTGGCGCTTCGGCGTTCCCCCCGCCCGCAACGCCAATTACGCGTGGATCCAGCACATCCTGGCCAAGCTGGCCCCCGGCGGAAAGGCCGGCGTGGTGATGGCCAACGGTTCCATGTCGTCGAATGCGGCCGGGGAGGGCGAGATCCGGGCCCGCATCGTCGACGCGGACCTGGTGTCGTGCATGGTGGCGTTGCCCGCACAGCTGTTCCGCAGCACCTCGATCCCGGTGTGCCTGTGGTTCTTCGCCATGGCCAAGGGTGACCGATCGGGGCAGGTGTTGTTCGTCGACGCGCGCGACCTGGGCCAGCTGGTGGACCGCGCCGAACGCGCGCTCGGCGACGACGACGTCGCCCGGATCGGCGACACCTACCACGCGTGGAGCGGATCGCGGTCGGCGGCCGCCAAAGGGCTTGTCTACGAGGATGTCCCGGGGTTCTGTCGGTCGGTGTCGCTGGACGAGATCAGGTCGTCGGAATATGCGCTGACCCCGGGACGGTATGTGGGCGCGCCCGCGACCGAGGCCGACGGGGAGCCCCCCGAGGCCAGGATCGCGCGGGTCACCGGCGACCTGCTGACGGCGCTCGACGAGTCGGCGCGGCTGGAAAAGGTGGTGCGCGACCACGTGCAGGGTCTGCAATGACGACCTCCCTGGGCGACCATCTCCAGTTCAGCAGCGGAAAAGCCCTGCCGCGCGGGCACCCGACCGGGCGCTTTCGCGTCTACGGCGCCAACGGGCCGATCGGGTATGCGGCGCAGCGCAACGCGAGCGGGCCGCTCATCGTGCTCGGGCGCGTCGGAACCCATTGCGGCAGCGTGTACTACTGCGACTCCGACGTGTGGGTCACGGACAACGCGCTGGTGTGCCGGGCGAACGACGCGCACGAGACGCGGTACTGGTATTACGCGCTGCGCGCCTGTCGCCTGGGCGAACTGCGGTCGGGATCGGGGCAGCCGCTGCTCAACCAGAGCATCCTGCGCGGCGTCGCGGCGCCCCGCGTTTCGCCGAGCGAACGGCGGCGGGTCGCCGAGCTGCTCGGCTCCCTCGACGACAAGATCGTCGCCAACCAACGCGTGATCGCCGCTGCCGAGGCGTTGATGGTCGCGACCGCGGAAACCGTGTCTGAGTGCGTGCCGCTGTCCACCCTGGCGAATACGTCCACGGCCTCGCTGGGACCCGGCGGGTTCGACGACGTCGTCGCGCACTTCAGCCTGCCGGCATTCGACGATGGCGCGACACCGCGGGTGGTGCCCGGCGCAACCGTGCGCAGCGGCAAGTTCGTCCTGGCCGGGCCGTGCGTCCTGGTCGCGAAGCTCAATCCGCGAATCCCGCGGATCTGGAACGTGGCGCGCCTGCCCACCGAGATGGCGCTGGCCAGCACGGAGTTCGTGGTGCTGACGCCCGCCGTCGTGGACGCGTCGGCGTTGTGGTCGGCCGTGCGGCAGCCCGAGGTCTCCGAAAGGTTGCGGCGGCGGGTCGCCGGGACGACGGGCAGCCACCAACGCGTCCGCCCGGGCGACCTGATGGCGACCCGGGTGCGCGATGTGCGCCGGCTGTCCGGTGAGGCGTCGCGCACGATCAGCGACCTCGGGGCGCTCTGCCACGGTCGCCGCGCCGAGTGCGTGCGGCTGGCCGCGCTCCGCGACGCCCTGCTGCCGCTGCTGCTCTCCGGCGAAGTGCGGGTCAGGGACGCCGAGGCGTCCGGCACGCTTTAAGGTGAGCGCCGTGGCCGAGACCGCGCCGCTACGCGTGCAACTGATCGCCAAGACCGAGTTCGTGGCGCCGCCCGACGTGCCCTGGACCACGGACGCCGACGGTGGCTCGGCGCTGGTCGAGTTCGCCGGCCGGGCGTGCTACCAGAGCTGGTCGAAGCCCAACCCCCGCACCGCGACCAATGCCAGCTACATCAAGCACATCATCGACGTGGGGCATTTCTCGGTGCTCGAGCACGCGAGCGTGTCGTTCTACATCACCGGCATCTCGCGCTCCTGCACGCACGAGCTGATCCGGCACCGGCACTTCTCGTACTCGCAGCTCTCGCAGCGCTACGTGCCGGAGGGGAGCTCGCAGATCGTCGTGCCGCCGGGCATGGACGACGACGCGGAGCTGCGACGGCTCCTCGCCGACGCCGCCGACGCCAGCCGCGCCGCCTACGCCGAGCTGCTGGCCCGGCTGGAGGCGAAGTTCGCCGACCAGCCGAATGCCGTCTTGCGACGCAAGCAGGCGCGTCAGGCCGCCCGCGCCGTCCTGCCCAACGCCACCGAAACCCGCATCGTCGTGACCGGCAACTACCGCGCCTGGCGGCACTTCATCGCGATGCGTGCCAGCGAGCACGCCGACGTGGAGATCCGGCGTCTCGCCATCGAGTGCCTGCGCCAGCTCGCGGGGGTGGCGCCCGCGGTGTTCGCGGACTTCGAGATCGTCACCCTGGCCGACGGCACCGAGGTCGCCACGAGCCCGTTGGCCACCGAGGCCTGAGGCGCAACGCGCGCTCGTGCGGATGCCAAACCGATTGCCGGGGCCAGGTAACCTGAACACCGTGAGCACGGTCGGATTCGACGTCCCCGCACGGTTGGGCACCCTGCTGACCGCGATGGTGACACCGTTCAGCGCCGATGGCTCCCTGGACACCGCCGCCGCGGTGCAGTTGGCGACCCACCTGGTCGACGCCGGCTGCGACGGCCTGGTGCTCTCGGGAACCACCGGGGAGTCGCCGACCACCACCGATGACGAGAAGCGCGAGCTGCTGCGCGTCGTGCTCGAGGCCGTGGGCGACCGGGCCCGCATCGTCGCCGGCGCCGGAACCTATGACACCGCCCACAGCGTCCGGCTGGCCAAGGCCGCCGCCGCCGAGGGCGCGCACGGCCTGCTGGTGGTCACGCCGTACTACTCGCGGCCGCCGCAGTCCGGGCTACTCGCGCACTTCACCGCCGTCGCCGACGCGACCGAGCTGCCGGTGCTGCTCTACGACATCCCGCCGCGCTCGGTGGTGCCGATCCTGCCCGAGACCATCCGCGCCCTGGCCGACCACCCGAACATCGTGGGAATCAAGGACGCCAAGGGCGACCTGCACGCCGGCGGGCAGCTGATGGCCGAGACGGGACTGGCCTACTATTCCGGCGACGACGCGCTGAACCTGCCCTGGCTGGCCATGGGCGCCACCGGCTTCATCAGCGTCATCTCGCACGTGGCGGCCGGTCAGCTCCGGGACATGTTGTCGGCGTTCGGTTCCGGCGACATCGCCACCGCGCGCAAGATCAACGTCAACCTCGCCCCGCTGTGCAACGCGATGGGCCGCCTGGGCGGGGTGACCATGTCGAAGGCCGGTCTGCGTCTGCAAGGCATCGACGCCGGCGACCCGCGGCTGCCCCAAATGCCGGCCACCCCAGTGCAAATCGACGAACTCGCTGCCGATATGCGTGCGGCCTCGGCTCTGAGGTGAGGCAGAGCGTGGTCGACCGATGGATGTAGACCTCGCCCCACCGGGCCCTCTGGCTCCTGGCGGACTGCGGGTCACCGCCCTGGGCGGCATCAGCGAGATCGGCCGCAACATGACGGTTTTCGAGCACCTCGGCCGGCTGCTGATCATCGACTGCGGGGTCATGTTCCCCACCCACGACGAGCCCGGCGTCGACCTGATCCTGCCGGACCTGCGCCACATCGACGATCGCCTCGACGACGTCGAGGCGCTGGTCCTCACCCACGCGCACGAGGACCACATCGGGGCCATACCGTTCCTGCTCCGGCTGCGGCCGGACATCCCCGTCGTCGGCTCGAAGTTCACCCTGGCGCTCGTCGCCGCCAAGTGCCGCGAACACCGCATCAAGCCGATCTTCGTCGAGGTCGCGGAGGGGCAGCGGACCACCCACGGCGTCTTCCAATGCCAATACTTCGCCGTCAACCATTCGATCCCCGACGCGCTGGCCATCGCGGTCCACACCGGCGCCGGAACCGTCTTGCACACCGGCGACATCAAGCTCGACCAGCTGCCGCTCGACGGCCGCCCCACGGACCTGCCCGGCATGTCGCGGCTCGGCGATGCCGGGGTGGACCTGTTCCTGTGCGACTCGACCAACTCCGAGATCCCGGGCGTGGGGCCGTCGGAAAGTGAAGTGGGACCGACGCTGCACCGCCTGATCCGGGGCGCCGACGGCCGCGTCATCGTGGCGTGCTTCGCCTCCAACGTCGACCGCGTGCAGCAGATCATCGATGCCGCAGTCGCGTTGGGCCGGCGGGTCTCGTTCGTCGGCCGATCGATGGTGCGCAACATGGCCATCGCGCGGGAGCTGGGCTTCCTGCGCGTGGACGACTCGGACCTGATCGACATCGGGGCGGCCGAGATGATGGCGCCCGAGCGGGTCGTCCTGATCACGACCGGCACCCAGGGCGAGCCGATGTCGGCGTTGTCGCGGATGTCGCGCGGCGAGCATCGCAGCATCACCCTGACGGCGAACGACCTCATCATCCTGTCGTCCTCCCTGATACCCGGCAACGAGGAGGCCGTCTACGGGGTCATCGACTCGCTGGCCAAGATCGGCGCCCGTGTCGTCACCAATCAGCAGTTCCGCGTGCACGTTTCGGGCCACGCCTACGCCGGGGAGCTGCTGTTCCTCTACAACGGGGTGCGGCCGCGAAACGTGATGCCGGTGCACGGCACCTGGCGGATGCTGCGGGCCAACGCCAAACTGGCGGCTCGCGCCGGGGTGCCCGAGGAGTCGATCGTGTTGGCCGAGAACGGCGTCAGCGTCGATCTGCTGGCCGGACGCGTCTCGATCGCCGGCGCGGTGCCGGTCGGCAAGATGTTCGTCGACGGGCTGATCACCGGTGACGTCGGCGACATCACGCTGGGAGAGCGGCTGATCCTGTCGTCGGGCTTCGTCGCGGTCACCGTGGTGGTCGCTCGCGGCACCGGACGCCCGGTCGCCGCGCCGCAGCTCCATTCCCGCGGGTTCTCCGAGGATCCCAAGGCGCTCGAGCCCGCCATGCGCAAGGTCGAGGCGGAGCTGGAAGTGCTTGCGGCAGAACAAGTCACCGAACCGACGCGCATCGCTCAGGCGGTGCGCCGCACGCTCGGCAAGTGGGTGGGCGAAACCTACCGCCGCCAGCCGATGATCGTGCCGACCGTCATCGAGGTCTGAGCCGCTGCTGCGCGAGACATAAACCACTGCGACACTTCCCGGCGTGTCGTCGCAAAGGTTTATGTGTCGCGGGGCGCGCGTGATCCCCGCTAGACCTTTTCGGCGTAGGCCGACCATTCCAGTTGCGAGGCCTTGAGCTTGCGGCCGGTCGGGGCGACATAGCGCTGGACGAGGTCGTCGGGTCCGGCCTGCTCGACCAGCCGCCAGCCATAGGGGGCGATGAAGTCGGCGACTTCGTCGGGCTGCAACCCGAAACGCCACAGCTGCCGGCGCTGCCGGACACTCCGATACAGCGTTCGCGTGCCGTACCGGTTGGTCCCGTCGATGAAATCCCGGCGCACGTAGGTGAATACCAGCCGGCTGCCCGGGGCGGTCGCGCGCAGCCCCTCCAAAGTCCGGCGGACGGTCGCCTCGGTCAGGTACTGGGTGACGCCCTCGCAGATGAAGAAGGCGCGGTACTCGGTGTGGTAGCCGTGCTCGGCCAGCGAGGTGAGCAGGTCGTCGCGCTCGAGGTCCAGCGCCACCAGCCGCACCGACAGGGGCGGGCCACCCAGCACCCGTCGGACGGTCTGCACCTTCCTGGCGATGTTGACCGGCAGGTCCACCTCGAAGACGGGCATGCGGATCTGGCGCGTCAGGAGGTAGGGGCGCGTGTCCAGGCCCGCGCCGAGGATGACCACCGCGTCGATGTCCCCGAGCGCCTCAGCCAGCTTGTCACCGATGAATCGCTTGCGGCAGGCCAAGTTTGCCCACAGCCCGCGACCGGACCATTCCGATCCGCGGATCATCAGCCGGCGTATGGGTGCGGAGCGGGTTGCCGAGACCAGCCATCGCAGCGGGGCGGGCAAGAACAGCTCTGCGAGGTCGTCGTCGAGCAGCCGCCGGGCGGGCGGCTCGTTCTGCTCGACGGCCGTCAACACCATCGGCCCGAAAGCCGTCTGCGCCACCGGGTTTCGCGCCATGAGCTACTTCTTGTTCAGGAAGCCCGCGTCAACCGGCAGGGCGACGCCGGTGATGTAACGGGCCTGGTCGGACACCAGCCACGCCACCGCGTTGGCGATGTCCTCGGGTGTGAGGACCTGCACCGGCAGCGCGTTGCCCATGTCCGGCGGCGAATCGGACTGCGCGACCAGCTGGGCAAGCCATTGGCGGGTGAACTCGTTGTTGATCATCGGGGTGTCCACGCCCGACGGATGGATCGAGTTGACCCGAATGTTGTGCTGGGCAAGCAGATTGGCGTACACCCGCATCAACCCGACCACGCCGTGCTTGGCGGCGGCGTAGCCGATCGAGCCGGCATCGGCGCTGCCGATGCCGGCCAGCCCCGCGGCCGAACTGGTCAGCACGATCGATCCGCCGGCGCCCTGGGACACCAGGGTCGGGATGGCGGCCTCGACGGTGTGGTGGACGCCGCTGAGGTTGACGTCGATGACGTCACGCCAGCCCTCGGGTCCAGACTGCATGGGGGCGATGCCGGCGTTCGCGACGACGATGTCCAGCCGGCCGAACTCGTTGAGGCCAGCCCGCAACGCGGACGACAGCGACGCGGCGTCGCGGACGTCGCCTTGTCGGGCGACGATCCGTGCGCCGGTGTCCTCGACCAGCTTGACCGTGGCCGCCAGATCGTCCGCGGTGGCCAGCGGGTAGGGCACGCTGGCGATCCGTCCGCACAGGTCGACCGCGATGACGTCGGCCCCGTCGGCGGCCAACCGCACCGCATGCGCGCGGCCCTGACCGCGCGCCGCCCCGGTGATGAAGGCGACGCGGCCGCTGAGCGGGCCTTCCGCCGGCCGACCCATCAGCGCCGCAGCTGTCCCTTGTCCGGGTCACCCGCCGGGATGGGCTCCAACATCTTGATGTCGGGCGCCCCGGCGAGATGCTCACCGGCCGCGGTGAACATCTTGGTGACCGCGGGCGCGCCGCTGTGCGTCTTGAGCGCTTCGGGATCGGCCCACTGCTCCACGAAGACGAAGGTGTCGCCCGTCTGGTGCAGCGAATACAGCTCGCAGCCGGGCTCGTCGTGCACCTCTTCCACCGCTCGAGTGAGGATGTCGCGGACGGTGTCGACCGATTCGGGCTTGACGGTCAGTGTGGCGACGACGACGACGGGCATGCTAGGGCCTCCTGGTTGCTTCGGGGGTGGGTGACGCCAGTACTTCTCTCACCGGGTGCCACCCTACTCACGGCGTTCCGGCGGCCGTAGTGACGCGGGTCACCCGGAGACCGCGGTTACCAGTGTGGCGTGTGGTGCTCATGATGTCGTTGCGACTACCCTTGCCGGCATGGCTAACAAGACCGCCGCACGCTCCGCGACCCGAACGAGCAGGTCAAAGGCCGTTCCGCGCGGTGGGTCCCGGGGCGGGCGGCCGGCGCCGCCCCGCAGGAAACCGGGCAGGCCCGCCAAGCGTCGGAACCGGTCGCTGCTGGTCGCCACCGGAGTGACCTGCGGGCGCGCCCTGCGCGCCACCTGGCTGATGGCGGCCAAGGGCACGGGCGGCGCCGCCCGGTCGATCGGGCGGGCCCATGACATCGAGCCCGGGCATCGCCGGGACGGGATCGCCCTGGCCCTGCTCGGCGTGTCGGTGATCGTCGCCGCGAGCTCGTGGTTTCATGCCGCCCGGCCGATCGGGGCCTGGGTCGACACCGTGCTGCGGACGTTCATGGGCGCGGGTGTGCTGGTGCTCCCGCTGGTCACCGCCGCCGTGGCGGTCACGCTGATGCGGACCGAACCCAACCCCGAGGCGCGGCCGCGGTTGATCCTGGGCGCCAGCCTGATCGCCTTGTCGGCCCTGGGATTGCGCCACCTGTGGTCCGGTTCGCCGGAGGATCCCGAAGCGCGGCGCCGCGCCGCCGGGTTCATCGGCTTCGCCATCGGCGGTCCGCTGTCGGACGGGCTCACGCCCTGGATCGCCGCGCCGCTCCTGTTCATCGGCTTCATGTTCGGCCTGCTGCTACTGACCGGGACCACGATCCGCGAGGTGCCCGACGTCGTGCGCGCCATGTTCGACTCCAGGCCGTTCCGCAGAGAGGACGAGGACGCGTACGACGACTACTTCGAGGGTGACGAAGCCGACACCGAGGAAGTCGTCGGCGCCCGCGACGGGCAAGACTTTTCCGACGGCTACTACGACGCGCCCGTCGACGATGAGCCGGCGGCGTGGCCGTCGGCCGGTCCCACCCCACTCGACGATGCGCTGGTCGACGACCTCCCCACGGTCCCCGAGCCCGCCGCCAAGCGCCGTCGCGCGCCGCGCAAGGAGGAGGCTAGGGAAGCGCCGCCGACCGACCGCGTCGTCGAGGGCCCCTACACCCTGCCGTCGATGAGCCTGCTCGTCGCGGGCGACCCGCCCAAGAAGCGCAGCGCCGCCAACAACGTGATGGCCGACGCCATCAGCGAGGTGCTCACCCAGTTCAAGGTCGATGCCGCGGTCACCGGCTGCACCCGGGGGCCCACCGTCACCCGCTACGAGGTCGAGTTGGGACCCGGCGTCAAGGTGGAGAAGATCACCGCGCTGCAGAAGAACATCGCCTACGCGGTGGCCACCGAGAGCGTGCGCATGCTGGCGCCGATCCCCGGCAAGTCCGCCGTCGGCATCGAGGTGCCCAACACCGACCGGGAAATGGTGCGGCTGGCCGACGTGCTCACCGCGCCCTCGACCCGTCGCGACCACCACCCGCTGGTGATCGGCCTCGGCAAGGACATCGAGGGCGACTTCATCTCGGCCAACCTGGCCAAGATGCCGCACCTGCTGGTCGCGGGCTCGACCGGATCCGGCAAGTCCAGCTTCGTCAACTCCATGCTGGTGTCGCTGCTCACCCGGGCGACGCCCGAAGAGGTCAGGATGATCCTGATCGACCCGAAGATGGTGGAACTGACGCCCTACGAAGGCATTCCGCACCTGATCACCCCGATCATCACGCAGCCCAAGAAGGCGGCGGCCGCGCTGGCGTGGCTGGTCGAGGAGATGGAACAGCGCTACCAGGACATGCAGGCGTCCCGGGTGCGCCACATCGACGACTTCAACGAGAAAGTGCGGTCGGGGGCCATCACCGCGCCGCTGGGCAGCCAGCGCGAATACCGGCCCTACCCGTACATCGTGGCGATCGTCGATGAGCTGGCCGACCTGATGATGACCGCTCCGCGCGACGTCGAGGACGCCATCGTGCGGATCACCCAGAAGGCCCGGGCGGCCGGCATCCACCTGGTGCTGGCCACCCAGCGGCCCTCGGTGGACGTGGTCACCGGGCTGATCAAGACCAACGTGCCGTCACGGCTGGCGTTCGCCACGTCGTCGCTCACCGACAGCCGCGTGATCCTCGACCAGGCGGGCGCGGAGAAGCTGATCGGCATGGGCGACGGCCTGTTCCTGCCGATGGGCGCCGGCAAGCCGATCCGGCTGCAGGGCGCGTACATCACCGACGAGGAGATCCAGGCGGTCGTCGCCGCCTGCAAGGACCAGGCCGAGCCCGAGTACACCGACGGCGTCACCACGGCGAAGCCCACCGGCGAGCGCACCGACGTCGACCCCGACATCGGCGACGACATGGACGTCTTCCTGCAGGCCGTCGAGCTGGTGGTGTCCAGCCAGTTCGGCTCCACCTCGATGCTGCAGCGCAAGCTGCGCGTCGGTTTCGCCAAGGCGGGCCGGCTGATGGACCTCATGGAGACCCGCGGCATCGTCGGGCCGTCCGAGGGTTCCAAGGCGCGCGAGGTGCTGGTCAAGCCCGACGAGCTGGCCGGCACGCTGGCGTTGATTCGCGGCGGCAGCGACGCCGTCGGGAGCGACTCCGAATAAGGCCGAGCAGACGCAAAAGTCCCTAATCGGACGGCGTGTCGGGAGCTTTTGCGTCTGCTCGCGCAGTTACAGCACCAGCAGCATCCGGGAGTTGCCGAGGATGTTCGGCTTGACGTAGCTGAGGTCGAGGAACTCGGCGACGCCGATGTCGTAGGAGCGGCACATCTCCTCGAACACCTCGGCGGTGACGGGCGTGCCCTCGATCTCGGTGAACCCGTGCTTGCCGAAGAATTCGGTCTCGAAGGTCAGCACGAACAGCCGCTTCAGCTGCAGTTCGCGGGCCACTTCGAGGAGCCGGTTGACGATCGCGTGGCCGATGCCGCGGCCCGTCATCGCCGGATCGACGGCGACGGTGCGAACCTCGCCGAGGTCGGACCACAACACGTGCAGCGCCCCGCAACCGACCACTTTGCCGTCACACTCGGCCACCCAGAATTCCTGCACGGCCTCGTACAGCGTCACGAGATTCTTCTCCAGCAGGATTCTTCCCGCGTACGTGTCGACGAGGTGCTTGATCGCGGGCACGTCGGACGTTCGCGCGCGCCGGACGACCGGCCGATGATCCTCAGAGCTTTCGGTCACGGGTAACAGTATCGGCATCGGGGACGGCCGCGCTGGTCAACCGCTATTCTGTTGCGGTGTCGGGGCAGCCGGAAACACCAGGCCACGCCCGCATCGCCAACCTCGCGAACGTTCTGACTTTGTTGAGGCTGGTGCTCGTTCCGATCTTCCTGCTCGCGCTGTTCGCCGGGGACGGCCATCAGATCGCCTTCCGCATCGTGGCTTTCCTGATTTTCGCGGTGGCCGCCATCACCGACCGGCTGGACGGGTTGCTGGCTCGCAACTACGGCATGGCCACGGAATTCGGCGCCTTCGTCGATCCCATCGCCGACAAGACCCTGATCGGGTCGGCCCTGGTCGGACTCTCGATGCTCGGGGAACTGCCCTGGTGGATCACGGTGCTGATCATGAGCCGCGAGGTCGGGGTGACGCTGTTGCGTCTGGCCGTCATCCGCCGCGGGGTCATACCTGCCAGCTGGGGGGGCAAGCTCAAGACAGTGGTGCAGTCCGTTGCGATCGGGTTGTTCATCCTGCCGCTGTCCGGGCCGGTGCAGGTGGCGGCGTCGGTGGTGATGGGGGTCGCGATCGTGCTGACCGTCGTCACCGGCATCGACTACGTGGCCCAGACGTTCAGGACAGTTCGGCAGGTCCGGCCGCCGACCGGCGGCTGAGCGCGCCCGGCGAATTTGGGCCAACTACCGGCGCCGAACGGGAACCAACCCCCCGGCCGCCGGCGTTCAACCAATTAGCGCCTGCTGATTCCCGTGCTGAGCAGGGCTGACAGGACGAAGGAGAGCAGGATGCCGCCATTGGTGCGCGAGGTGATCGGCGATGTGCTGCGCCGGGCGCGGATGTCACAGGGCCGGACGCTGCGCGAGGTGTCCGATTCGGCCCGCGTGAGCCTCGGCTATCTGTCGGAGGTGGAGCGCGGTCGCAAGGAGCCCTCGAGCGAGCTGCTTTACGCGATCTGCGATGCGCTGGACGTCCCGCTGTCGTCGGTCCTCACCGACGCGGGTGAGCGGATGGCCGACGAGGAACGCGCCGCGTTCAGCGCGCCGTCCGGCGCCGCCCGTGGTGCGAGCATCGACGTCAGCACCAAGGTGGTCATTCCGGCCGTGGCCCCGCTCGCGGTGGCCTGAGCGCACGACCTATCCCGGGCAAGGGGTGGGGCGATGGCCGCCGACCCGATAAATTGAGCGACAGAACGAGCGCAGGACCCGGGCGTACCCGCCCTACAGACAAGCGAAGGTGGACCTGACCCATGGCCAATCCGTTCGTCAAGGCGTGGAAGTACCTGATGGCGCTGTTCAACTCCAGGATCGACGAGTACGCCGACCCCAAGGTGCAGATTCAGCAGGCCATCGAGGAAGCGCAGCGGACCCACCAGGCGCTGACCCAGCAGGCGGCGCAGGTGATCGGCAACCAGCGGCAGCTGGAAATGCGGCTCAACCGGCAGCTGGCCGACATCGAGAAGCTGCAGGTCAACGTGCGACAGGCGCTGACGCTGGCCGACCAGGCCACCTCCGCGGGGGACGCCGCCAAGGCCACCGAGTACAACAACGCCGCCGAGGCGTTCGCCGCCCAGCTGGTGACGGCCGAGCAGGGCGTGGAAGACCTCAAGACGCTGCACGACCAGGCGCTGCAGGCGGCCGCCCAGGCCAAGCGGGCGGTCGAACAGAACGCGATGGTGTTGCAACAGAAGATCGCCGAGCGCACGAAGCTGCTCAGCCAGCTCGAGCAGGCGAAGATGCAGGAGCAGGTCAGCGCGTCGTTGCGGTCGATGAGCGAGATCGCCGCTCCGGGCAGCACCCCGAGCCTCGACGAGGTGCGCGACAAGATCGAGCGCCGCTACGCCAACGCCGTGGGCGCGGCGGAGCTGGCCCAGGGATCGGTGCAGGGCCGCATGCTCGAGGTCCAGCAGGCCAGCGTGGAGATGGCCGGCCATTCCCGGCTCGAGCAGATCCGCGCCTCGATGCGCGGCGAGGCGCTGCCCGCGGGCGGCTCGGCCGCCGCGCCGCCCACCCCGGCGCCCGCCGAGCCCGCCGGGGGAGCGGTCGCCGAGAAGCCCTTTGGGCAGTAGTACGGCAGACTGTTTCGCATGGCGGTCAACTCGGCCCAACGCGGTCCTCGGCGCTCCCTGGTGCGCTGGGGATTGGACAGCGCCGCCGACGTTTTCGCGCTGGCCGCCCACAAGCTGAACGCGGCGACGGACCCGCGGGCGCGGCTGCTCCGTCGTCGCCGGCGGGCGCTGCGATGGGGGCTGATCTTCGCGGCCGGATGCGTGTTCTGGGCGGTGGTGACGATCCTGCTGGCCGCCTGGGGCTGGTTCGCGCTGCTGCTGGAGATCACCGGCGCCGTCGCCGTCGTGATGGCGGTCCCGGCGACGCTGTTGCTGATTCGCTACCACTGGCTGCGCTCCGAGCCGCTGCCGGTCCAGCGGCCCGCGAGCGTCCGCCGGCTGCCGCCGCCCGGGTCGGCGGCCCGGCCGGCGATGTACGCGCTGGGCGCCTCCGAGCGGGGCTTCGTCTCGTTGTTGGGCGTGCTGGAACGGGGGTCGATGCTGCCTGCGGAGGAGATCCGCGACCTGAGCGCGGCGGCTACCCGGACGTCGGCGGCGATGGCGGCCACCGCCGCCGAAGTCGTGTCGATGGAACGGGCGGCGCAAGACTCCGAGTCCGCGCGCGCCTATCTCGTGCCGACGATCAACGCGTTCACCGCTCAATTGAGCGCCGGGGTCCGTCAGTACAACGAAATGGTCACCGCGGCAGCGCACCTGGTGTCTTCGGCCAACGGTGACGGGCTTGCCGCGCCCCAGCAGCGCTACCGCGCCGAGCTGGTGGGCGCCACCGACCGGCTGCTCGGGTGGGCGCAGGCCTTCGACGAACTGGGCGGGTTGCCGAGGGGCGCCTGAAGAGCTTTGGCGTCTAGAACGACGCTTTGAGCGACGGCACCACCAGCCCGGCCACGCCCCGCGCCGTCGCCTTCAGTATGTCGAAGAAGTCGAAGTAATCGCGCCACAGCGTGATTCGCCCGTCGTGCACCTCGAACACACCGCACACCCAGAACTGGAGTCGTAGCCGGCCGAAAATCAGCGCGTCGGTCCGCTCGGTGAGCACCGCGGCCCCGTCGGAGGCGATCCGGTGGATCTTCACCTCGAAGGCGGCGCGCCCGTCCATCTGACGGAACAGTTTCATGGCTCTGGCGCGGCCGTGGATGGTCGGCAGGCCGACATTCTCGTAGACGAGGTTGTCGTCCAGTGCAGCATCTGCGGTGTCGTAATCGGCGTCCTGCAGGGCGTTCAGAAATCCCTCGACGACGCGCGTGTTCGTCACCGCCGTCCCAGTCAGCTCGGTCATGCTTGCCAGCGTAGGCAGCCCGGCTGCCGTGCGCTGTGGCAGGGTAGGGCCGGTGCGTGTCGCCGTGGTCGCCGGGCCGGATCCCGGGCACTCGTTTCCCGCGATCGCGCTGTGCCGACGCTTCGCCGAGGCGGGCGACGAGCCCACCCTGTTCACCGGTGCGGAGTGGCTGCAGACCGCACGCGCCGCGGGTATCGACGCCGCCGAGTTGGACGGGCTCGCCGCCACCGACGACGACCTCGATGCGGGCGCCCGTATCCACCGGCGGGCGGCGCGGATGGCCGTACTGAACGTGCCGGCGCTGCGCGAGTTGGCGCCCGACCTGGTGGTGTCCGACGTCATCACCGCCGGCGGTGGCATGGCGGCCGAGTTGCTGGGGATCCCGTGGATCGAGCTCGACCCGCACCCGCTGTACCTGCCGTCGAAGGGGTTGCCACCGATAGGCAGCGGGCTCGCGCCCGGGACCGGCGTCCGCGGCCGGCTGCGCGACGCCGTCATGCGGGCGCTCACCGCGCGCTCCTGGCGGGCCGGCCTGCGCCAGCGTGCGGCCGTCCGGGCCGAAATCGGGTTGCCGGCCGACGACCCCGGGCCACTGCGCCGGCTGATCGCCACCCTGCCCGCCCTCGAGGTCCCACGCCCGGACTGGCCGGCGAAGGCCGTGGTGGTGGGCCCGCTGCACTTCGAGCCCACAGATCGCGTGCTCGAGATCCCGGATGGTCCCGGGCCGGTGGTGGTGGTCGCGCCGTCGACCGCAACGACCGGCACCGCGGGACTGGCCGAGGTCGCCCTCGGGTGCCTCATTCCGGGGGACACGCTGCCGGCGGGATCCCGCCTGGTGGTGTCGCGCCTCGGCGGGCCGTCCCTCACGGTGCCCCCGTGGGCGGTGGTGGGGCTGGGGCGTCAGGCCGACCTGTTGCCCCACGCCGACGTGGTGATCTGCGGCGGTGGTCACGGGATGGTGGCCAAGACCCTGCTGGCCGGGGTCCCGCTGGTGGTGGTGCCCGGTGGGGGCGACCAGTGGGAGATGGCCAACCGGGTGGTGCGGCAGGGCAGCGCCCGGCTGATCCGGCCGCTGAGCGTCGACGCGCTGGTGGCCGCGGTGGGCGAGGTACTGTCGACGCCCGGCTACCGGGAGGCGGCGCGCGCCGCCGGCGCCAGCGTCGCGGGCGTCGCCGATCCGGTCCGGGTGTGCCGTGAAGCGCTTGCTTTAGCGGAGTGATCCGCTGGGTATCTTGGCTGACGTGCGGCTGACGGAGTTCAACGAGCGGGTCGTCCTGCGATTCGGCGCTGCCTACGGCGCATCGGTGTTGGTGGATCACGTGCTGACCGGTCTCGACGGCCGGACCGCCGCCCAGGCGATCGAGGACGGCGTCGAGCCCCGCGACGTCTGGCGGGCCCTGTGTGTCGACTTCGACGTGCCTCGCGATCAGTGGTGAGCGGCGCTCGGACCCGGACTGCGCCGGACCCAGACTGCGCTCAGCGCGTCGGTCGGCGAGCGTTTCGCACCCTCACCGCAGGGTCGCCGCCACCGGCGCAGGGTCGCTATAGGGGACAGTCGCCGCACGTCGAGCCGCCCGGCACGCGGTAGAACAGGCAGCAGCTGGTACGCCGGAAGGCCAGGTTCGGGCCGCTGATCGCCCCCGTTCCGGCCAGCTTGCCGGTGCGCAGCAGGGCGCCGGTGATCTCGGTGATCGGCGCGCGCAGGTCGGGCCGGGCCGAGAGGAGCAGCCGCGACGTCCCCACCAGCGCGGACGCGATGTTGCCGGATAGCAGGCCGGGCGCCACCCCCACCCGGAGTCCGGCCGCGAGCGGTTCCAGGTGGTCCCGCACGACGACGCGGTACAACAATTGCGCCGATGGCGCGGCGGGCCGGCCGACGGGCTCGGGCAGCCGCAGCCGCGTGCCGTCCTCGGCCCGCTGCAGCCTTGTCAGGTCGGGCAGGACGCCGTGGCAGACCGCGCACGCCAGGACCGGCGACCACAGCCTCGCGGCGTGGCCCAGCTGGACCAGCGAGGCCGCAACCCGCTGCTCCGCGGTGCCGTAACGAGCGGCGGTGGTCTGCACCAAATCCGTGAACCCGTCGGCGTAGCACTGGGTTACCGGGCGCCATCCGGCGTCGCTGCCGCCCACGACCAGCGCGAAAAACCCTCCATAGGAGGAGATCTCGGCCAGTTCCGCGGAGATGTCCATGAGCATTTTCGTTCGGCACCCGGCGTGTCAGGCTTGAATCGAACAGGTGTTCGGCTACTGTGGTGGGCGTTCGGGAAGTCGACTTGTCGGTGGCCTTCTCTAGTGTCACGGCCAACCGACCGATACCGGTCATGAGAACACACCGACTATAGGAGAGGCACCATGACGCAAGCCCCCGACCGTGAGAAGGCTCTCGAGCTGGCGATGGCCCAGATCGAAAAGAGCTACGGCAAAGGCTCGGTGATGCGTCTCGGCGACGAGATGCGTCAGCCGATCTCGGTCATCCCGACCGGATCCATCGCACTGGACGTCGCCCTGGGCATCGGCGGCCTGCCGCGCGGCCGGGTCGTGGAGATCTACGGTCCGGAGTCCTCGGGTAAGACCACCGTCGCGCTGCACGCGGTGGCCAATGCCCAGGCCGCCGGCGGCGTCGCGGCGTTCATCGACGCCGAGCACGCCCTGGACCCGGACTACGCCAAGAAGCTCGGCGTCGACACCGATGCCCTGTTGGTCAGCCAGCCCGACACCGGTGAGCAAGCCCTGGAGATCGCCGACATGCTGATCCGCTCCGGCGCGCTGGACGTCCTGGTCATCGACTCGGTGGCGGCCCTGGTGCCGCGCGCGGAGCTCGAAGGCGAGATGGGGGATAGCCACGTGGGCCTGCAGGCGCGGCTGATGAGCCAGGCGCTGCGGAAGATGACCGGCGCGCTGAACAATTCGGGTACCACGGCAATCTTCATCAACCAGCTCCGGGAGAAGATCGGGGTGATGTTCGGCAGCCCCGAGACCACCACCGGCGGCAAGGCTTTGAAGTTCTACGCCTCGGTGCGCATGGACGTGCGCCGGATCGAGACGCTCAAGGACGGCACCAACGCGGTCGGCAACCGCACCCGGGTGAAGATCGTCAAGAACAAGGTGTCGCCGCCCTTCAAGCAGGCCGAGTTCGACATCCTCTACGGCCGGGGCATCAGTAGGGAGGGTTCGCTGATCGACATGGGTGTGGACCAGGGCTTCATCCGCAAGTCCGGTTCCTGGTTCACCTACGAGGGCGAGCAGCTTGGCCAGGGCAAGGAGAACGCCCGCAACTTCCTGATGGAGAACGCCGACGTGGCCAACGAGATCGAGAAGAAGATCAAGGAAAAGCTCGGCATTGGCGCGGTCGTGACCGATGACCCCTCAAATGACAGCGTCCTGCCCGCCCCCGTCGACTTCTGAGTTCTCTCGCGAGGAGCAGGCTCGGGCGCTGTGCCTGCGCCTGCTCACTGCGAGAGCGCGCACCCGGGCCGAATTGTCCGGTCAGTTGGCCAAACGCGGCTATCCCGATGATGTCAGCGCTACCGTGCTCGACCGGCTCGCCGCCGTCGGCCTGATCGACGACAGCGACTTCGCCGAGCAATGGGTGCAGTCCCGCCGGGTCAAGAGCAGGCGGGCCCTGGCCGCCGAATTGCACACCAAGGGTGTCGATAAAGAGGTCATCACCGAGGCGCTGGCCGGGCTCGACGCCGGTGCCGAGCGCGACCGCGCCGAGCAGTTGGTGCGGTCCAAGCTGCGGCGGGAGACGCTGGACGGCGACGGCAAAGAAGAGGCGCGGGTGACCCGCCGGCTGGTGGCGATGCTGGCGCGGCGCGGGTACGGCCAGAACCTGGCGTGCGAGGTCGTCCTGGCCGAGCTGGCCGCCGAACGGGAGCGCCGGCGCGTCTAGCCGGTGACGTGCGCTTTCTCGCGTGCCATCGGGTCGCCGTACCATGGCTCCGTGACTTCGATGGTGGTTTCGGCGCGGACGTATCAAGTCCGCACGTACGGCTGCCAGATGAACGTTCACGACTCGGAGCGGTTGGCGGGCCTGCTGGAGGCGGCTGGCTACCGGCGGGCCGCCGAGGGTGCGGACGCGGACGTGGTGGTTTTCAACACCTGCGCGGTGCGGGAGAACGCAGACAACAAGCTGTACGGCAACCTCAGCCACCTCGCCCCGCGCAAGCGCGACAATCCCGACATGCAGATCGCGGTCGGCGGATGCCTGGCCCAGAAGGACCGGGAGGCGTTGCTGCGCAAGGCGCCGTGGGTCGACGTCGTGTTCGGCACCCACAACCTCGGGTCGCTGCCGACGCTGCTGGACCGGGCCCGGCATAACAGGGTCGCCCAGGTCGAGATCGCCGAGGCGTTGCAGGAGTTCCCGTCAGCGCTGCCGAGCGCGCGCGAATCCGCCTATGCGGCATGGGTTTCCATCTCGGTCGGGTGTAACAACACCTGCACCTTCTGCATCGTCCCGTCGCTGCGCGGCAAGGAGGTCGATCGCAACCCGGCGGACGTCCTCGCCGAGGTGCGGTCGCTGGTCGACGACGGCGTGCTCGAGGTCACCCTGCTGGGCCAGAACGTGAACGCCTACGGGGTGTCGTTCGCCGACGCCGCGCAGCCCCGGGATCGCGGCGCGTTCGCCAAGCTGTTGCGGGCCTGCGGGCGCATCGAGGGGCTCGAACGGGTGCGGTTCACGTCGCCGCATCCCGCCGAGTTCACCGACGACGTCATCGAGGCGATGGCCGAGACGCCCAACGTCTGTCCAGCCCTGCACATGCCGCTGCAGTCCGGGTCCGACCGCGTGCTGCGGGCCATGCGCCGGTCCTACCGCGCCGACCGCTACCTCGGCATCATCGACCGGGTCCGCTCGGCCATGCCGCACGCGGCGATCACCACCGACCTCATCGTCGGCTTCCCGGGTGAGACCGAGGAGGACTTCGCGGCCACGCTGGACGTCGTGCGGCAGGCGCGGTTCGCCGCGGCGTTCACGTTCCAATACTCCAAGCGGCCGGGCACGCCCGCCGCGGAACTCGACGGGCAGCTCCCCAAAGCCGTTGTACAGGAGCGCTACGAGCGGCTGATCGAGCTGCAGGAGCAGATCTCGCTCGAGGGCAACAGGGCGATGGTCGGGCAGACCGTCGAGTTGCTGGTCGCCACCGGCGAGGGGCGCAAGGACAGCCGCACCGCCCGCATGACCGGGCGCGCGCGCGACGGCCGGCTGGTGCACTTCGCGTCGGATCAACCCGGGGATCAACCCGCCGACCGGCCGGTGCGGCCCGGCGATGTCGTCACCGTCGCGATCACCGGCGCCGCGCCCCATCACCTGATCGCGGACGCCGGGGTCCTCACCCACCGCCGGACGCGGGCCGGCGACGCGTTCGCCGCGGGCCTGCGCCCGAAGGCCATCGGTCTGGGCATGCCGACCGTCGGCCCCACAAAACCCACCGAACCCCTGGGATGTGCGCGATGAAGAAAGAACACGCCGACCTGGACGCCCTGCGGACCGAGATCGAGGCGGCCGAACGGCGAGTGGCCAGCGAAATCGACCCCGGGCCAAGGGGTTTCGTGGTGGCAATCCTCGTTTTCGTGTTGCTGGGATCGTTCATCCTGCCGCACACCGGCGATGTGCGTGGCTGGGACGTGCTGTTCAGCAGCCACGGGGCCGGCGCGGCCGGGGTGGCCCTGCCGCATCGGGTGTTCGCCTGGCTGGCGCTGGTGTTCGGCGTCGGCTTCTCGATGCTGGCGCTGGTGACGCGGCGCTGGGCGCTGGCGTGGATCGCGCTGGCGGGTTCGGCCGTCGCCGGGGCGGCCGGGCTGCTGGCGGTCTGGTCGCGCCAGACCGTGGCGGCCGGGCATCCGGGCCCCGGTATCGGGCTGATCGTCGCGTGGATCACCGTGCTCGCCCTGACGTTCCAGTGGGCCCGTGTGGTGTGGTCGCGCACCATCGTGCAGCTGGCGGCCGAGGAGCAGCGGCGCCGGCTCGCCGCGGAGCAACAGTCGAAGACGCTGCTGGACACCCTCGACGACCCGGCCAAGCCCGAGGCGCCGCCCGGAACCTAGGTTCGGCGGGTCAGCGCCTCGGCGGCCGCGTCGGCCCACTGCCGCCACTGTTCGGCATTCGCCTTGGCCTGCTCGGCCTCTTTGGTGCGTCCCGCCGCCGCCGCCTTCTGCGCCTGCTGTTCGTACTGCTCGGCCCGGACGCGGAACTGCTCGGCCCTGGCCTGCGCCTGCGGATCGGCCCAACCGGCATCACCGGCGTCGCGGACCTTCTTCTCCACCGCGCGCAGCCGCCGCTCCAGGTCGGCGGAGCGGTCCCGCGGCACCTTGCCGATCGCGTCCCACTTGTCCGCGATCGAACGCAGGGCAGCCCGGGCGGCGTCGTGGTTGCTGGTGTCCAGCCGCTCCGCTTCGGCCAGCAGCGCTTCCTTCGCGGTGGCGTTGGCCTGCAGCTCCGCGTCCTTCTCGGCCGTCACCGCGTTGCGCGCCTTGAAGAAGACGTCCTGGGCCGCCTTGAAACGGCGCCACAGGGCGTCGTCGACGTCGCGGCTCGCCCGCCCCGCCGCTTTCCAATCGGTCAGCAACTTGCGGAATTCGGCGCTGGTGGCGGCCCAGTCGGTCGAACCGGACAACTCTTCGGCCCGCTCGCAGAGCTGCTCCTTGGCCTGTCGGATGCCGGATCGTTCCCGATCGAGCTCGGCGAAATGCGACCCCCGGCGCCGGTTGAAGGCGTCGCGCGCCGCGGAATAGCGCTTCCAGAGCGCGTCGTCGACCTTTCGGTCCAGCCCACTGATGCTCTTCCATTCGTCGAGGATGGCGCGCATTCGATCGCCGGCGATTTTCCACTGGGTCGAGTTGGCGGCGAGGTCCTCGGCCTCGGCTGCCAGCGCCTCCTTGCGGGCGGTCTGGGCG
Organism: Mycobacterium saskatchewanense; assembly: GCF_010729105.1. Classification (NCBI taxonomy): domain Bacteria; kingdom Bacillati; phylum Actinomycetota; class Actinomycetes; order Mycobacteriales; family Mycobacteriaceae; genus Mycobacterium; species Mycobacterium saskatchewanense. The sequence goes on from NZ_AP022573.1 coordinate 5,866,415, forward strand.
GCCCGGTGCTCGTCGCGTCGCGACCGCTCCGCCGCGACGGTCGCCTCGGCGCGCTCGATCAGCGCGGTCAGCCGGGCGGCCAGCGCGTCGACATCACCCAGAACCGACGCCGCCGGCACGGTCTCGGCCAGCGCTTTGGCGTTGGTCTTGATCTTGCGCGCGTCGCCGGTTCCCGACGCCAGGCGTTCCTCGAGGAGGGTCACCTCGGTGCTCAGGTCGTCAAACCGCCTGCCGAAGTGGGCGAAGGCCGCCTCTGGGTCCCCGGCCTGCCACGAGCCGACGACGCGCTCGCCCGCGGCGGTGATCAGCCAGACCGTGCCGTCGTCGTCGACCCGCCCGAACTTGTGCGGGTCACTGCGCGGGGCCGTCACCGCCGGCTGGGCCGCGGCGTGGACATTGGGTCGCGGGCCCGGGCTCGCCGGGCGGGGTCCGGGACGCGGCCCCGGGCGTGGTGCCGGGGGGCTGCCAACAGTCCCGGCCGGCTCGTCGCTGCGCGGCTCCTCAGTCGTCATGGAAACGTCACCACCTTTCGCGCGGTCAATGCCCGCGCACCTGCCGCGCACAGCGGCACCCGTGCGACCGATGTCACCGTCACCGTCGCTCCGTAACCGTATCCCCAAGTATTGAAGCAGCTTGCGCGGCGGCTCGTCGCCACCTCCGCCCCGGCCCGACGACGCGATCGTGACGGAATCGAAACCCGACCGTGCGGTCGCCGTGGACGTGACTGGCGGGGCATGACGGCAGACTGTTACAAAGGCGCACACAGCCGCGGCATAGCTCCGGGAGTCACGATGAAGATCCGGCGCGAATTCGGCTGGGTCGAGACCGTCGCTCTGCCGCACTACAGTGTTCGTGAACTGGTAGCGAACATCACGTGTACGCGCGATCTTTGCCGGGAACGCTGGTCCGAACGCTGATGAGGGGGTTCCCATGACGAAAGTCGACGTCGCGGCGCTGATCGCGTTGCTCGCGGCGCTGGCCTCCGCGATTGGTGACGTCATCCGGCAGCGCTCCGCGCAGGAGATCACCGACCAGGAAGTCGGCCACCTCGAGCTGTTCCGCATGTCCCTGCGCGACAAGCGATGGTGGCTGGGCGGAATGGCGGCGGTGGTCAACTACAGCCTGCAGGCCGCGGCGCTGGCCTGGGGGTCCGTGGTACTGGTAACCGCGCTGCAGGTCGCGGCGCTGCTGTTCGCCCTGCCCATCTACGCGCGGCTGAGCAAACACCGCGTGACCCGCTGGGAGTGGCTCTGGGCGCTGGTGCTCGCCGGCGCCCTGGCGGTGGTCATCATCGTCGGCGACCCGGCATCCGGCCACCAGCGGGCGCCGCTGTCCACCTGGCTCATCGTGGCCGCAGTGATGGGCCCGGCGCTGGTGCTGTGCGTGCTCGGGGCGCGCGTCTGGCGCGGACGCCCGGTCGCGGCGATCCTCCTGGCCCTGGTCGCGGGTTCCTCGTTGGCGCTGTTCGCCGTGGTGACCAAGGGCGTGGTCGAGGTGGCCGAGGAGGGCCCGGCGGCCGTCCTGCGCGCCCCCGAGTTCTACCCGTGGCTGTTGATCGCGCTCTGCGGCATGATCTTCCAGCAGTCCGCGTTCCGGGCCGGCGCGCTCACCGCGTCGCTACCCACGATGACTGTCGCCAAGCCCGTGGTGGCCGGCGTGCTCGGGGTAACCGTCCTCGGCGAGACGCTAGGGGCCCGGGGGCCGGCGGCGATCGTCGGGCTCGTCGCGGTCGGAGTGGTGATCGTGGCGACCGTCGCGCTGGCGCACGGCGAGGCCGCCTCGATGGCGGCCGAAACAGCCCACGAGCCGGCGCTCACCGGCTCGCACGAGAGCTTGCCCGGCGACGACCCGGCCATCGGCTACGCGGCGGACGCCCCGGCCGCGCCGGCCGCGTCGAAGGGCGCCCGGACCAGCCCCTAGGGTCCGGCGGCGAGGCGTTAGTTTGGTGGCGTGCTGAGCGCCATCGCGATCGTTCCCTCGGCGCCGGTTCTCGTCCCCGAGCTGGCCGGGGCGGCGGCCGACGAGCTGGCCGATCTTTCGACGGCGGTGGCGGCCGCGGTCGCCTTCCTGCCGTCCCACTGGGTGGCCATCGGCACGGGTGAGGCCGACACCATACTGGGCCCCGAGGCCGCCGGCACGTTCGCCGGATTCGGTGTCGACGTGCCGGTCCGGCTGTCCCCACACGCCGACCGCACGGCCCCGTTCCCGGTGTGTGCGCTGATCGCGGCGTGGGCACGCGGCCAGCTCCGGCCCGACGCCACCGCGCAGGCCCGCGTGTACCGCGCCGACCACGACGCCGACACCGCACTGACCCGCGGCAGGAGTTTGCGCGCCGAGCTCGACGAGACACCCGACCCGGTCGGCGTGCTGGTCGTGGCCGACGGCGCGAACACCCTCACACCGGCCGCGCCCGGCGGCTACCGCCCGGGCGACGCCGGCGCGCAGCTCGCCCTGGACGACGCGCTGGCCACCGGTGACGTCGCCGCCCTGGCCCGGCTGCCGCGGCAGGTCCGCGGCCGGGTCGCGTTCCAGGTGCTGGCCGGGCTGGCCGAACCGGGCCCGCGCTCGGCGAAGGAGCTCTACCGGGGAGCGCCCTACGGCGTGGGCTACTTCGCCGGCGCCTGGCAGCCGTGAGGCCGCTGGCGATCATCGGGCCCACGGGCACCGGCAAGTCGCAGCTGGCCCTCGACGTCGCCGAGCGCCTCGGCGGCGAGGTGGTCAACGCCGACGCGATGCAGCAGTACCGCGGCATGGACATCGGCACCGCGAAGCTGCCGGTCGGACAGCGGCGGGGCATCCCGCACCACCAGCTCGACGTCCTGACGGTCACCGAGACCGCGACCGTCGCCCGTTACCAGCAGGCCGCCGCCGCGGACATCGAGGCGATCGCGGCCCGGGGCGCGGTGTCGGTGGTGGTGGGCGGTTCGATGCTCTACATCCAGTCGCTACTGGACGACTGGTCGTTCCCCGCCACCGACCCCGCCGTGCGGGCGCGCTGGGAGGAGCGGCTCGCCGAGGTGGGTGTCGGTCAGTTGCACGCCGAGCTGGCGCGCCGCGACCCGGCGGCCGCCGCGGCGATCCTGCCCACCGACGCCCGTCGCACCGTGCGGGCACTCGAGGTCGTCGAGCTCACCGGCCGGCCCTTCGCGGCGTCGGCGCCGCGCATCGGCGCGCCGCGCTGGGACACGGCCATCATCGGACTGGACACCGAGACAACGGTTCTCGACGAACGGCTGGCCCGCCGCACCGACGCCATGTTCGACCAGGGCCTGCTCGACGAGGTGACCGCGCTGCTCGGCGAGGGCCTGCGCGGCGGGGTCACCGCCTCGCGCGCCCTGGGTTACGCGCAGGTCATCGCGGCGCTCGACGCCGGGGGTGCGCCCGAGCAGCTGCGCGAGGCCCGCGAACTGACGTACGTGGGCACGCGACGCTACGTTCGGCGGCAGCGGTCGTGGTTTCGCCGCGACCATCGGGTGCACTGGCTGGACGCGGCCGATCCGGCCGGCCTCGCCGACAGCGCCGTGCGGGCCTGGCGGCACGTATCCTGAGCAGGTGATCCGCCCCGACGACGATGATGCCGGCCCAGTCGGCCAGGGGTGGCGCGGATGAGGTTCGCCAAGGGCCACGGCACCGAGAACGACTTCGTCCTGCTGCCCGACATCGACGCCGAGCTGACGCTCGACGCCGGGCGGCTGGCCGCGTTGTGCGACCGGCGCCGCGGCCTGGGGGCCGACGGGGTGTTGCGGGTCACCACGGCGGGAGCCGCCCGGGCCGCCGGCGTGCTGGACCGCCTGCCCGACGGGGTGGGCGCGGGCGACTGGTACATGGATTACCGCAACGCCGACGGGTCGACGGCCCAGATGTGCGGCAACGGCGTTCGGGTGTTCGCGCACTACCTGCGCGCCAGCGGTCTGGAGAGCCGGGACGAGTTCGTGGTCGGCTCCCTGGCGGGACCCCGGCCCGTGACCGTGCACCACGCCGATCCCACGAACGCCGACGTCACCGTCGACATGGGCAAGGCCAACACGCTGGGAAGCGGGGGGCCGGCATTCGACGCGACAGTGGGCGGCCGCCGGTTCGCCGGTCTCGGCGTGGACGTCGGCAATCCGCACCTGGCATGCGTGGACCCCGGCCTGACCGCCGACGATCTGGCGGCGCTGGATGTGGCCGGGCCCGTGCGCTTCGACCGGGGTCAATTCCCGGACGGCGTCAACATCGAGGTGGTCACGGCACCGGTCGACGGGGTGGTCCGGATGCGGGTCCACGAGCGCGGCGTCGGGGAAACGCGCTCCTGCGGCACCGGGACGGTCGCGGCCGCGGTGGCGGCACTGACCGGTGCGGGCGCGGACACCGGGACGCTGACGGTGCGGGTGCCCGGCGGCGACGTCGTCGTCACGATCACCGAGGCGACCAGCTACCTGCGGGGACCGTCGGTCCTGGTGGCGCACGGCGAGATCAGCGGGGAATGGTGGCGGGCCCAGCAGCGTTAATTCCCGTGCATGTCGCCGATTCGGCGTGCATCATCGTTTATTGCCTATGACAAATCCTGAATTCTCCAATCGCCCCATGCCGGAGCCGAGCGTCGGCGAACTCGCCCTCGAGGATCGGTCGGCGCTGCGCCGTGTCGCCGGCCTGTCGACCGAGCTCACCGACGTCTCCGAGGTCGAGTACCGCCAGCTGCGGCTGGAGCGGGTCGTCCTGGTCGGCGTGTGGACCGACGGCACCGCCGCCGACAGCGAGGCCAGCATGGCCGAGCTGGCGGCCCTGGCCGAGACCGCCGGCTCCCAGGTGCTCGACGCCCTGATCCAGCGCCGCGACAAGCCGGACCCATCCACCTACATCGGTTCCGGCAAGGCCCAGGAGCTGCGCGAAGTGGTGCTGGCCACCGGCGCCGACACGGTCATCTGCGACGGCGAACTCTCGCCGGCCCAGCTGACCGCGCTGGAAAAGGCGGTCAAGGTCAAGGTCATCGACCGCACCGCGCTGATCCTCGACATCTTCGCTCAGCACGCCACGAGCCGGGAGGGCAAGGCGCAGGTGTCGCTGGCGCAAATGGAGTACATGCTGCCGCGGCTGCGCGGCTGGGGTGAGTCCATGTCACGTCAGGCCGGCGGTCGCGCCGGCGGCAGCGGCGGGGGAGTGGGCCTGCGTGGTCCCGGTGAGACCAAGATCGAGACGGACCGCCGCCGCATCCGCGAGCGGATGTCTAAGCTTCGCCGCGACATCAAGGACATGAAGCAGGTCCGCGACACCCAGCGCAGCCGCCGGCTGAGCAGCGAAGCGCCGTCGGTCGCGATCGTCGGCTACACCAACGCCGGCAAGTCCAGCCTGCTCAACGCGCTGACGGGTGCCGGGGTGCTGGTGCAGGACGCGCTGTTCGCGACCCTGGAACCCACCACCCGGCGCGCGGAGTTCTGCGACGGCCGCCCGTTCGTGCTCACCGATACCGTCGGGTTCGTCCGCCACCTGCCCACCCAACTGGTCGAGGCGTTCCGCTCCACGTTGGAGGAGGTCGTCGACGCCGACCTGCTGGTGCACGTGGTCGACGGCTCGGACGCCAACCCGCTGGCCCAGATCAACGCGGTCCGTCAGGTGATCTCCGACGTGATCGCCGACCACAAGGGGAATCCGCCACCCGAGCTGCTGGTGGTCAACAAGATCGATGCCGCGAGCGACCTGGCACTGGCCAAGCTTCGGCACGCGCTGCCGGAGGCGGTGTTCGTCTCCGCGCGCACCGGCGACGGAATCGAGGCTCTGCGCCGGCGCATGTCCGAACTCGTAGCCCCCAGTGACGCTGCCGTGGACGTGATGATCCCGTACGACCGGGGTGACCTGGTGGCGCGCCTGCACGCCGACGGGCGCGTGCAGCAGGAGGAGCACAGCGCCGACGGCACCCGGATCAAGGCGCTGGTGCCGGTGGCGCTGGCGGCCAACCTGCGGCAGTTCTCCGCGCACTGACCCGCGCGAGACCGGCAGCTGCACACACCCGTGGGGTGGGTCTGGGTGCAGTATCGCTGTCGCGCGAGACCCGCGCCCAGCCGGAGACCCAGCGAAGCCGCCCCGACCTGCCACCCCGCCGACCAACCGCCCGGTTGGTATATGTTGGGCGGCAGAGTCCCCATTCGCCGGAGGTCAGCCATGAGCGGTGCCGTCAAGTACCAGCGCACTCTTTTCGAGCCCGAGCACGAACTCTTCCGTGAGTCGTATCGGGCATTCCTCGAGCGCCACGTCGCCCCTTATCACGACGAATGGGAGAAGGCGAAGATCGTTGACCGCGGCGTGTGGCTCGAGGCGGGCAAACAGGGCTTCCTCGGCATGGCGGTGCCCGAAGAATACGGCGGCGGCGGCGACCCCGACTTCCGCTACAACACGATCATCACCGAGGAAACCACCGCCGGGCGTTACAGCGGAATCGGTTTCGGCTTGCACAACGACATCGTGGCGCCCTACCTTCTGGCCCTGGCCACCGAGGAGCAGAAACAGCGCTGGCTGCCCAAGTTCTGCACCGGCGAACTGATCACCGCGATCGCGATGACCGAGCCCGGAACCGGAAGCGACCTGCAGGGCATCAAGACGCGCGCGGTCAAGCAGGGTGACCACTACGTGCTCAACGGCTCAAAGACGTTCATTACCAACGGAATCAACGCCGATCTGGTGATCGTCGTCGCGCAGACCGATCCGGACAAAGGCGCGCAAGGCTTTTCGCTGCTCGTGGTCGAGCGCGGCATGGAAGGCTTCGAACGCGGCCGTCACCTGGACAAGGTTGGCCTCGATGCCCAGGACACGGCCGAATTGTCGTTCACCGACGTCAAGGTTCCGGCCGAGAACCTGCTCGGCCAGGAGGGCATGGGGTTCATCTATCTCATGCAGAACCTGCCGCAGGAACGCATCTCGATCGCCATCATGGCGGCCGCGGCCATGGAGCAGGTGCTCGAGGCGACCCTCCAATACACCAAGGAGCGCAAGGCGTTTGGCAAGCCGATCGGCAGTTTCCAGAACAGCCGTTTCGTGCTCGCCGAGTTGGCGACCGAAGCCACCGTGGTCCGCATCATGGTCGACGAATTCATCCGGCTGCACCTGGACAAGAAGCTGACGGCCGAGCAGGCCGCGATGGCCAAGTGGTACAGCACCGAAAAGCAGGTGCACCTGATCGACCGGTGTCTGCAGCTGCACGGCGGCTACGGGTACATGCGCGAATACCCCGTTGCCCGCGCCTATCTGGATGCGCGCGTGCAGACCATCTACGGCGGCACGACCGAAATCATGAAGGAGATCATCGGCCGCAGCCTCGGCGTCTGATCCGGCGGGGATTTCGCCCGGATTCAGCGCCTTTGGGTCGGGTTGACCCTCGCCCGGTAAGGCCGTTCACGTACCGTCGGCGCATGTGGTCCGCGTACGCCGATCGTGTGGTCGCGCACCGTCATGCGAGTGTCCGCGGCGTCTATTGGTGCGTCGGTGACCACGCGGCCATGGGGAAACCGCCATTGTCGGCGGCCGATGCGATAACCGAATCGGATCGGCGCGCAATCGGTTGGCCGCGATTCGGGCGCAGTCGTGCATCATTTCGACATCGGTGCGGTATCCGTTTTTGTACTATTTGTCATTTGACTTCGCATTTCTCTTCCTCAGGGGCAAAGTTGTGCGAGCCCGGTGGCGATGCGGGTCGTATAGGGATCGATTCCCGTTGGGGGGAGACGACCCGCTCGCCGGGTCTGCACGGAACGGGCGTGGTCGCATCCAGAGGCCGCGCCCGTCGGCTGGGAGGCTTGGTGAAAGGGCACAGAGGGCACATGCGCAGGCTGGTCGGAAGCGCGCTGGTCGGTTTGGTGACCACGGCGCTCGCCGCCGCATTGCTGGCGCCCGTGGCTCTGGCGTCGCCGATCGGTGACGCCGAGGCCGCCATCATGGCCGCCTGGGAGAAGGCCGGCGGCGACACCTCACCGCTCGGTGCCCGCAAGGGCGACGTCTACCCGGTCGGCGAGGGGTTCGCGCTGGACTTCGACGGCGGCAAGATGTTCTACACCACGGACACCGGCGCGAAGTTCGTCTTCGGGCCGATCCTCGACAAGTACGAGTCGCTGGGTGGTCCGGCCGGCAGCGACCTGGGCTTCCCGACCATCAACGAAGTGCCCGGCCTCGTCGGCCCGGACAGCCGGGTCGCGACGTTTTCGGCCAGCGATAGGCCGGTGATCTTCTGGACCGCCGAGCACGGCGCCTTCGTGGTGCGCGGCGCCATGAATGCCGCGTGGGACAAGCTCGGCAGCTCGGGTGGGGTGCTCGGCGCTCCGGTCGGCGACGAGACCTACCAAGGCGAGGTCACGTCGCAGAAGTTCAGCGGCGGGCAGGTGTCCTGGAATCGGCAGACCAAGCAGTTCACGACCGAGCCGGCGGGCCTGGGCGACCAGCTGAAGGGCCTGCAGGTCCCGATCGATCCGACGGCGGCCATCAACATGGCCTGGCGCGCGGCGGGCGGAACCACGGGTCCATTGGGCGCCAAGCAAGGTGGGCAGTACCCCATCGGCGGCGATGGGATCGCCCAGAACTTTGCCGGCGGCAAGGTGTTCTTCAGCCCGGCCACCGGCGCCAACGCCGTGGAGAGCAACGTCCTGACCAAGTACGAGTCGCTGGGCGGGCCGGTCGGCAGCGACCTGGGTTTTCCGGTGGGCAACGAATCCGACGGCGGCATCGGACCGGCCAGCCGGATCTGCACGTTTTCGGCGGCCGACAAGCCGGTGATCTTCTGGACTGCCGATCACGGCGCGTTCGTCGTGCGCGGGGCCATGAAGGTCGCGTGGGACAAGCTGCGCGGCGCGGCCGGCAAGCTGGGCGCGCCGGTCGGCGATCAGGCCCTCGACGGCGACGTGATCTCGCAGCAGTTCGCCGGCGGCAAGATTTCGTGGAACCGGTCGAAGAATACTTTCAGCACCGATCCGGCCAACTTGGCGCCGCTGCTGACCGGCCTGCAGGTGCCCGGGCAGAACCAGCCGAGCGGCGCGGCCGCGCCGCCGTCCCACGCCAAGAAGTTCACCTGGCATTCGTGGTGGCTGCTGGCGGCGGTTCCGGTGCTGGTGCTGATCGCGTTGTCGGTGCTGGTCGCGTTCGGGTGGCGCCGTCGCCGGGCCGCCCACGGCGCTGCGCCCTACCAGCCGGGGGGCGATGCGGACGTCGGCTACGACTCCGCCGTTGAGCCGCGCTGGGGACACGAGGAGGCCGACGTCTCCGGTGAGCATTACCCGCCCGGCGACGTCCACCCACCGGAAATTCACGAGCCGGCGCCGCGAGTCAGCTGGCGACGCGGCGGCGCAGCCGAGGTCGAGGGCGGTGCGCCGGACGCGGCGGAATATGGCCACTTCGAGAACGAATTCGGGGCCGAGGACCCCGATGCCGTGGACACCGACTCCATCCCGATCGTGTCGGACGGCGATCTGGACCAGGCCTACCCCGGCGCCGGCTACCCGGAGGCGGGTTATGCGGAGGACGAGGCCGCGGAGCATGCCGACGCAGACACCGACGAGGGCGGCTATCCGCCGGCCGAATACACCGAGGTCGCCCTGGCGGACGATCACGCGGCCGACGTGGACGAGGCGGGCGACTGGGCAAACCCGGACGCCGCCGGTCCGCACGCCGACACCGATCTCGTGACGCCGGAGGCGGCCGCACCCGACGCCGAGGTCTCCGGCGCCGTCAACCCGGTCGACGCCGGACCGGCCGGGGAGCCGACCACCGGACGGCACGCGGCCATCGAGGTCGACGGTGCCGACGACGATGCGGCCGCCTGGCCGATTGTGGCAGCCAACTCGGTCCCCGCCGGTCGACCGACGATCCACCTACCGCTGGACGACCCCTACCAGGTGCCCGACGGGTATCCGATCAAGGCCAACGCCAGCTTCGGCCTGTATTACACCCCGGGGAGCGCGCTCTACCACGACACGCTCGCCGAGATCTGGTTGGCCAACGAGGATGTCGCGCGGGCCAACGGGTTCATCAAGGCCGACTGACGGTCGCCGCGCAGAGGAGTCGACCGTCAGTCAGATCTTGCGAATCACCGTCACGACCTTGCCGAGCACCGTGGCGTCGTTGCCCGGAATGGGATCAAAGGCCGGATTGTGCGGCATCAGCCACACTTGGCCGCCGGCGCGCCTGAACGTCTTGACGGTGGCCTCGCCGTCGAGCATGGCCGCGACGATGTCGCCGTTGTCCGCGACATGCTGCTGCCGCACGACCACCCAGTCGCCGTCGCAGATCGCAGCCTCCACCATCGAGTCGCCGACCACCTTGAGCAGGAACAGCGTGCCCTCGCCGACCAGCTCACGCGGGAGCGGGAAGACGTCTTCGACGGCTTCCTCGGCGAGGATCGGGCCGCCGGCCGCGATGCGCCCGAGGACGGGGACGAACGTCGGTTCCGGCAGCGCGTCGGAACCGGCGACTTCGGTGGCCGGCGCCGCCACCTCGTCGTCGGCGCCGCGGACGTCGACCGCCCGCGGCCGATTCGGGTCGCGGCGCAAATAGCCTTTGCGTTCCAGCGTCCGCAGTTGGTGGGCCACCGACGAGGTCGACGTGAGGCCGACCGCATCGCCGATTTCCCGGATGCTCGGCGGGTAGCCGCGGCTGGTCACCGACGCACGAATGACATTGAGAATGGTGCGCTGACGTTCGGTCAGCGTTGAATCCAGAGACGGCGCACGGCCGCCCCGCGCCGCCGACGAGGTGTCGTTGCTGTCGCTCATGGCACTGAGGGTAACCGCCGCGCGACGAAGAATCAAACATGTGTTCGACTGGCGTGTCGTGCCGGAAACCCCCGGAAAACAACCCGCACGCACGCGAATCACAATGGTGTAACTCTTCGGCGTACCGGGTATCTCAACTCCATGCCAGTGATAGCGACCGACGAACTTGTCGGTGGAGTGATCTAGCGTTCTGCTCGTCCGACACGCTTCGCTCACATGTTCGGTTATCGAACACACAAGCGATACAGTGTCGAACACACGAGCGAGGCATAGTTGACCGGAGGACTTGCGATGACCATCACCCACACACTCTCGCCGCGTACCAGCAGCATGCGGCGCCCGGTCAACGGACCGGTGCAGGGCCAACGTTACGGCCGGGACGGGGTGGCCCGCTCCCGCCGCCCCGGCCCGGCGAGGCCGGCGGTCGCGCCGCCGAGCTATTACGGCACCGGCGTCCGGGTGTCGGCCGCGCCTCACCGCAGGCGGCCCGTGACGCTGGCGACCACCATCGGGCTGGCTGTAGTGGCCGGGCTGATCACGCTGTGGCTGGGCCTGGTGGCCAACGTGGGCGAGGCGCTCAACGGCAGCTCCCCGGCCGCGGCGGCGCATGTGCCGGATCGGCTCGCCGTCGTGCGTGTCGAGGGCGGGGAGTCCCTCGAGGACCTCGCTCACCGGGTGGCGCCGGACGCGCCGGAGCGTCAGGTAGTGCAGCGCATCCGTGAACTCAACGACCTCGGTTCACCGACGCTGGTCGCGGGTCAGACCCTGATCGCGCCCGTCGGTTGACGGCGTTGCGCCCGCGCGACCAAACCTGGTCCGCGCCAACGCCCCTCGATCCCGACCGCGACAGCCGTGCCCGGCGTACGGCTGCGTTGGCCGTGCATGGCCGGGCGCGGGTACGCTCGGGTTCTGCGATATCCGGTTGACAGCGCGGCGAAGGAGCGGTGATGCACTGTCCTTTCTGCCGCCACCCCGACTCTCGGGTGATCGACTCGCGCGAAACCGATGAGGGCCAAGCCATTCGGCGGCGCCGGGCGTGCCCAGAGTGTGGGCGCCGATTCACCACGGTCGAGACAGCCGTGCTGGCCGTGGTCAAGCGCAGCGGGGTCACCGAGCCCTTCAGCCGGGAGAAGGTCATCAGCGGTGTGCGTCGGGCGTGCCAAGGCCGCCAGGTCGACGACGACGCGCTGAACCTGCTGGCCCAGCAGGTCGAGGACACCGTGCGCGCCGCGGGGTCGCCGGAGATCCCCAGCCACGAGGTCGGCCTGGCGATCCTGGGGCCGCTGCGCGATCTGGACGAGGTGGCGTACCTGCGGTTCGCGTCGGTGTATCGCTCCTTCTCGTCCGCGGAAGACTTCGAGCGCGAGATCAAGGCGCTCCGCGAGCAGCGCAAGGTAACCACCCCGAGCTGACCGGTTCCGGCCCCGGCGCGGCTAGTGTTTTTCGCATGCCCATCGACTTGCATCCGGACCTTGCGTCGTTGGCGCCCCTGCTGGGCACCTGGACCGGTCGGGGAGCCGGCAAGTACCCGACGATCCAGCCGTTCGACTATCTCGAAGAAGTCGTTTTCTCCCACGTCGGCAAGCCGTTTCTGGCGTACGGGCAAAAGACCCGGGCGGTGGCCGACGGCAAACCCCTGCACGCCGAGACCGGCTACCTCCGCGTGCCGCGGCCCGGCCACATCGAATTGGTCCTTGCCCACCCGAGCGGCATCACCGAGATCGAGGTCGGCACGTATTCGGCCACCGGCGGCCGCATCGACATGGAGCTGTCGACCACCTCGATCGGGCTGACCCCGACCGCCAAAGAGGTGACCGCGCTGAGTCGTTCCTTCCGCGTCGACGACGATCAGCTGTCGTACACCGTGCGGATGGCCGCCGTCGGCCAACCCCTGCAGGACCACCTCGCCGCGGTGCTGCACCGAGGGCACTGAACGCCAGTCGTCGGTGGCCGGCGCGCTCGCCGGCGACTCGCCCTGAAAAAGCTCAGGTGGCGCTGCGCTCGTCGGACCCCATCGCGTTCAGGACGGCGACGCGGGTGGGGGCGGGGCCGGTGACGGTCTTCTCGCCGCCACCGGTGCGCAGCAGTTCCCGCAGGGCGCCCTGGTTGTATTCGGCGGGTTCGGTGGTGTCGATGAAACGCTGCACGACATCGATGAAGCGGGCCGGGTCGTCGTGGAATGGGAAATGGCCGGAATCCTCGAAGATCTCGAGGCGCGAGCCCGGCATTGCGGCGTGCGCCATCCACGCGTGCCGGACCGGTACCACCGAGTCCTTGGCGCCCCAGACGATTTGCACCGGGATGGCCTCGGTCAGATAGCAGCGATCCAGCATGGTGACGATCTGCCCGCGCCAGTCCACCACCGCCCGCAGTGTCCGGCTGAACGCCGCCGAGGCCGTCGGTTCGGGCAGGTCGTCGAGGATCCGGAGCATGTTGGGCAGGTCGCGGCCCAGCCCGGAGCTGCCCAGCATGGTGCCCAGCACCCGTCCGAAGACCTGAACCGCCGGCAGCACCAGGGGCAGTCGCAACAGCGCGAGCGCCTCACTGCCCATCGGCAGGGAGGCGCATCGCAGCACGAAGTTCACGTCCTTGGTGACGCCGCCGGCGCCGACCAGGATCAGCCGCTCCACCAGATGCGGGAACTGGTAGGCGAACTGCATCGCGACCCCGCCGCCGAGGGAATGGCCGATGATGGTCGCGCGCTCGATGTCCAGGACGCTGAGCAGGTCCCGCATCCCGTTCGCGTAGGCGGCGATTGAGTAGTCGGCGCGGGGCTTGTCGGACCGCCCGTGGCCCAGCAGATCGGGGGCGATCACGGTGAACCGCTGAGCGAGCTTGGCCTGCACGGCATTCCACGTGGTCGAGTTGTCCCCGATGCCGTGGATCAACAGGATCGCCGGGCCGGAGCCGGCGATCCGGTAGGCCCGCTTATAGCCGTGGATGGTGCGGAACTCCAGCGTGGGCGCGGTCACTTCGCGCACCGGGCGGAGCTTGGCTTTGCTCTTCCGCTCGGTCATCTCGCGCACCTTTTTAGTCGGGCCGGGTGTCGGGCCGGGCCATGGCCATTCAATCGAGCAACGGATCAATCAACGATCGGGCAATACTCCTGCGCGCAAAACTCATGCCTGGTCCTCGTCGTCGAGTTTCTTCTCCGCCTGCTGGGCCAAGAATCGCTCGAACTCCGCACCAAGCTCGTCGCCGCTAGGCAGATCCTCGTCGCGTGCTAGTAACGACCTGTTCTCCTGAGCGTCGATGAACGCATCGTACTGTCGCTCGAGTGCGGCCACCACTTGAGCGACTTCCGCGCTCGCTTGGACTTGTTCGTCGATGCGGCCACGGATTTCCGTGGCCGCTTCCGACAGCGCCGACAGCGGCAGCTCCAGCGATCCCGTCTTCGCCACCTGCTCGAGCAACGCCTGGGCGGCGGCGGGGTAGTCGGTCTGCGTCAGGTAGTGCGGGACGTGCACCGTGAACCCGACGACCTCGTGTCCGTGCTGGGCCATCCGGAATTCGAGCAGGTTGGACGCGCTGCCGGGCACCTGGATCTCGGAGATCCAGGGCGTGAAGTCGGCGATCAGCTCGGGGTTGTTGGAGTGCGCCGTCATCGTGATCGGCCGGGTGTGCGGGACCGCCATCGGGACGGTGCCCAGGCCGATGGTCTGACGCACCCCGAGCCGCTCGGCGAGCAGGCGCACGGCGGTGATGAAGCGCTCCCACTTCAGGTCCGGCTCCATGCCGGCCAGCAACAGAAACGGGGTGCCGACACTGTCGCGCAGCGCGTAGAGGCTCAACTCGGGGTCGTCGTAGTGGGTGAAGTGGTCGCTCTTGAACGTCATGAGCGGTCGCCGCGATCGGTAGTCCAGCAACTCGTCGATGGCGAAGGAAGCGACCAGTTCGGCGTCCAGCGCCGCCTTCAGGTGCGCGGCGGCGAGCCGGATCGCGTGGCCGGCATCCGAAAAGCCCTGCAAGGCGTGCACCAACACCGGGCCGCGGCCATCCGCGGCGGACAGCTGGGGCGCCGGAAACTCCAGGTCGTACATGCCGTGCTGCCCGGGCTGGTAGTAGGCGTCATCCGGGTCTTGATGGTGGGCCATGGGGGATTGCCTCCTCTCGGGGGGTCTATCCAGGGTGCCCTACCAAGTGTCCACTAAATCGGCGGGCGCCAGGAAACAACAGTGAACTTCGAGTCGCGCTCGTTTGTTGAAACGCACTGGCGTTCGTGCCTAATCCACGGCCCTGACCACGCGGCGCGACGCGCTCGGCGCGCGCCGGTCAGGCATGATGGGACCCAAATGCGCGCTCCGATGTTCTTGCTGTGCCCGGTGGTCGGCCTGGCGACGCTGATGACGTCGTGCGTCCGGCCGGGCGACCATGCGGCAGGTCCGATCGTGCCCGTTCCGCGGGCCAGCGGGCCCGTGCAGCGGCTGGCCCAGCCCCAGCAGAGGGCCGCCGCCGGCCCGGTGGACCCCGACAGGCGCGTCGGAGCCATCTTCATCGACGGCGGCGCCCTGCACGTGTGCACGGGCTCGGTGGTGCATTCGACGGGCGGCAACCTAATGATCACCGCGGCGCACTGCCTGGCCGGCGCCTCCCAGATCACCTTCGTCCCGGGGTTGGCGGGTGATGCCCCGCCCGCCCCGGCCGACGTGTGGAAGGCCGACGCCGTCTACCTCGACCCCCGCTGGTCGGCCAGCAAGGATCCGCACGCGGACTACGCGATCGCGCGGGTGAGCAACGACGCCGCCGGGTCGGTCGAATCGCACGTCGGCCTGGCCCTGACACTGGGCTCCACGCCGCCGCCCGGCAGCCGCGTCACGGTGCTGGGATACCCGGCCGGGGTGGGCGGCTCGCCGATCGGGTGTCAGGCCAGCACATCGATCAATGACAGCGGGTTTCCGGCCTTGGCTTGCGAGGGGCTGGTGGACGGCACCAGCGGTGCGCCCTGGGTCAGCGGCACCACGCTCACGGGACTGATCGGCGGTTTCGAGCGCGGCGGCTGCGCGCCGAGCGTGTCCTACTCGGCGCCGTTCGACGAGCATGTCGCCCAGCTGCTGGCCCGGGCCGACGCCGGCGGTCCCGGCGATACCGTGCCGAACGACGTGCCGGATACCTGCTAGCGGCGAAACTGGTTGAGCGCCCGGATCTTGTTCATCACGTCGAGCGCGGCCACCTTGTAGGCCTCGGAGAACGTCGGGTAGTTGAACACCGCGTCGACCAGGTACTCCACGGTGCCCCCGCAGCCCATCACGGCCTGGCCGATGTGCACCATCTCGGTGGCGCTGGTGCCGAAGATGTGCACCCCTAGCAGGCGCAGGTCTTCCGTGGACACCAGCAGTTTGAGCATCCCGTAGGAGTCACCGGCGATCTGGCCGCGGGCGAGCTCGCGGTAGCGGGCGATGCCCACCTCGTAGGGGATCGCATCCTTCGTCAGCTCGACCTCGGTGGCCCCGACGTAGGACACCTCCGGGATCGAGTAGATGCCGATCGGCTGCAGCTCGGTGATGCCTTCCGTCGGCTCCCCGAACGCGTGGTACGCGGCGATCCGGCCCTGTTCCATCGAGGTCGAGGCCAGGGCGGGGAAGCCGATCACATCACCCACGGCGTAGATGTGGGGCACCTTCGTCTGGAACGTGTCGTCGACAAAGATCCGCCCCCGGTTGTCGCACTCGAGCTCCGCATTGTGCAGGTCCAGGTGGTCGGTTTGCCCTTGGCGCCCCGCCGAATACATCACCGTCTCGGCGGGAATCTGTTTGCCGCTGGCCAGGGTGGTGACGGTGCCCGCGGAGCCGACGTCGACCGCGGTCACCTCCTCGCCGAAGCGGAACGTGACCGCCAGGTCGCGCAGGTGGAACTTGAGCGCCTCGACGACCTCGGGGTCGCAGAAGTCGAGCATGTCGCTCCGCTTCTCCACGACGGTCACCTTGGTGCCCAGCGCGGCGAACATGGAGGCGTACTCGATCCCGATCACCCCGGCGCCCACCACCACCATCGACGACGGCAGCGACTTGAGATCGAGGATGCCGTCGGAGTCCAGCACGCGCTCCTCGTCGAACTCGACCCCGGAGGGCCGCGCGGGCCGCGTGCCGGTGGCGATCACGATGTACTCGCCGCTGACGGTTACCTTTTCGCGCCGGGAGGGATCCTCGACGAGGATGGTGTGCGGGTCCAGGAACCGACCGTGGCCGACTAGCAGGTCGATGCGGTTGCGCATCAGCTGGTTGCGCACCACGTCGACTTCCTTGCCGATCACATGCTGGGTGCGGGCCAGCAGGTCGGCCGGCGTGATCCGCTCCTTCACCCGGTAGCTGGCGCCGTACAGCTCGCGCTGGTTCATCCCGGTCAGGTAAACCACCGCTTCGCGCAACGTCTTTGACGGGATGGTGCCGGTGTTGACGCACACTCCGCCGAGCATGCGGCCTCGTTCGATGATCGCGACGGACTTGCCCAGTTTGGCCGAGGCGATGGCGGCCTTCTGGCCGCCGGGCCCAGAACCGAGGACCACCATGTCGTACTCTTGCGCCGACTCCATGCGCTAAACAGTAAAGCAGCTGCACTCACAGTGCTGGGTTCATACACAGGCCGGCGACCCGACCGGCTCGGGTGAGCACCGGCTGACGGTGGCGATCGTCAGCGTTGGTGCTCATGACGACGCATCGACCTGACTTTCAACTGGGCCGCCCCGCGGCATTGATTGCCGCGCTACCCGCCGTTCTCGGCTTCGTGCCGGAAAATTCATTGATCCTGGTGTCCTTGGGCGACGGGGAACTCGGGTCGGTGCTGCGGGTCGACCTCGGTGATGACCTGCCCGCCCGGATCGGTTATCTGGCCGAGGTTGCCGCCGCCGCCGAACCGGACGCCGCGATCGCGGTGATCGTTGACGCGGACGGCGCGCACTGCCCGGGCTGTAACGAGGAATACCGGCAGCTGTGTGACGAACTCGCGGAGGCGTTGTCGCGGAACGACATTCGGTTGTGGGCCGCGCATGTGGTGGACCGGGTGGCCCGGGGCGGGCGCTGGCATTGCGTGGACAATTGCGGTTCGGGCGGCGTCATCGACGATCCCTCGGCGTCTCCGCTGGCCGCGGCGGCGGTGCTGGACGGCAGGCGGCTCTACGCACGGCGCGCCGACCTGCAGGCCGTGATCGCGGTCGACGACCCCGGCCGCAGCGAGGAGTTGGCCGGCGCCCTCGAAGAAGAGGCAGCCAGGCGCCGGTCGGCGCAGCACGCCGATCCGGACGAGTGCCGCCGCCGTGACGTAGAGACCGCGGTGGCCGCGGCATCCCGGCTGGCTGCCGGCGAGTCACTGCCCGACGCCGACATCGCCGGGCTGGGCTGCGCGCTGCGCGACGGGGTTGTCCGCGACATCCTCTATGCCCTCGCCGTCGGCGAATCGGCGGGCGAAGCCGAATCACTATGGGCGCTGCTGGCGCGGCTGCTGCCCCCGCCCTGGCGGGTCGAGGCGCTGGCGTTGCTGGCGTTCAGCGCCTACGCCCGCGGCGACGGCCCGCTCGCCGGGGTGTCGCTGGACGCCGCGCTGCGTTGTGAGCCCGACCATCGCATGGCGGGCATGTTGGACACGGCCCTGCAATCGGGGCTTCGGCCCGA
Source organism: Mycobacterium saskatchewanense (assembly GCF_010729105.1). Taxonomy (NCBI): domain Bacteria; kingdom Bacillati; phylum Actinomycetota; class Actinomycetes; order Mycobacteriales; family Mycobacteriaceae; genus Mycobacterium; species Mycobacterium saskatchewanense. The sequence continues at coordinate 5,884,746 of NZ_AP022573.1, forward strand.
GCGCATCCGGGAGCTGGCGGCCACGGGCTACCGGCTGGCGAAGCGGGTGGGCGTGCGGCTGCCGCGACGGCGGGCCTTCGGCCGCCGCGCCGGGTAGGGGCGGCCCAAGTGGGGCCGGTCAGACCTTCTCGACCTTGACCGCGTGTGCCATTTCGTGCGGCAGCGTGACGTTCTCGTGACCCGGGATCACGATGGTAACGCCGCCACCGGTGGGGCTGGTCTGGACGCTCACCCGCGCGTTGGGTACGACGCCCGCGTCCTTGAGCCGGGTGATCAGGTCGATGTCGCCCTGCACGTGCTCGGTGAGCTGACGCACGACCACGGCCACCGGCGAGCCGGCGGGCAGCTCCGTCAACCGGACGAGGTTGCCGTCGTCGGAGCCGGATTCGGGTCCGACGCCCAGGTCGAGCAGGCCCGGGATCGGATTGCCGAACGGCGACGTGGTGGGGTTGTCCAGGACCTTCACCAGCCGGCGTTCGACGTCCTCGCTCATCACGTGCTCCCACCGGCAGGCCTCGGCGTGGACTTCCTCCCACGGCAACCCGATGACGTCGACGAGCAGTCGTTCGGCGAGGCGATGCTTGCGCATCACGGCGATGGCCAGCGCCCGGCCCTTGTCGGTCAACTCCAGGTGGCGGTCGCCGGCCACGTGGAGCAGGCCGTCCCGCTCCATGCGGGACACGGTCTGGCTGACGGTCGGACCGCTCTGGTCGAGGCGCTCGGCGATCCGGGCACGCAGCGGCGTCACGCCCTCTTCCTCGAGGTCGTAAATCGTCCGCAGGTACATCTCGGTGGTATCGACCAGCTCGTTCATCCGGTACCCTCCATTGACGCTGAGTCTACTTGGCCAGCTGCGCGAATGGGTGTAACGCCTCCCTGGCATGCAGTATGCCCGCCGCTGGCGCGGCGGGCATACTGTCGTGCTTCCTGGCTCGGGTGCGCTGGCCTAGCTGGCGTACGAACGCAGCCGATCGGCGCGCTCGCCGTTGCGCAGCTTCGACATGACGTCGCGCTCGATCTGACGCACCCGCTCACGGGACAGGCCGAACAGCTTGCCAATCTGGTCGAGGGTGCGGGGCTGCCCGTCGTCGAGACCGAAACGCAGCCGGATCACCTGGTGCTCACGTTCGTCGAGCGTGGCCAGCACGCTGCGGATGTCGGTGTGCAGCAGCTCGGCGATCACCGCGTTCTCCGCGGACATCGCCTCGGCGTCCTCGATGAAGTCACCGAGCGGGGCCTCTTCCTCGGAGCCGACGGGCATGTCCAGGCTCACCGGGTCGCGGCTGTGCTCGAGCAGGTCGTTGATCTTCTCGACCGGGATCCCCGACTCGGCGGCCAGTTCCTCGTCGGTGGCCTCGCGCCCCAGGTTTTGGTGCATCTCGCGCTTGATCCGCGCCAGCTTGTTGACCTGCTCGACGAGGTGAACGGGCAGCCGGATGGTGCGGCTCTGGTCGGCCATCCCACGAGTGATGGCCTGGCGGATCCACCACGTGGCGTACGTGGAGAACTTGAATCCCTTTGTGTAGTCGAACTTCTCCATCGCGCGGATGAGGCCGAGGTTGCCCTCCTGGATCAGGTCCAGCAGCGGCATGCCGCGACCGGTGTAACGCTTGGCCAGCGACACCACCAGGCGCAGGTTCGCCTCCAGCAGGTGTCGGCGCGCGGCCTCGCCGTCGCGCACGACGGCCTCCAACTCGCGTTTGCGATTCTCGCCCAGGCGCTTACGCGTTTCGAGCAGGTGCTCAGCGTAGAGTCCGGCCTCGATGCGCTTGGCCAGTTCGACCTCTCCGGCCGCGTTGAGCAACGCCGTCTTACCAATACCGTTGAGATATACGCGCACTAAATCCGCTGCGGGGCTTTGAGCATCCAGATCGCCGTCAAACCTGTTTGTGGTGGCGTTCGCCATAGCGACCTCCCGATCGGCTTGTAACTGTCATTCCATACAACGACAGATCCGGCCTGAGAGTTCCCACCGATTCCTGATCTCACACGCCTTGACGTGCAGAAATGTGCCAGCGACCTGAGAAAGTCCTGAGAGTTGTGACCGCCGGCCGGTCAGCCGGGACCCGGCCGGCCCACGTCGTCCCAGCGCGGCGGCGCGGCCTGCGGCTCCCGGTAGTGGGGACTCTCGAGCGCCATCCGCTCGGCCGTCGGGAATAACGGGGTGCGCCGCGGCACCTCCTCGAAGCGACGCGGCTCGTCGGAGCGGCGGGGCGGTCGGTCGTTGGCGATCAGGACGGCCATCCATGGCAGCGGGACCGACGCCGCGATGATCGCCAGCGAAATCAACCCGTTGTGCCACATCCCGTACGCCACGGCGGCCAGGATGAGCGCCGGGATGCGGAATGCCATCAGAGTCAGGTATTTACGTACTCGGGCGCGGTGCTGCTCCTCGTAGGACACCGCGGCGGCGGTGATGAGCACCGGTCTGCCATCATCGTCGAACCCCAGATCGGAGTCGCGCTTCATGCCTCCACTCTTCCACAACGGATCGATTCCGGCTGTAGCGAGTTTCGAGGCACAATGTCAGGCATGGACACCCAGACGATCGAGCGCACGGATACCGACGAACGCGTCGACGACGGGACGGGCAGTGATACCCCGAAGTTCTTCCATTACGTCAAGAAGGACAAGATCGCCGAGAGCGCGGTGATGGGCACCCATGTCGTCGCGCTGTGCGGTGAGGTCTTCCCGGTGACCAAGGCGGCCAAGCCGGGATCGCCGGTGTGCCCGGACTGCAAGAGAATCTACGAGAGCCTCAAGAAGGGCTGATCACGCCGGCGGCTCGACCGTCGCGACGCTGCGTTCGGGCAGCACGGGGTCGGGCGACGCATCCGCCGCCCGCCGGCCGGCCGGCAGCTGCGCCACCAGCCACTTGCGCAGCCGGTGGGCGTGCGTCCTGGGCGCGGGGAACTCTTCCTGTATTGCCGCGTTGAGTTCGGCGCCCAGCATGATGGCGAACCCGCCGAAGAACGCGAAGAGCAGGAAAGCGATCGGCGTGGACAGCGCACCGTAGGTGTAGCCCGTGCTGGTGATCCACCGCAGGTAGAACCGCAGGCCCAGGGTGGCGATCACGAACACCGCGGCCGCGAGGACGGCCCCGAAGATGAGCCGATGCGATGGCAGCGGTTCTGGCAGCGACACCCGGTACAAGATCATCACCCCGACGATCAGCCCGAATATCAGCGCGGGGTAGTAGCCGTAGCGCAGCAGGTTGGCCAGCCCGACGGGAATGTGCTCGCCCACCTTGCGCGGCCCCGCCACCACCAGGGGCGCCGTCGTGACCACCAGCACCAGCATCACCACATAGAGGAACAGCGCGAACAGGCGCTGCCGTACGGGATGGCGCAGCGGGGTCTGATCATGAGCCTCGACCACGGAGTCGACGAGCGCCGAAATGGCGGACGACCCTGCCCACAGCGAGATCAGGAAACCCAGCGAGATCACCTCGCCGCGCGCGTGGTTGGCAATGTCGCGCACAGTCGGCTCGATGATCTCGTTGACCACGCTGGTAGAGAACACGCTGTGCGCCGTCGAGATGAGCTGATGCTGGATGCTGGGCAGCATGTCCGGCCCGAACAGCGGAGCCACATAGGCGAGGCTGCCCAGCACTCCCAGCAGGAGCGGAGGCAGAGACAGTGCAGACCAGAAACCGGCCTGCGCTGACTCCGAAAAAATCGAGTCGTCCCAGCTTTTCGCCAGAGTCCTCAAGCTGATTCGCCAGACGTGACGGCGGGACGGCTTCGCGACCTGATCGCTCATACCAGTCCAGCATTACCGATGACTACCCCCGTCACCCACATTGCCGACGGGCGAGTCCGGACCGCCCTAGCTTTCGCTGACCTCCAGGACGGCGGCGAGCTCGACCAGTTTGGCCTCGTGCTCGTTGGCGTGGTGCTGGCAGAAGAGAAGCTCGGCTCCAGAAGGCAGCTTGGCACGGACACGAGCCGCGGCACCGCAGCGGTCGCAGCGGTCCGCACGAGTTAGCTCGGGACTGGTCAGAGTTGCGTGCATGGCTTCTCCGTTCTTACGTTGATTCACTCTCTCAGACGTATGGCGTTTTCGCCTTGTTCCCTAACCGTTGTAGGGTGTGTCGTTTCTCACGAGGTGTTTGATACACGCCCGGCGTGTTGTCTAGGGTCATCGACCGTGACGGCGGACCCCAAATTGGTGCATCTGTGCGGAGCCGACGAGTGGTCTTCCGCCCGCGACCGCGGCGCGATCGACCCCGCCGCGACCGGCGACCCCTTCGTGCACCTGTCGACGCCCGAGCAGGTGCACCTGCCGGCCAACCGCCTCTACCGCGGCCGCGCCGACCTGCTCCTGCTGCACGTCGACCCGGCGCTACTGGAGTCGCCCGTGCGCTGGGAACCGGGAGTGCCGACGGATCCCGAGTCGATGCTGTTCCCGCATCTGTACGGACCGCTGCCCGTGCGGGCAGTCATCCGGGTCACCGCTTACCGGCCGGCGCCCGACGGCACCTTCGCACCGCTGCCTCAGGAATTGACGTAGGCGTCCGCCTCGATCTCCACCGGCAACCCGGCTCGAACTCGAAGCCGGATGACACGAGCACGCGCTCGGCGGGCTCGCTCAGTCCAGGTAGTCGCGCAAGACCTGCGAACGGCTCGGGTGGCGCAGCTTCGACATCGTCTTGGACTCGATCTGGCGGATCCGCTCGCGGGTCACGCCATAGACCTGGCCGATCTCGTCGAGGGTGCGGGGCTGGCCGTCGGTGAGACCGAACCGCAGGCGTACTACGCCGGCCTCGCGCTCCGAGAGCGTCTCGAGCACCGATTGCAGCTGGTCCTGCAGCAGCGTGAAGGACACCGCGTCGACGGCCACCACGGCCTCGCTGTCCTCGATGAAGTCCCCGAGCTGGCTGTCGCCCTCGTCGCCGATCGTCTGGTCCAGCGAGATCGGCTCCCGGGCGTACTGCTGGATCTCCAGCACCTTCTCCGGGGTGATGTCCATTTCCTTGGCCAGCTCTTCGGGCGTGGGCTCGCGGCCCAGGTCCTGCAGCAGCTCGCGCTGGATGCGGCCCAGCTTGTTGATCACCTCGACCATGTGCACCGGGATGCGGATGGTGCGGGCCTGGTCGGCCATGGCGCGGGTGATCGCCTGGCGGATCCACCAGGTCGCGTACGTGGAGAACTTGTAGCCCTTGGTGTAGTCGAATTTCTCGACCGCGCGGATCAGGCCCAGGTTCCCCTCCTGGATGAGGTCGAGGAACGCCATGCCGCGGCCCGTGTACCGCTTGGCCAGCGAGACGACCAGCCGCAGGTTGGCTTCCAGCAGGTGGTTCTTGGCGCGGTCGCCGTCGCGGCAGATCCACATCATGTCGCGGCGCTGCGCGGCGGGCAGTTTCTCGCCCTTCTCGGCGTACTCGGACATCAGCTGCGTGGCGTACAGGCCGGCCTCGATCCGCTTGGCCAGCTCGACCTCTTCTTCGGCGTTGAGCAGCGCCACCTTGCCGATCTGCTTGAGGTAGGCGCGTACCGAGTCCGCCGAGGCGGTGAGTTCGGCGTCCTTGCGGGCCTGCCGCAGCGCCTCAGATTCGTCTTCGTCCCAGACGAAATCGCCGGAGGCCTTGTCCTTCTCGGTGGGCTCGGCGATCTCCTCGTCTTCGTCGGCGGGGGCCGGCCCGGCCACCGCCACGGGGGCGGTTTCCTCGCCTTCCTCGGCGTCGGCCGGGTCGATGTCGACGTCCTCGGCGTCGGACTCCACGTCCTCGTCCAGCTCGTCCAGGCTCAGGTCGGTCGCATCGATCTCGATGTCGTCGCCCTCGAGGTCGGGCTCGGCGTCGAGTTCCTCGACGGTGCCGTCGGACTCGACCGTCGACAGTTCGGCGTCCGCGTCATCCCCGGCGCCCTTGCCCGCCGGCTTGGTTCCGCGGCCCGGCGATGCCTTGCCCGCCGGGGCCTTGGCCGTTGCTCGCGATTTCTTGGCGTCGATGTCGGCTTCGGTCGCGGGCGTGGCGGCCCGGGGCGCGGCCTTGGCTGCCCGTTTCGCGGGGGCAGAGCCGTTGGGTGCCTTGGCGGGTGAAGCCGCCGACCTCTTCGACGGAGCCTTGGTGGCGTTGCGCTTCACCGGCTCATCGGTTGCCGGGCTTGCCTTGGTCGCTGCCACTTAAACCCCTTCGTTTGGACGCACTTCCGGTGGGTATGGGCATGGAGAACCGAAAGTGTCAGTTATGTCTGTCTTGGCGTTGGTATCAGCGTGGGTGGTGCACGCTCTCGGTCTGGGCTAGGCGCTGGGGACCGCCGACGACCATTGTAACGACCGCGAGGGCTCGTACCGCCCTACCGGCGAGAATCAGTGGGTGACGTCGATGGTGGCGGCCATGGCCGCGCCCACGATGCCGGCCGTGTTCTGCAGGGCCGCCGCCACCACCGGAGTGCGGTTCTGCAGCAGCGGCAGCCACTTGTCCGCCTTGCGGCTGATGCCCCCACCGGCGATGAACAGATCCGGCCAGATGGCGTTTTCTATGGCCACCAGCACCCGCGTCACCTGTGTGGCCCATTTCTCGTAGCTCCAGTTGTTGCGCTCCTTGACCGACGATGCGGCCCGTTGCTCGGCCTCCTTGCCGCCGACTTCGAGATGGCCGAGCTCGGTGTTGGGTATCAGGGTCCTGTTGTGGATGACGGCGGAGCCGATTCCGGTGCCGAAAGTCAGCATCACGACGAGTCCGGACTGGTTGGCGCCCGCGCCGTAGCGCTCCTCGGCGAGCCCGGCCGCGTCGGCGTCGTTGAGGATCGTGACTGGCTGACCGTCCAGCTCGGCGCTGATGACGTCGCGCGCGTTCGTCCCGATCCACGACTTGTCGACGTTGGCCGCAGTCTGAGCGACGCCGTGGGTGACGACGCCGGGATAGGTCACCCCGAGTGGGCCGGTCCACCCGAACTCGTTGACGACGGCGGCGATCGTCTTGGCGACCGCGGCCGGCGTCGCCGGTTGCGGGGTCAGGAGCTTGAACCGGTCGCCGACGAGCAGCCCGGTGTTCAGGTCGACGATGCCGCCCTTGATGCCACTGCCACCGACGTCGATGCCGAACGCCTGACGTTGCGGCATGGCAACACCCGGATCGGCGCGCGGCGTGTCGGTACTGGTCATCGAACCCCCTCGGCAAGACGTGGGCTGTCCGCTCACCTTAGCGCCCAGGGACCCGCGGAAGCGGCCGTTGGGCGTGTCTGCGCGGCGCCGGCCACTGTGATGCGATGGACGGGTGACGCGCCCCAGTACCAAACCCGCCGACCCCGCGCGGCTGCGCTCGGTGGCCGAAACCCTGGCCGCCGAAGCCGCAGACTTCGTGCGGCAGCGCCGCGCCGAGGTTTTCGGCACCGGTGGAGGCATCGGTGACGCGGTCCGCTCGAAAAGCACCCCGACCGACCCGGTGACCGTCGTGGACACCGAGACCGAACGGCTGCTGCGCGACCGGCTGGCGGTGCTGCGTCCCGGTGACCCGATCCTCGGGGAGGAAGGCGGTGGGCCCGCCGATCACGGGTCGACGCCCGACGGCGCGATCACGTGGGTGCTCGACCCCATCGACGGCACAGTGAATTTCGTCTATGGCATCCCGGCCTATTCGGTGTCGGTGGGCGTGCAGATCGACGGCGTGTCGGTCGCCGGGGCGGTCGCCGACGTCGTCGGCGGCCGCGTGTACTCGGCGGCGACCGGGCTGGGCGCCCACGTCACCGACGGGCGCGGCACGGAGCCGCTGCGCTGCGCAGACGTCGACGAGCTGTCAATGTCATTGGTGGGCACGGGGTTCGGTTATTCGAAGGGCCGACGTGAAGCGCAGGCGGCGTTGTTGGCGCGGATGCTGCCGGTGGTCCGCGACGTGCGTCGCATCGGTTCCGCGGCGCTCGACCTGTGCATGGTCGCGGCGGGCCGCCTGGACGCCTACTACGAGCACGGGCTGCAGATCTGGGACTGCGCCGCCGGCGCGCTGATTGCGGCCGAGGCGGGAGCCCGGGTGGTGCTGCCGGCCAAGGGCGTCCGCGGGGCCGGGTTGACGGTCGCGGCCGCCCCCGGGATCGCCGACGAGCTGCTGGCGACTCTGAAACGGTTCAGCGGGCTGGACCCGATCCCGGACTGACTTTCAGCAGCTGCTGGAGTGAATCCTGGCCAGGAGCGCCGGATCTGACGGTTCGGAGGCACCGGGCTTCAGGGTGGCCAGAACCGCGTCGATGTCGTCGTTGTGGGCCAGGGCGGAAAACTCGGTGCCGACCGCGAGGTCGACGGTGTCGTCGGCGCGGTTGTCGTTGAACAGTTCCGTGCACGGCGCCACCAGCCACACGGCGGCCGCGGTGGCCTGCCCTGCGGTGCCGAAGCGGATTTGTCCCTGACAATTCAGCCTGGTCCCGGCATAGACCGGGTCGTTGGCGGCGGTCGGCTGCGCGAAGCCGAGGTCCTTCATGGCGCCGGCGACATCGGCGGCCTGTCCGCCGCGCCCGCTGGCGTTCAGGACGCGCACCTTGGTGTCCGCGAGCTTGGCCGGTGCGACGTCGGCCATCGCGGTGCGCGAGACCTGTTCGCCCAGCTGCAGCGGCGCGGAGCCCGCCGGCTGCGGCGGGGGGTTGCACACCACGGCCTCGTGGACCTTGGCCGGCCGGGTCAGCGCCACGGTCCACACCACGCCCGTCGCGACGACCAGGAAGATCAGCACGATGATGGCCGGCCGGGGGTTGCGCCGCCGAAAGGGGCGACCATGCTTGTCGAAAGCGGTACCCTCGGTGATTTGTGCGACCACAGCTGCACTCTAACCGCACGCCAAAGGCGCTGTTCAAAGCCGAACTCGGGGGCCGATCGGATAGTGTGACGCAATTCACACCTTAACGGGTAGCGATCCGGGCACGAATCGTTTGGTGGATGCGTTCGACGCTGGTACAAAGCGTTGCTTGGGATTACGAGGGTATCGAGGGGATAGGGCAGGGAATAGATATGCCTACCGACTATGACGCGCCGCGCCGCACCGAAACCGACGACGTCTCGGAGGACTCGCTGGAGGAGCTCAAAGCGCGACGCAACGAGGCGGCCTCGGCCGTCGTCGACGTCGACGAATCTGAAACCGCCGAATCTTTCGAGCTGCCGGGGGCCGACCTTTCGGGGGAAGAGCTGTCTGTTCGGGTCATCCCGAAGCAGGCCGACGAATTCACCTGCTCGAGTTGCTTCCTGGTGCAGCATCGCAGCCGGCTGGCCAGCGAGAAGAACGGCGTGATGATCTGTACCGACTGCGCGGCTTGACCGGTTTCGAGGTCAGCTGCGCAATGCCGACAGCACCCGCTCGGGGCGGCGGCAACTCACCAGCCAATACGGCGTCGGGTCATCGGGGTCGTCGAGGACCAGCAGAATCATCGGGCCGATCCATGCCCTGTGCAGCACATAGGCGGCCGGGTCGAGCTGGCGGCCCAGGGCCGCGGACTTCGCCGACGGCGCCACTTCCGCGGACCGGGCGACGACCGTGACGGGCAGGTGCGCCTCGGCGGCCCACAGCTCAACACCGCCGGGGCCGGCTGTGACTTTGATCTCGACCCTTCCGAGCCACAACAGCGCCCCGGCCGCGACAGCGAACAGCGTCGCGTACGGGACCCAGTCGGGCAGGGCGGGCACACCGAGGGTGACCTCGAAGGCGATCAGCGCCGCGAGCCCGAAGCCCAGCGGCCACCACCACCACGGCACCCATAGTCGTTCGCGATATCGCACGCTGTGCGGCGCGACGCGCGTCCCTGACACGCGGTCAAGGGTAGTCTGTGGCCCCGTGCAGACCAGTCTCGCCATCGTCCGCCTCGACCCGGACCTGCCGCTGCCCGGCCGCGCCCACGACGGCGATGCCGGTGTGGATCTGTACAGCGCCGAGGACATCGAACTGTCACCCGGGCACCGCGCCCTGGTCGGGACGGGCGTCGCCGTCGCCATCCCGCACGGGATGGTCGGGTTGGTGCATCCGCGGTCGGGTTTGGCTGCGCGCGTTGGCCTTTCGATCGTCAACAGCCCGGGGACCATCGACGCCGGGTACCGCGGCGAAATCAAGGTGGCACTGATAAACCTGGACCCCGCCAAGCCGATCGTCATCCATCGCGGCGACCGCATCGCCCAGCTGCTGGTGCAGCGGGTCGAGCTGGTGGAGCTGGTCGAGGTCTCGTCGTTCGACGAGGCGGGGCTGGCCGAGACCTCCCGTGGCGATGGCGGCCACGGTTCCTCCGGAGGACATGCGAGTCTGTGATGGCATTCGGTAGACGCAAAGACGACAGGGAACGGACGCGGGATGACGTCGCGGCGCAGGCCGTCGACCACCAGTCCGCGGACGACGAGATCGAAGAGCTCGAGGGCCCGTTCGACATCGAGGACTTCGACGATCCTTCGGTCGCCGAGCTGGCCCGGCTCGACTTGGGCTCGGTGCTCATCCCCATGCCGGAGACCGGCCAGCTGCAGGTCGAGCTGACCGAGACCGGCGTGCCCAGCGCGGTGTGGGTCGTCACGCCCAACGGGAGGTTTACCATCGCCGCCTACGCCGCACCCAAGACGGCCGGGCTCTGGCGCGAGGTGGCCGCGGAACTCGCCGAGTCGCTGCGCAAGGACTCGGCCAAGGTCAGCATCAAGGACGGCCCCTGGGGCCGCGAGGTCGTCGGCACCGCCTCGGGCGTGGTGCGCTTCATCGGGGTCGACGGCTACCGCTGGATGATCCGCTGCGTCATCAACGGTCCGCACGAGACGATCGAGGCGCTGGAACAGGAGGCGCGGGCGGCGTTGGCCGACACTGTCGTCCGGCGCGGCGACACCCCGCTCCCGGTGCGGACGCCGCTGGCGGTGCAGCTGCCGGAGCCGATGGCCGAGCAGCTGCGCCAGGCCGCGGCTGCCCAGCAGGCCCAGCAACAAGACGCGGCCCAGCAGGCGCCCGGCGAGGTGTCCATCGAGCCGGCCGCGCGCCGCGGCGCCGAGGGGTCGGCGATGCAGCAGCTGCGCACCACGACCGGCGGCTAGAGCTCGCCGAGTGCGGCCAGGCAGGCCGCGCCCAGCGCGGCCGGGTCGGCGCCGATCTGTTCCAGCGTCACGGTCCGCAGGGCCGCGCGCGGGGCCGTGGCGACCCAGTCCACGGCGACCTGCAGCGGGTGAATGGGATCGTCGACGGCGGCGGCCACCCCCAGGGGCGTGGTCAGCCGGGCCAGCTCGGCGCAGCTCGGCGCGACGTAACCGGCGGCCTCTTCCATCGCCTCGGGCAGCTGGGGCCACTGCGCGCGCCACGAGCGCGTCAGTTCCTCGGCCAGCCATGGCGGGCTGGAGGCCCGCATCGCGGCGGTCGTGGGGGCCAGGCCGTCGGCGCGCAGCTGCGCCGCCGAATGCCGCGCCGCCAGCGCCGCCGGCGCCTCCCCGGGCGCCCCGGCCCAGGCCGGCAGCGCGGCCAGCACGGCCACGGTGCGATCGGGATGGGCCAGCGCCCAGGCGGCGGCCACTGCGGCGCCGATCGAGACACCACCGACGGCGATCGGAGCGGCGCGCCCGGCGTCGTCCAACGCCGCCAGGTAGCCGTCGATCAGTCGGTCCGGGCGCGGCCGCGGTGCCGCCAGCGACGCCCCGACCTCGCCCAACGGGCCGCCGAACGCCCGGTTGACGTAGTCCTCGTCGCTGCCGGTTCCGGCCAGCAGGACGGCCGTCACACCACGCAGATCGACATTCACCCCCCGATCCTGCCCCCGCCGCGACGGGCGCTCCAACACCAGGTTTGGTTCGGTTGGCGTGGGGGAACCAAGAGGTCTACGGTGTCCGTTGGCATAGATAGAAGCACAACGCACATCAGCGGCTTTATCAGCATTGTCAGGAGTGGCCATGGGGGCCCAAGGGTATCTGCGCCGGCTGACCCGTCGTCTGACGGAGGATCCGGAGCAACGCGACTGTGCGGAGTTGTCCGACGAAGTCGCGAGTACCGGCGCGCAGCGTGTGATCGATTGTGAGCGTGGCCAGGAGGTCACCATGATCGGCACGCTGCGCAGCGTCGAGACCAACGGCAAGGGCTGTTCGGGCGGCGTCCGCGCCGAGCTGTTCGACGGCAGCGACACCGTGACCCTCGTGTGGTTGGGTCAGCGCCGCATACCCGGCATCGACTCCGGCCGCACCCTGCGGGTTCGGGGCCGGCTGGGCAAGCTGGAGAACGGCACCAAAGCCATCTACAACCCGCACTACGAAATTCAGCGGTGACCGCCCACGACGATTGGGGGACAGGTCCGCGACCGGAATCCGGTACCACCGACGGCATCACCCCGGACCGCCTGCTCGCCCAGCTGGGCGGCGTGAGCGGTGTCGTCTACTCGTCGCTGCCGGTGGTGGTTTTCGTGGCGGTGTCGAGCGTGTCGGGACTGCTTTCGGCGATCGCCGCCGCCATGGGCGTGGCTGCGCTGATCCTGGTGTGGCGGCTGATCCGGCGCGGATCCACCCAGCCGGCGTTCTCCGGCTTCATCGGCGTCGCGATCTGCGCGTTGATCGCCTACGTCGTGGGCGCGTCCAAAGGCTATTTCCTGCTGGGCATCTGGATGTCGCTGCTGTGGGCGGTGGTGTTCGCGGCGTCGGTCCTGATCCGCAGGCCGCTGGCCGGCTACGCGTGGAGCTGGGCGACCGGGCGCGACCGCGCCTGGCGCGACGTCCCGCGCGCCGTCTACGCGTTCGACGCCGCCTCGCTGTGCTGGGTGGTGGTCTTCGCGTCCCGGTTCGTCGTCCAGCGGGTTTTGTATGACGCGGACCAGACGGGTTGGCTCGGGTTCGCCCGGATCGCGATGGGCTGGCCGCTGACGGTGATGGCCGCGCTCGTCACCTACGCCGCAATCAAGGCCGCGCAGCGCGCCATGACGGGCGCCGACACCGCCGAGCTCGAGGCGGACACCGCCAGCGACTAGGGTGCCGCCTCGATGTCGGTCGCAAAGTCATGTGAGGCGTACGCATTCGCAGCACCGTCGGACGCGAGGCAGAAACGGTCGGACGGTATCCGTTTGCTGGCGTTACTGGGCGCAGTCGGGTCTTGATGGCGCCGGTGAAAGATTCTCGCGGCTAAGCCACGAGAACCGTTCGATAGCGGGACCGGCCCCGCCGCACGCGGTCCACCGCCTCATTGATCTCGCCATCGCGGACATGTCGATCAAAGGCCGAATCTCTTGGTGGGCGGCGAAGTCCAGCATCTGAGCGGTTTGCGTGCGCGAGTCTCTTCTACGCCGAAACCGCCGACGATCCGGCGGAGGATCACCAGCGGCGCCGCAACGCACTCAAACGCACGGTGGAAAGAGCAGTGGGCAAGTGAAGTATGCTGCGCCGGCGTACCGGTCGATGCCCAGTTCGCGAAGCACATTCGAACGTCGGTGACGCAACGATAGAAGGTCTCTGGATGTGCCATCACCGGCACCCGGTTGGTAAGTCGTATTGGCCTCGTTGTGCTGGCGCCCGTCGCCGTTGCGGTTCTTGCCCTTGACTCCGTCCGCTGCCGGCCGCCGCGAAGTCTCGAGTCCGCCGGGCCGGCAGGTTCGCTCCGACCACGCGCACGAGGATTTGAAGTCGTACGGCCGCGTTGCAGAGGCCGTCACGCCGGGTGGGCGGTCGATGCCCGCCTGATACCGGACGGGGTGGCGGCGATCCCCGCGCCGCGCGCACGCGCAATTGCCGTGCACCAGCCGTTTTGGGGTTGCCCTCCTGTGTCAGGCGTCACCGCGGAAACCCGGTGTGGCGCAGGACACTGATCATCGTTATCATAGACGCCTTAGGTAGATATGAGCCTCGGAGTCGCGGCGGCGGAAAGGTGCAGATGTACGGGTTGGACGGCAAAGTCGCCTTCATTACCGGAGCGGCGCGAGGGCAGGGCCGCGCGCACGCAGAATTGCTGGCGAGCGCCGGCGTAGACATCATCGGAATCGACATCTGCGCACAGCTGGAGACGGTGGCTTACCCCATGTCCACGGCCGCAGACCTTGGCGACACGGCCGCCCTGGTCGAAAAGCAAGGCCGGCGCATGGTTGCCCTCCAGGCCGATGTCCGCAACGCTGCCGAAGTCCGTTCCGCCGTGCAGCACGGCGTGGCGGAATTCGGACGCCTCGACATCGTGCTGGCCAATGCGGGCATCATGGCACACAGCCTGCCGCCCTACGCCAATTCAGAACAGGCGTGGAAAGATTCGATCGACACGATGCTTACGGGCGTGTGGAATACGTTGCAGGCCACCGTGCCCGCGCTGATCGCGGGCCAACGCGGGGGCGCCATCGTCATCACCAGCTCGGCGGCGGGCTTACGCGCCCAAACCACGGAACGTTCGGGTGGAGCTGACGGCTATTTCGCTGCCAAGTTCGGCGTCGTCGGATTGATGAAAGCGTACGCGGGATCGCTTGGCGAACATAACATCCGCGTAAATTCACTGCACCCCTGTGGTGTGAAAACCCCCATGGTGGTCAACGACTTCTTCCCGCGCTGGATCGATGCACACCCCAAAACGGCCACCGCGCTTGTCAACGCATTGCCGGCCGAAATGATCGAGACCACAGATGTGTCCAACGCGGTGCTGTATCTGGTCTCGGACGCAGGCCGTTTCGTGACCGGTTCGACGCTTACCGTCGACGCGGGCTTGACCACCGTTAATTGAGGCGAAGGACGTTTGCATGACCCGGACAGCGGCACGGCCACAAAGCTATAGCCTCTACATCAACGGTCGATGGGTCGAGGGCGCGGCCACCGATCCACTCGTCGTGCTCAACCCGGCAACCGGAGAGCCGATCGCCGAGGTACCGAACGGAACCGTCGCCGACGCCCAACTTGCGATCCAAGCAGCGCGGCGAGCCTTCGATGATGGGCCGTGGCCTCGGTGGTCGCCGCGACAGCGTTCGACAGTCTTGTCCCGGATGGCGCAACGGCTGCGGGCACGTTACGACGACCTGGTCGACCTGAGTATCGTCGAAGCTGGGTCCACCCGAACGCTGGCGCCTTCCTTCCAGGTTGGCATCCCGATCGAGCGATTTACCGATGTTGTCGAGCGCGTACTGCCAAGGTTCGACTTCGAGACGGCATTGCTTCCCCTGGTTACCGATTCGCTAGGGCAAGGTGTGGTGCTGCGCGAACCCGCCGGAGTTGCCAGTTTGATTACGGCGTACAACTTTCCGCTGTTCCTCAACCTGTCCAAGATAGCGCCGGCGCTAGCTGCCGGTTGCACTGCAGTGCTCAAGCCTTCGCCTTACACACCTTTGGAGGCATTGATCCTCGGAGAGATCGCCGCTGAAGCCGACCTTCCCGAGGGTGTGCTCAATATCGTCACCGGGGCCACTGACGCCAGCCACGAACTCACCGTCAACCCCATGGTTGACATCGTGTCCTTCACAGGCTCGGTCGAGGTGGGGCGCTACGTCAACCGGCAGGCCGCCGACACCTTCAAAAGAGTGGTGCTCGAACTCGGCGGCAAATCGGCAAACATCATCTGCCCTGACGCCGACCTAGACCGCGCAGCCATTGACGTGGTCGCCGGAATGACAATCCATGCCGGTCAGGGCTGTTCACTGCTGACTCGCACGCTCGTGCACCATTCCCGCCATGACGAGCTGGTCGAGCGTGTGACCCGCACGCTCGGTCAGCTCACCGTGGGCGACCCAGCCGACTGCGCCACCGACATGGGGCCTTTGATCAGGGAGGCGCAGCGCACCAAAGTAGAAGCGATGATCGCGCGCGCTCGCGACGAGGGAGCCGAGGTCGCCTATGGGGGCGGGAGACCCGCCCATTTGGACAAGGGGTTCTATGTCGAACCGACGTTGCTCGTCAATGTAGACAACAGGATGAACATCGCACGCCAGGAAGTATTTGGGCCCGTTGGCATCGTCATTCCCTTCGACGACGACGATCACGCCGTCCGACTCGCCAACGACAGTGACTTCGGACTCGGCGGCGGCGTATGGTCTGCCGACCCGGTTCGCGCATACACCATCGCTCGACGACTACGTACCGGCACGGTAAGCGTCAACGGCGGTGGGGGAGCGTTACATCCAGACGCGCCGTTCGGTGGCTACAAACACAGTGGCTTGGGACGCGAATGGGGAGGGCATGGCATTGCGGAGTTCCTTGAAGACAAGGCCGTGACGTGGCCGGTGGCCGGCGGATGATCACTGAAGACGAGACCGTGGTCGTATCGGGCCCTCGCAAGTCCGGGAGTCCGAGCCGTCAGTTCCGGGACTACGCATACAGGTTCGCTGCGATGGGCAAACCTGTACGGGCGCTGGGCGGTTTCTTCCTTCTGTCCTTCGAAACCCTGACCGTCATGTGGCGCCGACCATTCGCATGGCGGGAGCTATTGCTTCAATCATGGTTTGTAGCGAGGGTTTCCCTTCTGCCAACGTTGCTACTTGCCATCCCGTTCACTGTCCTGGCCGTCTTCACGTTCAACTACCTTCTCATGGAGTTCGGTGCTGCCGACTACTCCGGTGTCGGGGCAGGGGAGGGTACGGTCACCCAGATCGGGCCGATCGTCACCGTGCTGGTGGTCTCGGGTGCAGGTGCGACCGCCATGTGCGCCGACTTGGGTGCTCGCACGATCCGGGAGGAACTCGATGCTCTTCGGGTAATGGGCATCAACCCCATCCAGTCTCTGGTGGTGCCACGCGTGCTTGCCGCGATGGTGGTCGCAGTGCTGCTTTCCTCGCTGGTCATCTGGGTTGGCATAGGTGGCGGCTTCTATTTCTCCGTCTTCTTCCAGAATGTCAGTCCAGGAGCGTTCGTTTCCTCGCTGACCTTGGTCACCGGGATCAGCAAGGTGATCGTCGCCTGGATCAAGGCGGCTCTATTTGGTCTGGCGGCCGGACTGATTGCCTGCTACAAGGGTGTCACCGTGGGTCCGGGACCGGCCGCAGTCGGCAATGCCGTGAACGAAACAGTGGTCTACACCTTCGTGGCCCTGTTCGCGATCAACATCATCGCCACAGCGGTGAGCGTGTCGACCGTGGGAGCGATCGGTTGAGCGCGCCGACGGTGGGAGTGCGCTTCCATCATATGGGCCAAACGGTGCGCAATTTGGTCCGGGAAGCCGAACGTGTCGGCGAACAGACGAGGTTCTATGGCCGCACTATAGCCTCAGTCGGTGACGCCCTCGGTCATTACAAGATCGAGACGCTGCGATTGATAGCCCAAATGGGTTTGGGTACAGGTGCATTGGCGATCATCGGTGGGTCGGTGGTGATTGTCGGCTTTCTGACGATGATGACCGGCGCCCTTGTCGCCGTCCAGGGCTATAACCAGCTGGCGGCGACCAGCGTCGAGGCGCTAACCGGGTTCTCCTCGGCATTCTTCAACGTGCGCCTGATCTCGCCGTTGACAGCAGCAGTGGCATTGGCAGCCACCATCGGTGCCGGCGCCACTGCGCAACTGGGCGCGATGCGCATCAATGAGGAAATCGATGCTCTGGAAGTGATGGGTATCCGCTCGGTTGCCTACCTTGCATCGACTCGCGTCGTTGCCGGCGTCGTCGTCGTCATACCCCTGTACTGCGTGGCGATGGTAATGTCTTTTCTGGCAGCACGATTCGGTACCACCGCGATCTACGGGCAGTCGACCGGCGTGTATGACCACTACTTCAATACGTTCCTGATACCGGTTGACCTAATCTGGTCGTTCCTGCAAGCCGTAGCAATAGCCGTAGTGATCATGCTGATCCACACCTACTACGGCTACACCGCTTCCGGCGGGCCCGCCGGGGTGGGGGAAGCCGTCGGGCGAGCGGTACGTGCTTCGCTGGTGGTCTCTGCGGCCGTCATCTTGTTTGCGTCCCTCGCGATCTACGGGCGCACCGGCAACTTCAACATGTCCGGGTAGCAACCATGAATGACGGACTACGACGACAACGCATCCACCCACTGTGGTGGACCGCCGCACTCGTCACCGTGGTGATTGTCCTGATCACCTTGAGCCTGGCGCAATTCAACGGGTTGCTGCGACAGAGCATTACCGTGATCCTGGCGTCCGATCGCGCCGGTCTGGTGATGAACCCGGGCGCCAAAGTCAAGCTGCGGGGTGTGCAAGTCGGCACGGTAGGCAACATCGTCGGATCCCGCCAAGCGGCGCGGCTGCAGCTGGACATAGATCCTGCGGAGATTCGCTACATTCCCGCCAACGTCCAAGCCGAGATCAAAGCGACCACTGCATTCGGCACCAAATACGTCGATCTGATCTACCCCGACAAGCCCACACCCGCCCGACTCAAAGCCGGAGAGGTCCTGTATTCGCGCAACATCACCACCGAAGTAAACACCGTCTTTCAGAATCTCGTCGACGTACTCAAATCCGTAGACCCGGCCAAGGTCAACGCGGTCATTAGTGCCCTCGCCGAGGGATTGCGCGGGCGCGGCCAGCGCATGGGCGAAGCCATCACCGCCGCGAACGAGGTACTGACCGCCTACAACGCAAGGGTGGATACCGTCGGACGTGACTGGCGATCGTTCAACGAGTTCAGCAAGGCCTATGACGTCGCGGCAAACGACATCCTGACCACGCTGGACGCTGCCAGCACGACGAGCACCACACTCAGCGCTCATGCTAAGGAGCTGGATAGTCTGCTGCTCAACGTCATTGGATTCTCACGCAGCGGTGTCGCCCTGGTGGGCCCCAACCTCGACAACCTCATCGATGGCATCAATGGCCTGCAACCGACCACTGACCTCTTACGAAAGTACAACCCGGAATACACCTGCATGCTGGTGGGTGCCAAGTACTACATGGATCACGGCGGCCTGCAAACCCGTGGAGGCAACGGCTATTCGCTCGTTATCGACAGCGGCCTCCTCTTTGGCAAAGATCCCTACATTTATCCCGACAACCTGCCGTTCGTCGCGGCCAAGGGTGGCCCCGGCGGCCAACCTAGCTGCGGTTCACTGCCTGACGTCTCCAAGAACTTCCCGGTGCGCCAGCTCATCACCAACACCGGTTGGGGCACCGGCCTGGACATCCGTACCAACCCGGGCATCGGGCATCCGTGCTGGGCTGACTTCCTGCCCGTCACACGCGCCGTGCCGGAGCCGCCGAGCATTCGGCAATGCATCCCGGGGCCGGCGCCCGGGCCGGCGGTACCCGCGGGTGCGCCGCCCTACGGCGCGCCGCAATACGCCGCCGACGGCAGTCCCCCTGGCCCGGCACCGCAAGGCGCAGCGCTACAAAACAGCGAAACCGCACCACCCAATCCCGCGACCGTGACGTCAGCGCCGTCCGCTGCGGGGCCTAATTAGCGAGGTGCATTGATGGCAAAGAACTTTCATTCCGCCGTGTTACGGCTGTCCGTATTCGTCGCGCTTTGCTTGTTGGGCGCCTTGGGACTGGTGATGGTGTTCGGCCAGCTCCGGATCGGAGGTGCCGAAAACACCTACAACGCCGAATTCGTCAACGTATCCGGGCTTTCAGGGGGCAATTTCGTGCGGATTGCCGGAGTCGAAGTCGGCAAGGTTCAACACATATCCGTCAACTCTGCAGGACACGCCCTGGTAGCCTTTGCGGTCGACCGCGCCGTCCAGCTGACCGACACGACTCGGGCCCTTATCCGCTACGACAACCCCATCGGGGGCAGATATCTGGAGTTGCAGAAGGGCGCCGCTGTCGGCAAACGCTTGGCACCGCACGCCACGATACCGGTTGACCGGACCCGGCCGGCCTTGGACCTCGACGCCCTGATCGGCGGTTTTCGTCCGCTCTTTCGTGCCCTGAGTCCCGCTCAAGTCAATGCGTTGTCAACGCAACTGATTCAGGCATTCCAGGGCCAGGGCACCACCATCAATGCGCTGTTCACTCAGACTGCGGCATTCACCAACACGCTTGCCGACCGCGACGCCCTGATCGGGCAAGTCGTTAACAACCTCAACACCGTGCTCGCCTCGCTTGGCCCCCAAAGCGACCAACTCGCCACTGCGGTGGACTCACTCGCTGAGCTGATGTCGACGCTCGCCGGGCATAAGACCGCCATCGCCAACTCGCTGGCCTACTCCAACGCCGCAGCGGCAAACATCGCCGATCTCCTCACCCGCGCGCGACCGTCATTGAAAGACACTGTGCAGCAGACCGATCGGGCTGCGGGAGTCGCCATGGCCGATCACGACTACCTCGACAACCTGTTAAACACCTTGCCCGACGCGTATCAAATGCTTGCTCGGCAGGGGCTCTATGGCGACTTCTTCAGCTTTTACCTCTGCGACTTGATCCTCAAACTGCCCGGCAAAGGAGGTCAGCCGGTCTACGTGAAGATAGCGGGCCAGGCGAGCGGTAGGTGTACCCCCAAATGAAATGGTCTCTACAGCAACACAATCCGTTGGTCATCGGCGGCATTGGGCTTGGCGTCGTCGCGGCCGTAATTGCGTTCGCGTTGAACTTCCACAGCATAGGTTTCCTCAATCACACCACCGGATACACCGCCTACTTCGCCGAGGCCAGCGGCCTGGCCGCCGGTACCGATGTCCAAGTGGCCGGTCTCAAGGTCGGCAAAGTGACTGCGGTGGCGCTGGAAACGAACAAGGTCAAGGTCGAGTTCGAGGTATCCGACGACGTTCGCCTCGGCGACAGATCTGAAGCGGCCGTCAAGACCAAAGCGCTGTTGGGCACCAAGGTTCTCGAGGTGACGACCCGCGGGGACGGGCCCCTGTCAGCGCCGATTCCGCTGGACCGCACTCAGCCGGCTTACCAGCTGACCGACGCGCTAGGCGATTTATCAACGGCCATCAGTGGATTGCATACCGACGACCTGAACCAGTCCCTGGCAACGTTAGCTCAGACTTTCGCCGACACGCCCGCCGGCTTCAAGATCGCCGTGGACGGAGTCGCGCGAATCTCACATACCCTCAGTGAACGCGACGCGCAATTGCGTAGTCTGCTCGCCAACGCCAACAAGGCGACCACCGTTTTGGCCGACCGTAGTCGCCAGATCGTCGATCTGGTCCGGGACACCAACGCCTTGCTGGCAGCGCTACGGGAGCAGCGCCATTCGATGGACCAGATCTCATCCAATATTTCGAAGCTTTCGCAGCAACTGTCAGGGTTCATCGACGACAACCGCTCCCAGCTGCGTCCCGCCCTGGACAAGCTCAACGGCGTACTGGCCATTATCGACAACCGCAAAGAGCAGATCCAGAAGTCGATCAAGCTGCTTAATTCCTACGCCATGTCACTGGGGGAATCGGTGGCGTCGGGCCCGTTCTTCAAGGCCTACCTGGCGAATCTGGTGCCTGGACAGTTCATTCAGCCGTTTGTCGACGCTGCGTTCTCCGACCTTGGGCTTGACCCCAATGTCTTGTCACCGTCTCAACGCGTCGATCCGCCTACTGGTCAGCCCGGTACGCCTCCGCTTCCCGTTCCTTACCCCCGCACAGGGCAAGGGGGAGAACCAAACCGCACGTTGCCAGATGCGATTACCGGTAATCCCGGCGATCCGCGCTACCCCTACCGCGAACCTCTGCCGGCGCCGCCGACCGGAGGACCGCCGCCAGGACCGCCTGCGGTCGGCTCGCCCGGGCCCACGTCGGGCCCCGCCCCTACGCCGACGTCGTTTGACGTGCCGCCGCCCCCTGCGGCGCACCCGCCACCTTCGATGACCAGGCAGGAAAGGCAGGACGGACCGTGATGTTGCAGCGGTTAAGAGCCATTTTGTTGATGCTGCTGCCCGTTGTCCTCTTGGGAGGGATAGCCGCGGCGTCGGGTGCCGCATCCCACCCCAACCGCACGACAGTGGTGGCCTACTTCGACAACAGCAACGGAATCTTCCCGGGCGACGACGTCATGATCCTTGGTGTGCCGGTCGGCAAGATCCTTCGCATCGAGCCGCAGCCACAGCGCGCGAAGGTCACCTTTTGGGTCGACGCCAAGTACCCAGTGCCTGCGGAGGCCAAAGCGGTGATCCTGCTGCCACAGCTGATCACCGCACGCGCAATACAGCTGACACCCGCCTACACCGGTGGGCCGGTTCTGCGCAGCGGGGCCTTGATTCCGCAGGAGCGCACGGCGGTCCCGGTCGAATGGGATGACCTGCGTTCTCAGCTGCAAAAGCTCGCTGACGCACTGCAACCGACCGAACCAGGTGGCGTCAGTCCCCTAGGGGCGCTGATCAACACCGCCGCGGACAATCTCCGTGGGCAGGGCAGCCGCATTCATGACATGGTGATCGAGCTGTCCCAAACCCTTTCAGCGCTGGGTGATCACAGCGGCGATCTCTTCTCCACGATGAAGAATCTGTCGATGTTGGTGTCCGGATTGCACGACAGCGCCGAACTTCTGCGAGCGCTCAACACAAACCTGGCGTCGGTGACTCAAGTGCTGGCTAACGACCACGACGAAGTGGGCCAGGCGATCGACAGCCTGAACACCGCGTCGGAGAAAGTGAGGACCTTCGTCGCCGACAACCGCGACGCACTGGGCACGACCGCAGACAAACTTTCCGGCATCTCTCAGGCGCTCGTCGCCAGTCTCGATGACATCAAACAAACGCTGCACGTCGCCCCCACCGCATTCCAAAACTTCCTCAACATCTACGAGCCCGCTCACGCGTCACTGACCGGGGCGTTAGCGCTCAACAACTTTGCCAACCCGATCACTGAGCCGTCCCGGCGTTTCCGGAGACTCCCGATCTTGGGAGGATCTGGGTTATGGGACGTGTCAGCAAGTACCCCGACGAGCTTCGTGAACGTGCGGTGCGCATGGTCGCTGAGGTGCGCCCGCAGTACCCGTCGCAGTGGGCGGCGATCACGGCGGTCACGGGCATGTTGGGGATCGGCACACCGGAGACGTTGCGGACCTGGATCCGCCGCTCGGAGGTCGATACCGGCCAGCGACCGGGTGTGACCTCCGCGATGGCCGAGGAGAACAAGGCGCTGCGCAAGGAGATTGCCGAGCTGCGCCGGGCCAACGAGATCTTGAAAGCAGCGGCGATTTTCTTCGGGGCCGAGCTCGACCGGCCCGGGAGACGGTGATCCGGTTCATCGCCGAACACAAGGACCACCAGGTGGCCGGCCCCAACGGCGGGGCCGGGCTGCGCTGGGGTGTCGAGCCCATGTGTGCGGTGCTGTCTGAGCATGGCGTGCCGATCAGCCCGTCGACCTACTACGAGTGGATCAACAAGACCCCGACACGACGGCAGATCCATGACGCCGAGCTGGTCGAGATCATCACCGCGGCGCGGGAAGACAAGAAAAGGGCAAGTTCGTCCAGACGCTGGGGTCACGCAAGTTGTGGATCTGGCTACGCAGCCAGGGTCACGATGTCGCCCGGTGCACGGTGGAGCGGATCATGCGCGAGAACGGTTGGGAGGGCGCGCGGTACGGATCCAAGCACAAGACCACCATCGCCGACGACACTCATCGGCGATACCCGGATCTGGTGGACCGCCGCTTTTATGCCGCGGCGCCAAATCGGTTGTGGGTGGCCGACTTTACGTATGTGTCGACCTGGATGGGATTCGTCTACGTCGCATTCGTCATCGACGCCTACAGCCGCCGGATCCTAGGCTGGCGGGCCGCCAGATCCATGACCACCGATCTGGTCCTCGACGCTATCGAGCATGCGTTCTTCACTCGCGCCCAGGACGGCACCACCAGTCTGCACGGGCTGATTGCGCACAGCGACGCGGGCAGTCAATACACCTCGGTGGCCTTCACCCAGCGGCTCATCGATGAGGGCGTGGATCCCTCCGTCGGCTCGGTTGGCGATGCGCTGGACAATGCGCTGGCCGAGACCACCGTCGGCTCGTTCAAGAACGAACTTATCCGCCGGCAAGGCCCGTGGCGCGACGTCAACCAGGTCGAGCTGGCGACCGCTGAATGGGTGGTCTGGTTCAACACCGAACGCCCCCACGAGTACCTCGACGACTTCACTCCCGAGGCCGTCGAGACGCTCTACTACGATCACAAACGCACCCCACCAAAGGCAGGGTGATTCAACGAATGCAGTCTCCGGACTCACCGGGACGGCTCACACCTTCCTATGCGGGGCGATCCAGGCCGCAGCCCGGCTGGGAGCCGAGCAGTCGGCCAAGCTGTGTGTGCAATATCTGGCCCCCATCATCAAGAATCGCCAATACAACTTCTTCCCGCTGGGCGAGAATCTGTTCGTCGGCGCACAGGCACGGCCCAATGAAGTCACATACAGCGAGGACTGGATGCGGCCGGACCATCGGCCTGGGGCCCCGCCGCCCCCGATTCAGCCAGCGCCGCCCCCGGCTGTCGGCGCGGCGCCGCCTCGCGCTCAGGGCCCCGAGGCCGGATTGACCGCGTTGATGGTTCCACCAGGTGTGGGACCATGACGCGACCCAGCCGCCGTCACGGGGTCGCAGCGCTGCTGGCAACCGCACTGCTGGTACCCATGATCTCAAGCTGCACCTGGCGGGGCCTTAACACCCTGCGCCTGCCTGGTACAGCGGGAAACGACGCGAATGCGCTTGTCGTACAGGCCGAAATGCCGGACGTTAACAACCTGCAACCCAACTCACCGGTACAGGTTGCCGACGTCACGGTTGGCAGCGTCACCAAGATCGAACGGCAAGATTGGCATGCCGTTGTCACGATGCGCCTCAACCGCGACGTGGATCTGCCGGCCAACTCGACAATCACACTGGCCCAGACCAGCCTGCTTGCGACGCTGCACCTAGAGCTGGCACCTCCGGTCGCGGTGCCGGCCCAGGGAAGATTGCGCACCGGCTCAGTGATTCCGTTGTCAGCGGCGGGGGCATACCCAGACACCGAGCAGACGCTGGCGATGCTGTCAATGCTGCTCAACGGGGGTGGAATCGGTCAACTTCAGGACATCACCGAGGCGTTCAGCACTGCATTCGCCGGCCGCGAAGGAGACCTTCGTAGCCTCCTGGAGCAACTCAATAGGTTCGTCCGCAGTCTCAATGAGCAAAAAGACGACATCGTGGCGGCCACCGAAAGCTTCAACAGCCTAATTGGCAAATTCGCACAACAAAAACCGGTTCTGGACAAATGAGCCGTCCCGGTGAGTCCGGAGACTGCATTCGTTGAATCACCCTGCCTTTGGTGGGGTGCGTTTGTGATCGTAGTAGAGCGTCTCGACGGCCTCGGGAGTGAAGTCGTCGAGGTACTCGTGGGGGCGTTCGGTGTTGAACCAGACCACCCATTCAGCGGTCGCCAGCTCGACCTGGTTGACGTCGCGCCACGGGCCTTGCCGGCGGATAAGTTCGTTCTTGAACGAGCCGACGGTGGTCTCGGCCAGCGCATTGTCCAGCGCATCGCCAACCGAGCCGACGGAGGGATCCACGCCCTCATCGATGAGCCGCTGGGTGAAGGCCACCGAGGTGTATTGACTGCCCGCGTCGCTGTGCGCAATCAGCCCGTGCAGACTGGTGGTGCCGTCCTGGGCGCGAGTGAAGAACGCATGCTCGATAGCGTCGAGGACCAGATCGGTGGTCATGGATCTGGCGGCCCGCCAGCCTAGGATCCGGCGGCTGTAGGCGTCGATGACGAATGCGACGTAGACGAATCCCATCCAGGTCGACACATACGTAAAGTCGGCCACCCACAACCGATTTGGCGCCGCGGCATAAAAGCGGCGGTCCACCAGATCCGGGTATCGCCGATGAGTGTCGTCGGCGATGGTGGTCTTGTGCTTGGATCCGTACCGCGCGCCCTCCCAACCGTTCTCGCGCATGATCCGCTCCACCGTGCACCGGGCGACATCGTGACCCTGGCTGCGTAGCCAGATCCACAACTTGCGTGACCCCAGCGTCTGGACGAACTTGCCCTTTTTCTTGTCTTCCCGCGCCGCGGTGATGATCTCGACCAGCTCGGCGTCATGGATCTGCCGTCGTGTCGGGGTCTTGTTGATCCACTCGTAGTAGGTCGACGGGCTGATCGGCACGCCATGCTCAGACAGCACCGCACACATGGGCTCGACACCCCAGCGCAGCCCGGCCCCGCCGTTGGGGCCGGCCACCTGGTGGTCCTTGTGTTCGGCGATGAACCGGATCACCGTCTCCCGGGCCGGTCGAGCTCGGCCCCGAAGAAAATCGCCGCTGCTTTCAAGATCTCGTTGGCCCGGCGCAGCTCGGCAATCTCCTTGCGCAGCGCCTTGTTCTCCTCGGCCATCGCGGAGGTCACACCCGGCCGCTGGCCGGTATCGACCTCCGAGCGGCGGATCCAGGTCCGCAACGTCTCCGGTGTGCCGATCCCCAACATGCCCGTGACCGCCGTGATCGCCGCCCACTGCGACGGGTACTGCGGGCGCACCTCAGCGACCATGCGCACCGCACGTTCACGAAGCTCGTCGGGGTACTTGCTGACACGTCCCATAACCCAGATCCTCCCAAGATCGGGAGTCTCCGGAAACGCCGGGACGGCTCATCACTCGCCGTGGTCGTCGTCTTGTCTGGATTGCTCGTATGGCTCGGATTTCAGGCCTATCAATCGCATCGAACCGATCTGCGCCACAGCCTGTTCATCCTGACCGCTCGCCAAGCTGCGCTCAATCTGACGACGATCAACTACACCGAGGCGGAGGCCGATGTGCAGCGGATTGTGGACTCGGCCACGGGCGCGTTCCGCGGCGACTTCAAGAAACGTTCACAGCCGTTTATCGATGTCGTCAAGCAATCGCAGTCTAAGTCGCAGGGCTCGGTCACCGAAACAGCCCTGGAATCCGAACAAGGTGATTCCGGTCAAGTCCTGGTGGCGGTGACGGTCAACACCTCGGTTGCGGGAGTAGCTGAGGAACAACCACGCGCTTGGCGCATGCGGATCACCGTGCAAAAAGTGGGGGACGACGCAAAGGTCTCGAATGTGGAATTCGTCCCGTGAAGTCAACGTCGCTATGCCAGCCAGTCGGCCACGACGAAAGCGGGGATGCTGTGCTCGTTGACGCCGAAGCGGCAACCGAGTCCGCTGCTGAGAGCGGCCAATATGATTGTGCCAGTTCATTGGACGCTAGCAACGTCTCGCCCGGTGACGCCGGCCAGCCAGCTGACCGTCGCAGTGGTGTGCAGTGGCGCCGCGTACTCGTGTACGGTGTGCTTCCCGGTCTTGCATTGATCATGGCAATGGCCGCAGGCTACTTGAAGTGGTACGACTTGTCGGCCCATGATCGTCGTTTGGCAGCTAGCGAGTCGGTCCGAGCTGCCAGTGACGGCGCCATCGCGATGCTGTCCTATCGGCCGGAAACCGTCGAAAAGGACTTGAATGCGGCACGGGACCGACTGACCGGCACACTCCGGGACTCCTACAGTTCGTTGACTCGCGATGTCGTCATACCGGGCAGCAAGCAAAAGTCGATATCGGCATCCGCTACCGTGCCCGCGGCCGCGTCAGTGTCCGCTGCGCCGGATCACGCTGTGGTGCTGCTGTTTGTGGACCAGACCGTCGTCGTCGGCAACGATCCAGCCACCAACACCGCCTCACGGGTGCGCGTAATGCTCGACAAGGTTGCCGGCCGATGGTTGATTTCCTCGTTCGATCCCCTCTGATGAGCGACACAAATGTCACGAGCCAACGTTGTCTGTGTCCGCCGCGCCGTTGCGCCCGGCTACGGGAGAGGAATAAGCGGCGGAATGGACCGGGCCAGCGCCGCGGGAATCTCGTCATCCGCATCAAGGGCGGCCTCACCACATCCTTTGCCCGCCAGGGCTCTGATCGCAGAAGGTAGACGATGTCGATTACCAGTGCCTTCGGTATGCGTCAGCCGCTGGTCGCCGCCATTGTCACCGGGGCCGCAGTCCTTTCGGTGCCCGTGGCGCGAGCCGACAACAAGCGCCTTAACGACGGAGTCGTCTCCAATGTGTACACCGTCCAGCAGCAAGCGGGTTGTACCAACAACGTGACGGTCAACCTCCAACTTCAACAGGCCGCAGAGTGGCATGCGCACGATCTGGTGAGTAATCGCAGCCTCGACGGAGATATCGGGACGGACGGGTCAACACCTCAAAGTCGGTCTGCTGCAGCGGGTTTTCGCGGTCCGGTGTCCGAAACGGTAGCCATCAACCCGGCGTTGGCGATCAGCGGTATTGAGCTGATCAACCAGTGGTACTACAACCCCGACTATTACGCCATCATGTCCAATTGTGCCAACAGCCAAATCGGGGTGTGGTCTGAGAACAGTCCCGGTCGCACGGTTGTCGTTGCCGTCTACGGGCAACCGCCACCCGGACGCTCAACCGTTCAGGCTTCCCCCCACGCGGGGACCCAGGACGCTCCAGTTGATCCCGGACCGGACTACGACGCCAGCGACGAAATCGAGTTCGGCACCAACTGGTTCGCCTGGATCCTTCGCGGAGTCTACCCACCCCCTGCATACCCGCCGAATTAAGAACCGGCACCTAATGTCCACGGTGGCGCCGGGTGGCGTCGCCACGAACCGAATCTGGGAGCGCATGAGCCTACTTCCCTGGGCTAACCGGACCTGTTCGCACGGAGGGGACGTGAATTCAGTTGAACTGCAACATCCAGGCCGCGGCGTGAGAAATCCGCGCCGGAAAGCCCGATTCGTCACCGACCGACAGTCTTCGGCGGGTAGCGCTAAGGCCGTGAAATGTCCTAACCCGTCGCGAGTCTCGCGCATTGTTGCGGCCGCTGTAGCATGGGCTGTGCAGGTGTCAGCATGGCCCGCGCACGCCGCTCCGGCGCCCGAGGTGGAGTATCTCTACGACGTCACGGCCCGACGTCACTACAACGTCCCGAACAACGACGCACTTGGCTACGGTCACAGGATCTGCGACGAGGTCAGTCGTGGCGCGAGCTACGCACAAGTGATGAGTGATGTCAAAAATGATGTGACCCCGAATGACGAATTCGCGGCGAATTACCTGGTGTCCTACGCGGTCAATCTGCTTTGCCCCGGCCAGATTTGGCGGTTACGCGAGTCGGCCGCGCACTACCAACCCCCGGCGGGGGGTTGAACAACAATCGGTGACTCGACTGATGGAGACATCGATCGCTCGAGTCAGTCGTGGCCGGCTACCCTGGGCGTCTTGACAGTGATGGCGACGGATCAGCGCGTTGCATCCCACACGATAGGAAGGCGGTCGATTCCGAAAACGCCGTTTCCTCCGTGCTCGGTGATCGTCGCGCCGTCCGGCAATCGGTAGTCGGGGATCAGACGATGCCATTCTTGCAGTGCGATGAGCATTTCACGTCTGGCGAGGTGGGATCCAAGGCAGCGATGCGGGCCGGCGCCGAAAGAGATGTGCCTGACCATACCGCGGTCGATCTCATATGCCGTGCTGTTGGGGAATACCTTCGCATCCCTACCCGCAGAAGGCAGCGCGAACGACACGACCTCACCAGCCTTGAGAGGACAACCCGCGAACTCGACGTCGCGGGTGACTTGCCGACCCACCATGACGATCGGATAGGCGCGCAGGAACTCTTCGACGGCGGACCCGGCGAGCTCCGGATCGTCGACCAGGCGGACGCGGTCGGAGGCATGTGTTGCCAAGTGATAGAAGGCATAAGACAGCTGGGACGCTACGGTGTCGAGGCCCGCCATGAAAAGAAGCAACATGCAGTTGAGCAAGTCGTCGTCGGGCACCGACTCGCCGTTGATTCTCCATTCCACGGCGGCCGACACGATGTCCTCCGCGCCTTGTCGCCGGTTGGCTTTGCGCTCGGCGATGAGGTCGGCGAAGTAGTCTCGGACCTGGCCCATGGCAGTGGCAAAGCCCGAATAATCCGGATCGGTGCGTTTCGAGTAGTGCATGATGGCCTTTTCCCATGCCATGAATCGGTCCAGCTCCTGCACTGGCAGACCTAGAATCGAAAGGAAAACTGTCGTGGGGAACTGACCTGCGAAGTCGGCCACGAAATCGCAACTGCCCAGGGGCGCTAGTTCCTCGACGAGATGGGCACAGCGCTGCCGCACCAGGCCGTCCATTCGGGCGATGCGCTTCGGAGTGAACCACCCACCGAGCAGCTGACGCCACCTGGTGTGTTCCGGTGGATCGATCATCTGTGGTATCCAACGGAAGTCGGGATACGGCATAGTTGGCAGCGTTGCGTGGCTGGAGAACAGATCCGGCTTCTGAAGAGCCTGCAAAATCGCGTCGTGCTCAGTGAAGACGTGATAACCAGGCTCTTCGGTCGACCAGAAAACCGCGTACTGTGCCCTTAGCTCATCGAAGCGGTGCACGCCGGCAAGAACAGGTCGACTCCCTTCCGAATACTCATAGTGAAATACGGGACAAACGTGATCGGTTGGGTGAGTCATCGTTGCGAAGCCCTCCGAGGTGACGCGTACGATCCGAACGCGCCGTGACGGGATCGATTCAACCGAATGACCGGGGAAGGTGCGTGTGGGCGCCGTATCCGCCCTGATGTCGACATGAATCGGTACCTGCCATCCAACGAGTGGCTGAAGAATGCGCCTACGGGGGAACCTCGTCATCTTATACTAGGTGAGGTGGGAAACGCACTGGCAGGGCGTCAGTTGCGGCACCGCGGACCTTGTCCATTGGGCAAGTGGGAAAGGCCAATTCACCTGAGACTTGGACCGGTGGTGGGCAACCGGGATCGTGGACGAAGGCGGACGTGCAACCCGCCGGTGCTGTGCGGCGCCGCCTGACCGGTACTTCCCCCTTCAACGTGTTCTATGCGATCCTAGATAGGTATGAGATGAATGCCGCGCCGGAATGTGTTGTCATCGCGGCGGTGGTTGTGGAGTCGCGTGGCTTTGGTGGGTGTGTCGATCGTAACCGGGAAGGCAGATGGGCGTAATACATTGCGGTGCAGCCATATCGGATGACCCTCTGCTGCATCGATTGCGTCCGGCCCCCGATCCGGAAGCCGAGTTCTTCTGGCTGAGCGGTCGCGACGGCCGACTACGGATCCAACGCTGTCGTGACTGCGGCCACTACGTGCATCCGCCCACGGGGCATTGCCCGGCGTGTGACGGCGTTCATTGTGCCCCGGCAGTTGTTTCTGGGCGGGGCACCGTGCATACCTTCACGGTCAACCATCAGCCGTGGACACCCGGGCAGCCGCCCTTCGTCGTCGTGATCGTGGAGCTAGAGGAGCAATGGGGGCTGCGTCTCACGTCGAACCTGGTGCATAGCCAGATCGATGAGGTGAGGATCGGCATGCCGGTGACGGTGGGATTCATTGGCCGACATGGGCTGTGGTACCCCGTTTTCGTACCGGCGGATGGCAGAGATGACTGACGCCGGCTTCGAGCGTCACGCCGCCATCACCGGGATCGGTCAGTCGCAGGTGGGTAGGCGCCTCGGCCGTTCGGCAATCGACTTGACCATGGAAGCCTGTCTCGCCGCGATCGCCGACGCCGGTCTGGTGAAGGGGCAGATTGACGGAGTCTCGACCTATCCGGGTGGCGATGAGTTGACTTCGATGGGTTATTGCGGACCCACCGCCAATGCCCTGCAGGACGCGATGCGCTTGGAATTGTCCTGGTACCAGGGTGCAGCGGAGTTGCCCGGTCAACTGGGGGCAGTGGTAGCCGCCTGCATGGCAATCGCCACCGGCTTGGCCCGCCACGTACTGGTGTATCGGACGGTTACTGAATCCACGGCTCAAGGCGCTGCCGGGCGGGGCTCCGTATTGGGGGCCGCAGCCGATACAGCTGCCGGGATCGGGCGGTGGATGGCGCCGTTTGGGGCGGTCTCTGCGGTGAATTGGTTGGCACCACTGGCGATGCGCCACTTTCACGTTTATGGCACCACCCGAGAGCAATTGGCGCAGATCCCGCTGGTGCAGCGTCACCACGCCTCATTGAATCCGAGGGCGGTGTTGCGATCACCGATGGCGTTGCAGGACTATCTCAGCGCGCGAATGATCTCGACCCCGCTATGCCTGCTCGACTGCGACATCCCCGTCGACGGTTCGACCGCTCTTGTCGTCTCGGTGATCGACACCGCAAAGGACAGCCCCCATGGCGCCGTGGGATTCGAGGCGTTTGGCACCGCGTTACACGGCCGCCCATCGTGGGATCAATACCAGGACATGACCTCCATGGCGTCGCGCGGGGCTGCCGAGCATTTGTGGAGCCGAACCACTCTGCGACCCGCAGACATCGACGTCGCGCAACTCTACGACGGGTTCAGCGTTCTGGCTCTGATCTGGTTGGAGTCACTCGGCTTTTGCGAACATGGTGACGGCGGCCGTTATGTGGAGGGCGGCCAGCGTATTTCTCTCACGGGTGAGCTGCCGCTCAATACCGGAGGCGGCCAGCTCTCCGCCGGCAGGCTCCATGGTTTCGGTTTGATCTATGAGGCGGTTACCCAGCTGCGTCATCAGGCCGGCGAACGGCAGGTCGCGAAGGCCGAGGTAGCGTTGGTCGCCAACGGCGGAGGGCCTATCGCGGGAGCGATGATCCTCACACGAATGAGATAACCGATGCGGCCCGGTCAGTTGGGACGTCGATGATCGAGGTCGAGTCCGCCTTTTCTAGCGCGAACATATGCAAGCCCCGCGCGCCGATGTCACCGCGCTGATACCTACATCGTTCACGTACGATTACCACAGGCCGCCAGGCTTCAAGCGAGCGCTACGCAAGTCATCACTCTTGAGGCGGTTCGGTGGCGAGGCCGTAGAACTGTGCGGCGTTGGCCGCAGTGATGACCGGATTCCGGGTTCGTGCTGCTGCGTCCTGGAGGGCACGCAGGCGCTGGCCGCAGCGAACGAGCTCGTCGCGTGTGGTGAGCGAATCCCCGCGTTCCAAACGTTGCCGGAGCGCATCACGGTGACGTTCTTCGGCGACTATCTCTTCGGCGAGCCGGACGCGGACTTCGTTGTAAGTGAGCAAGTCGAGGTCGTCGTCGGTCTCGTCACGCTGAGGTTCGGGCCGTTCAGCGAGGGGCTGGGGATCGTCAATGTTCATGGAACCCATTCGTTCTCCGGGGAGGGCTATTGCATTGTGCGGTGGTCGCGACTAGGTTGGTTCATATCTTACTAAGATATAGGTGAACGGTCATTGCTGCCAAGAAGGACGGTAAGAGGAACCATCGTGCCGTTGCAGGATTACATGCAGATTCTCTCGGTCGACGACCATTTGATCGAGCCGCCGCGCGTGTTCGTCGACCGCGTTCCGGGCAAGTACTTCGACCAGGTGCCACGCATCATCGAGGACGAGAACAATCATCACGTGTGGACATTTGAGGGTCGACGCTACCCGCAGATCGGGCTGAACGCGGTGGCCGGCAAGGATGCCACCGAGTACGGGACCGAGCCCGTGCGCTACGAGGACATGATCCCGGGCTGTTACGACCCGATCGAGCGGGCCAAGGACATGGACCTCGACGGCGTCCAGGCCGCGATGTGCTACCCGTCGTTCCCGGGGTTCGCGGGCCGCGTGTTCCTCCAGGCCGATGACCACGATCTGGCGTACCTGTGTGTGCAAGCGTGGAACGACTTCTCCGTCGGGGAATGGAGCGGCTCCGCCCCGGGGCGTTTCATCCCGCTGGCGATGGTGCCACTTTGGGACACTGAGTTGTGCGTCAAAGAAATTGAGCGAGTCGCCGCGATGGGAGCGCGTGCCATCACCTTCCCTGAGAATCCCTCGCCACTTGGGCTGCCCTCGTTTCATACTCGGCACTGGGATCCCGTATTCGCCGCGCTCCAAGACGCCGGACTGCCGCTCTGCCTGCACTTC
This sequence comes from Mycobacterium saskatchewanense, assembly GCF_010729105.1. Lineage (NCBI taxonomy): Bacteria > Bacillati > Actinomycetota > Actinomycetes > Mycobacteriales > Mycobacteriaceae > Mycobacterium > Mycobacterium saskatchewanense. The sequence goes on from NZ_AP022573.1 coordinate 5,918,307, forward strand.
GGTTCGTCGAGTCACGTGCCCGGATTCGCCTCGGATGCGCCCTTGGCCGTGTCGATTGCCCTCTACAGCACCAATCTGATGGCGACCACGACCGACTTGCTGTTCTCGGGCGCGTTGCAACGCCACCCCAGGCTGAAGATCGTCTTGGCTGAAGGCGGAATCGGCTGGATACCGTACGTTGTGGAGCGGTGCGACTACGTGTGGGACCGCCACCGGTGGTACCAGGACATCGACAAACAGACTCGGCCCTCGGACCTTTTCCGCGAGCACTTCTACGGTTGTTTCATCGACGACAACTTCGGAATCCGAGTGCGGCACGACATCGGGATCGACAACCTCACCTTCGAAGTCGACTACCCACACTCCGACTCGCAATGGCCCAACACACGCCGGTACGCCACCGAGGCCTTCGCCAAGGTACCCGACGACGAGGTGCACCGCATCGTGGAACTCAACACCCGCAAGCTGTTCCGATTTGGACCCGCAGGTGAAACCGTCGATCTGTAACGAACCGAGCTCTCCCGAATGCCTGGAGCCGGGCCGGCCAGGAACCGGGGGCGGCGCCGCGTTCTCACACGTCGCTGTCACGGTGACGAACCTGGAGCGTTCGTTGGCCTTCTACCGGGACGGACTGGCGTTGGTGGAGGGGACAACGTACGAGGCTGCCGGCCGCAGTTTGGCGGCACTGATGAACATCGCGCCGACGGGATTCCGGGGAGTGTTCCTGCGGGCGGGACACGGCTACATCGAGCTGCTCGAGTACCGCACACCCACCCAAAGCAACACGGGGACACGTCACCCCGATGCTGTTGGATACGCGCACATCAGCCTGCTCGTCGCCGACGTCGACCCGGTGCTCTCTGCCGTCGTGGAACACGGGGGCGCGGTACTGGCCCGGCTGCGGCACTCCTTTGGAGGCGTCGAAGACAGCGATATCGCGTTTGTCGCCGACCCGGACGGCAACCGCGTCGAACTCATCGCCCACCCCCATGTGCCCGAGGCTCGTGCACACGCACGGTTCCTGGGCGTCGATCAGCTGGACTGGCCACCGACCTGATGGCTGCGACGGATTTCGGCTCGATGAGATTGGTGGAGGATTAAGTGGAATTCGGGTGGCGGGCAGAGGATGCCGACTTCCGACATCAACTGCGCAGTTTTGTCGGCGCCGAGTTGCCACCACGCTGGCAAGACCTCATACCGGGGGAGGAGCCAGCTTCCGAATTCATCCTGGAGTTTTGCCGGAAGCTGGGCGAGCGGGGATGGTTGACGCCGCACTGGCCCGCCGAATACGGGGGCACCGACGGCTCTCCGTGGCAGTTCATCATCCTCGGCGAAGAGCTGTGGAGCGCCGGTGAGCCCCGCGGGTCCCAGTACATGAACGTCAACTGGATCGGGCCGGCGATCATCAATGCCGGAACCGCCGACCAGCGCGACTACCATCTCAAGAGGATCAGCGCGGGGGATGTCTTCTGGTGCCAAGGCTTCTCCGAACGCGACGCCGGGACCGACCTGGCGAACATGCGCACCAGCGCGGTACGCGACGGTGATGAGTACGTCATCAACGGCGAGAAGGTATGGACCTCGTACGCCGCTGAGGCTGACTTCTGCTTCTTGCTGGCCCGCACCGACCCGGAAGCGAAGGGTAATAAGGGGATTTCGGCATTTCTCGTACCGACCGACGCCGCGGGCTTCTCCATCGAGCCGATTCCCAGCGTCCTGGACATCCATGAATTCAACCGCCTGACCTTTGACAACGTTCGAGTGCCCTCCTCGGCGCGGCTTGGCCCCGAGAATGACGGTTGGAAAGTGGTCCGCGAGGCGTTGTCACATGAGCGCATCGGTGGCCCCCGCTACGCTCGGGCCGCCCTGGTCACGCAACGGTTGCGCGATCTCGCCGATGACCGTGGATGGTGGGATCGCGATGGCGTCAAGTCCCGGTTAGCGGAGGCCGAAGCGGCCTGCGAGGCCGCTCGAATCCTCGTCTACCAGGCGATTCACGCGCGCAGCGCCGGAAGGTCGGAGGATCTCGTCGTGAGCCTGGCCCGAGTGGCTATCGTGCGCAGCGAACGTATTGTGGCGGAGCTGGCGTTGGAGCTGTTCGAGGATGAAAGTCTTGAATTGGGCTCCATCGGCAACTCCCAATTGAAGACCTCAATGATCGCTGGCCTCGGTGGGGGAAGCGTCGAGGTCCAGCTCAACGGCATCGCGCGCGCGCTCATGGGTCCCAGCGAAAGGTAAAGACATGGACTTCGACCTCAACGACGCTCAGCGCGAGCGCAGGGACAAGCTGAACCGCCTGATCGAGAGCAGCGGGCCGCGAGCCGATACCGAGCAGCTCGACAAGGTTTTGCTGGCAAGCGACGTGCAGCAGGATGCGACCGTGCTCGACCGATTCCTGATCGCGGAAGAGCTTGCCCGTCAAGGGCTGCCGAGTGCATACGGCCTCTACTGTCTGCTAAGCGATCTGCTGCCGCCGGAGATGCCGGCGGGACGAGTTGCGGTGATGGACGCCCATCGAACGGGGCCTGTTCGCTTCGCCGATAGCGCGGCGTTGGTGGTGCAGCTGGGTCGGCAAATCGCCACGCTGCACGAGCCACGAGACTCGCAGGTACGTATCGCGAACTCCACTTTCGGGTATCCGTACGCCTACGTCGCTGCGGGCCCGTCGATAGGCGCTCTGGGCGCCGCGGCGGACACGCTGCGGGCGCGGTGGAGATTGGCGTTGATCGCCGAGATAGCCGGCAACGCGCAATCGGCGATCGAGAAGACCGCCGGGCACCTCACATCACGCATCCAATTCGGACGCCCCCTCGCCTCGTTTCAGGCGCTTCGGCACCGCCTGGCTGAAGCTGCGGTCTCGGCGGAAGCCACCCGCTGGCTGGGGCGGGAAGCGGCGTTCCACGACGAACCGCGTAGCGTGCTGCTCGCGGCGTGGTATGCCTCCGATACCGCAGCCAAACTCGTGCCGGAACTCGTGCAGATGTGCGGTGCGCGCGCATTCACCCTCGAATTCGGATTGCACGCCTATACGATGCGGATGAACTGCCTTCGGCTCGAGCTTGGTGGCATCGACCGGCTGGGCCGCGAACTCTCGGATAGCGCCCCTGCACCTCGGGAGCCCGTGGCCGCGATACGAACGCGATGACCGACGAGTCGCACATCGGACCGGCCGTAACCGACGAGGCGCGCGCGCGAGTCGGCACGGTGACGGCCCGCTACCGCAGCGACCCGGTCTCGGTGCGGCAGATACGCGAATACATCGCGGGAACCGGCGGGCGTCCAGAAGAGTTGAACGACATCAACGACGACGAGCTGGTGGCTCCGCCGCTGTTCTTCCACGCCGCGTGCCGTCCGGTCGTCGCCGAGGGGGACCTGCAACCTGACGGGCAATACCCGTTCCTCGGCGTGCAAGGCGTCTCCGGTCGCACGATGGCGGGTGGACACAAATATGAGGTGCTCGCGCCCGTGCGAGTGGGCGACGTGCTCACCGTGACCGAGCGCCTCGCCGATATCGCCGAAAAGTCTGGTAAGACAGGACCTCTGGTGTTCGTGACGACCCAATCGGAATATCACAACCAGCGCGACGAGTTGGTAGCGCGGTACCGCCAAACGGTGATCTTCCGGTGAGCCCCCCCGCGCTTGACGGCGCCGACGTGCGGGCGGGAGATGTGCTGCCGGCTCAGCATCATCGGCCCACACGGGTGTCCGTTTTCCTCTTCGGCGTGGCCTATTGGACGCCGCATCGCATCCACTACGACGTCGAATACGCGCGAGCAGAGGGCTTCGACGACGTGCTAGTCACCGCGAACCTGCTCAGCGCATACAACGTGCAACTGCTGACCAGCTGGACGGGAGATCGGCAGTGCGTGCTCGAACTCGAGGAGCGCAACGTTGCTCCCGCCGTCGGCGGTGATGCGCTCACGGTGACCGGCGAGGTGCTCCACGTTGAGGTGGTCGACGGGCGCCGGAGAGCGCGATGCGCATTGACCATCAGCCGAGACGACGACGCCACGATCATCGTCACTGGCGAAGCCTTGATCAACCTGCCCTGCTGATAGCCAACGACTGAGGACGACACTGCCGTGAGAACGATCTTCGACCCCGAGCACGACGCGTTTCGCCAGTTGGCGCGGACATTTTTCGAGAAGGAATGTGCTCCCCACACTGCCAGGTGGGAGGAGCAGGGGCACGTCGATCGTGATGTGTGGTTGCGCGCTGGTGACGTTGGGCTCCTGGGATGGGAGGCACCTGAGGAATACGGCGGAGCGGGGATCAAGGACTTTCGCTACAACGCCGTGATGACCGAGGAGTTCATTGCCACCGGCTCAGTCGGGTTCGGTTATGCGCTGCACAACGATGTCATGCCGCCCTATCTCATCGACCTGACAACACAAGAGCAAAAGAAGCGTTGGTTGCCGGGATGGGTGTCAGGCGAGTTGATTACCGCGATCGCGATGACCGAACCGGGCGCCGGCTCGGATCTGAAGTCCATCACCACGACCGCCAAGCCCACCGACGGCGGCTTTCGGCTCAACGGCGCCAAGACCTACATCACCAACGGTCTCTTGGCCGACCTCGTCTTGGTCGTGGCCAAGACGGAGCCGACGGCGGGGCACCGCGGTATCAGTCTTCTCATGGTCGAACGGGGAATGGAGGGGTTTCACCGCGGCCGCAAGTTGGACAAAGTGGGAATGAGGGCACAAGACACCGCCGAGTTGTTTTTTGAGGACGTGTTCGTGCCCGCGACGAACCTGGTGGGTGAGCAGGGTCGCGGCTTCTATCATTTGATGAAAGGGTTGAGCCAGGAACGTGTCGGCTGCGCGGTGACCTCGACCGCAGTGATGGAGCGGGCTCTGCACCTGACCTGTGAATTCGTCCGCTCGCGCAAGGTCTTTGGTCAGCCGTTGGGGGCCATGCAGAACACGCAGTTCAAGCTTGCCGAAGTCGCGGCTTCCTTTGAAGTGTGTCGAACGTTCACCGATAGCGTTGTGGCCGAACTCGTGGCAGGCACACTGGCCCCGCACCGAGCGGCCGTGGCCAAGATGTTCGTCACCGAGCGGCAGTGGGAAGCCATTGACGAGTGTGTGCAACTTTTCGGCGGGGCCGGCTACATGAATGAATACGAGATCGCTCGACTGTGGCGGGACACCCGAATTCAACGTGTGCTTGCCGGATCCAACGAAGTGATGCGCCACATCATCGGCCGTTCACTGGAATTGGAATCCGCGTAGCGACAGCGCCGCACATCCATCGCGGGTGGCCGGCTAGGCGATACCCGCGACCAGCGTGTCGAAGATCCGTTCGTCGTGCCATGCGGGCGCTCCGAGAAGCAGCTCGTTGACCTTCGCCCGGCGTAGATACAAATGCAAATCGTGCTCCCAGGTGAAGCCGATGCCGCCGTGCAACTGGAGGGCCTCGCTGGCAACCCAGGATGCCGCCCGGCCGGTCCAGGACTTTGCGACATGTGCCGCCACTGCCGCATCGGAGCGACGTCGGTGGATCGCCCATACCGATTCTTCGGTCGCTGCCGCAGCTCCTTCCAGTTGGATGTGCATGTCAGCGATGTGGTGCTTGATCGCCTGGAAACTGCCGATCGGGCGATCGAACTGGTGCCGTGTGTTGACGTAGGACACTGTCATCTGGACGAGTCGGCGGGTGACTCCCACGCTCTCGGCGCACTGCAATGCCACTGCGGCGCGCCATAACTCCGAGGGTGCCGCGGTGAGCGATATGACTGCATCCGCCTCGACCGGGACGGCGTCGAAATCGACACGGGCATAGGGTCGGGTGAGGTCGATTGTGTGCTGGTCGGTGACACGCAGCGCGGTGCCGGCAGCGGCCACGTCGACGACGACCAGCAGCGGTTGCCCGTCAGCGCTGGCTTCCACGAGGAGATGGTCCGCGCAATTTGCATAGGGCACCAGGCGTCGCGTGCCATTCAGCCGACCGTCCCGCAGCACCAGTGTCTCCGCGTCGCCGGGCTGGGGGAGAGCCCACGACGCGACGGCGTCACCACCGGCAAGAGACGGCACCAGTCGGACTTGTAAGTTCTCACTGCCACGTTGGGCGATCATCCACGTGACCAACGAATGAGCCAGGAACGGGCTCGGCTGCAGGCTGTAGCCGAACTCCTCGCCCAAGATCGCGAGTTCGGGCAGCCCCAGTCCGAGCCCATCGTTGTCCTCGGGGACTGTGAGCGCCAGCCATCCCATCTCCGCGATCTGGTTCCAGAACTCGGCGTCGTGTCCGGCGGCGGTGCTGGACACTTCACGGATTCTTTCGGAGGTGGCGTTGCGCAGCAACACTTTTCGGCTGGTGGACCGCAGTTCATCCTGCTCGGGGGTCTGCAGTTGCATGGCTGTTTGGCCTTTCGCATACGTCGACCGGCTCACTGCGGTCATCTGGTGGCGTCGCGCGGGAGTTTCAATGACCGTTCGGCGATTAGGTTGCGCATAATCTCGTTAGATCCGGCCGAGATGGTGAAACCGCGGGCCCAAAGATAGGCTTCTTGCCACTTGCCGCCTTCGATCGCGTCGCTATCGGTAGCTTCTAGGACGCCGCGGGCGCCCTGAAGGGTGAGGGCATACTCGGCAATGTCGAGGTTGGCTTCGGTGAAGACCACCTTGGACACCGGTGAGTCGCCGACGTCGGGCACCCCATAGGTAGCCTTGAGTAAGGCTTTGAATCCCAACAGGTCTGAGACCTGGGCGCGTGCGAAGTAGGCGCCTATCCGCTGACGAACGTCGCGGTTGTCTGCCGGGACACCACCACTGTCGTCGGTGCGTGCATCAGTGGCGAAGCGGGCGAGGCGCCGAACGGCGTCGGCAATCGAGTCTTCGCGCTGTGCTTGGGAGCGTTCGTGGGCGAGAGCTGCGCGGGTGATCGCCCAGCCCTGGCCAGGTGCACCGATGATGTTGGCTGCGGGAATGCTGATGTCGTCGAAGAACACCTCGTTGAAGTCGCTGGACCCGGTTATCTCTCGTAACGGGCGTACCGTGATCCCGGGTGTGCGCATGTCCACCACGAAGGCACTGATTCCTGCCTGCTTGGCAACACTGGAATCTGTTCTGGCCAAAAGGAATCCGAGGTCGGCAACGTGGCCGTGGGTAGTCCACACCTTCTGTCCGCTGACCTTCCACGTCGCCCCGTCGAGGGTCGCCTTCGTCCGCAGCGCGGCGAGGTCACTGCCGGCTTCGGGTTCACTGAACAATTGGCACCACAGATCGTCGAACCGGCGGATGCGCGGGAGATAGTATTGCTTCTGATCGGCAGTGCCGTAGTTGAGCAAGGCGCCTGAGACCAGGTTGTAGGCCCCGATAGGCCGAGGGGCCTTCGCGTGAGCCAGTTCGGTGTCGAAGATGAAATCCTGGACGGCATCGTGGTCGTCGCGTCCGCCCCACTCGACCGGCCAGTCAGCGCCGACGAAGCCGGCGGTAAACAGACTTTTGCACCAGAGGCGGTACTGGGGCAGGTCGGCCGGCTTGGGGCTTCGTGTACCGGGCAAGCGTTCCATCGGCGGACGATGCTGTTGGATGTGGCGGCGAACACGATCCCGGTAATTCCGGAGGTCGTCGTCAAGTTCGAGGTACATCAGGCAGTGCTCACCGACTGGTGAGCGCGCTGGGGCGAGATGGCGTCCAGGGCAAGCAGTTCGGCGGCGCGTTCGGCCAGCCGGGCCACCACGGCGCAGGGTTGCGATCGGAAATCCAACACCACATGCTGGCAGCCGTGCGCGGCATAACCGTTGATCAGATCACTCAACCCAGGCAGATCCTTTTCGTTGACATGCAGGCGAACCGAGCGAGGTACCGCGCGCTCAGCCATCTCGTCGAGACGGGCCCCGATGGCAGTCAGTTCGGCGGGGGCGATGTCGTGTGGATGCCATACGTCGGCGAAGCGCGCCGCCCGCCGCAACGCCGGGCCGGAGTGGCCACCCACCCATATGGGCGGGTGTGGTTTCTGCTCAGGCGTGGGCTCGGCGCTTACGTGGCGGAAAGCGAAGAACTCGCCCTCGAAATCGACGTCGCCACCCGCCCAACAGCTGCGCATCACCTCCAGCGCCTCGTCGGTGACGCGTCCGCGTGCTTCGAAGAGATGCTGCACCCCGAGGGCGCGGAACTCTACGCGGCTCCAACCGGTGCCGACTCCAAGATCGAGCCGACCACCGGACAGAATGTCGATCGTGGTGGCCATCTTCGAGGCCAATACCGGATTGCGGTGAGGTACGACCAGGACTCCGGTCCCTAATCTCACCATCTCGGTGGTGGCGGCGATCCATGTCAGCGCCGTGAAAGCATCGAGCCAGTAGTCGCCGTACACGCCATCCATGGCGCGTACGCCGACGCTGTGATCCGTCACCCACAGGGAGCGGTAGCCCCACCGCTCGGCGTTGACCGGCAGCTCACGCACCATGTTGGCTGCACCGGGCTCGTTGGTCGGGACCACCAATCCGACAGAGCAGACCGCGGGACAGGTCACGGCTGCACCGTAATCGCCTGTTCCGGGCACGACTCGGCGGCATTCTCGAGGTCTCGTGCGGGCAGGTTGACTGCCTCGTCGGTGACCATGGCGTAGCCCTCGTCGTCGAGGTCGAAGGCCGCGGGCGCCAGCGCGTTGCACCGCGCGTGACCCCTGCACTTGGCGCTGTCTACTGCGATCTTCACTTCGAACCTCCTGTCGCCGACTACCCATCATATTAGTGATAGATATATATGAAGCAAGGCGCTAAACACTCCCGAGGAGTCAGCGCAACAGCGCCAGCAGGCAAAACTGATCAGTCGAGCAGCTCAATGATCTCAAGAGTGGCGGAGTTCTCCAGCAACCGTTCCCCCGCCTGGGCCATGTGCTTGGCCCAGAATTGTTGCGCTTTCTCGCTTTCATGCCGTTCGATCAGGCCGACCAGTCGGCGATGCGCGCGATAAGCGCGAATGCGTTGCTCCTCCTGGTCGTCCCAGCCCAACAGCATCGCCGCGGCATGCCGCGCCGAGATCTTCTCCAGCGTTTCGGTGACCAGCGTCATTGTGATGTTGCCCGACAGGCGCACCAGCTCGCTGTGGAACCGCCATGCGATGGCTCCGAAGTCCCCTCCGTCGTCGATCGCCGCCTTTTCCTCGGTGAGCAAAGCCTGCAACGCGGCAACGTCTTCGTCGGTGGCCGTCTCGGCTGCCATGCGCGCGGCCGCGGGCTCAAAGATCATTCGGAACCGGTAGACGTCGGCGATGGTGGCCTGCCGGAGCTGGAGATGCATGGTGAATACGTTGACGACTTGCTCGGTGTCGGGCCTGGCTGCGATGGGGCCACGGTGGGAGCCGCGCCGGATTGCGACCAGACCCTCGGACTCCAGCAAGCGCAGCGCCTCGCGCAGGGAGGGCCGCGACACGTTGTACTCTTCGACCAACGCCGACTCCGGCGAGAGCGATTCACCCTCCCGGATCTCGCCGCGCAGGATTTTTTGCCGTAGCTCGGAGGCAACGATCTCAGAGATCTTGGGAACGCGCCGATTTGAGGCGGGCGTCGTCAGCGTGTAGTCCCGTGCAGTCACAAGCGGCTTCCTTCGTCGAGTTGCGCGGCTGACGGAGGGTAAACCTCCTGTCTATATAAGTATCTATGATGTCCTAGACAGATTGAGCAAACACGCGCTATGCCGCGGGGACTTGGACTGCGCACCGCGGGGGAGACGGCCATGAGCCCCGGGGAACCGCACGGGATCGGACGCAGGTAGCCGCGGAGGTAGGCGGTGTCGGCTAGTCCGCAAACCCACCACCCATGCTATGCCCGGCCCAGGCTCTCCGTTATCCTAGTTATAGATGAAGGATCATTTTGCCGAGAGGATGTGACACGTGGTCGTGTGGCATGGCGGTAGTTCAGACACCATCAACGCAGTGTTCGACCGTGCGCGCGAGGCGCATGGAGGGCAGACGTTTCTGGACTTCTCCGGCGACGAGTACACCTATGCCGACATCGCACACCGTTCCGCACAGGTGTCAAATCTATTGCTGTCGCTGGGCATCGGACATGGCGACACCGTAGTTACCGTTCTCGACAACAACGTCGACGCCGTGTCCACCTTTCTGGGCTCCAACCGTATCGGAGCCATCTGCGTCCCGGTGAATACCGCTTATCGCGGCGAGTTCCTGCGCCACCAACTCGCCGACGCGGGCGCTGCCGTCGTTTTCGCGGAGCCCGACTATGCCCAACGGGTCCTGGAGATCGCGGATGGTGTGCCCGCGCTGCGCACCCTGATCTATCGGGACGGCACCGACGCTATGCCGCCGAGCCGTGCTGGGCTCGCCGTCCGAGGTCTGGCCGAGGCGCTCGATGGCCAATCCTCGATTGCGCCGAACGCGCCTGTGGCTGCCACCGACCTGTCGACGCTCATCTACACGGCGGGGACGACCGGCCCATCGAAGGGTTGCATGATCACCCACGCCTACACGCTCAACATGGCACGGCAGTACCTCGAGGTCACAACTCGACGCCGCGATGAGCTGGCCTGGACGCCGCTGCCGCTGTTCCACTTCAATGCCTGGGCCTGCACTGTCGTAGCGACTGCATTGTTGGGTTCGAGCGCCGCAGTCGCGCCGCGCTTCTCGGTGTCGAGGTTCTGGTCGGAAATCGAACGAACCGGCGCCCGGATGGTGACGTTGCTCGGGCCGATGGTGACCCTGCTGGCACAGGCCGACGACTCGTCGGCCATGCAACGTTGCTACGGCCAGCTGCGGATCGCGCAGAGCAGCCCCTTCCCGGCCGACATCACCAACGTGTGGCGTGAACGCTTCGGCGTGCCGCTGACCGGCAGCAACGCCTTCGGGCTGACCGAATGCTGTCTGACCACCCACCATCCGCTCAACGAGCCAGCGCCGGCGGGTTCGTCGGGACGGGCCAACGACGACTTCGACGTTCGCATCTTTGATGACGAGGACCGAGAGGTTCCGGTGGGGGCCGCCGGCGAGATCGTGGTCCGTCCCAAGAAACCCCACGTGATGTTCGAGGGTTATTGGAAGCGGCCCGAGTCGACGACGGCACTGCTGCGCAACCTATGGTTCCATACCGGCGACATCGGCCGTTTCGACGCGGACGGTTTCTTTTACTTCGTCGACCGCAAGAAGGATTACCTGCGGCGGCGTGGCGAGAACATTTCCTCATACGAGATGGAGACGGCGTTCATGTCCCATCCCGACCTCCTGGAGGTCGCGGTACATGCCGTCCACTCCGCGGTCACCGAGGACGACGTGAAGGTGACCGCGGTGTTGCGGCCCGGCTCGACGCTCAGCGAAGAAGCGTTGTGTGCGTGGTCGATGGACAAGCTTCCCTATTTCGCCGTCCCGCGCTACATCGAATTCCGTGCCGAACTGCCCAAGAACCCGGTTGGGCGCGTCCTGAAATACGTCCTACGTGACGAGGGAAAGACGGCGAGCACGTGGGATCGTGAGGCCGCCGGCATCGCCATTGCGAAGCGTTAAGGGGCCCGCAGCCCACCGGCACTCATTCTTGAGCTGCGGACGTGGGCAATGGGTCTGGGCATGAAGTCGTCATTGTCGCGCGTTGCGTCGCGCGACCGCCGGGATGGTTGCTATCTCCTTCAATTATTACTAGGATATCTATGACTGCAGTCACACCGTCTGAGTTAAGCTCCGATGCTTTGGAGGCATGAGAAGAAATGGCGGCTCCGTTGACCCGACCTTTGCCGAGCCACATACCGGCCGAGTTGGTGCGCGATATCGACATTGTCAACGATGCCGACGTGCTTGCCGACCCCTATGCTGCGTTCGATCGATTGCGCGACGAAGCAGATATTCTGTGGTCACCGCAGCTGGGCGGTCATTGGATCGTCCTGGGGGCGCAGTTGGTGCGTGAGGCGTTCCAGAATCCGGACGCTTTCAGCAACTATCCCACCGGCGTGCCGCCGATGACCGAGTTCTGGCCGCGCAAGCTCATTCCGCAGGAACTGGACGGTGACGAGCACACCCGGTACCGCCGTCTGCTGAGCCCCTTCTTCAAGCCGTCGGCCGTTCGTCCGATGGCTGAGTCTGTGACTCGGCGGGCTCGGGAACTCATTGGCGCGGTTGCCGATCGAGACGAGTTCGAATTCATCAGCGCGGTGGCGACTCCACTGCCATCGACGGTGTTCATGGACTTATTCGGGCTGCCGCTGGACCAAGCCGACGTTTTCACGATGTGGACCCAACAATTGCTGCACTCGGCTGATGTCACCGTGTCGGCACGGGCCGCGCACAGCGTGGTCGATTACTTGCTTGACCTCATCGGACAGCGACGCGCGGCACCGCAAGATGATCTGATCAGCGCCCTGGTCACCGCCGAAGTTGAAGGTCGGCCGTTGAGTACCGACGAATTGCTCGACACGACCTTCTTGCTGTTCATCGCCGGATTGGACACCGTGACCGCGCAGCTGGGCGTTGTGGTCAATTGCCTCGCACGTGATGGCGAGGTGCAACGACAACTCCGGGCCGACCCGGCGCAGGTCCCCGTCGCGCTTGAGGAGCTGCTCAGGCTGTATCCGATTGTGCCGCCGGCAAGAACGTTGATCAAAGACTACGAACTCGGCGGTGTCTCGATGAAGGCGGGTGACACCGTGCTACTCGCCACCAGCGCCGCGAGCCGCGACCCACACGCCTATCAGAATCCGCGGCAGCTGGAGATCGGAAGAACGGGAGCGTCGACGGCGGCATTCGGCATGGGCCCGCACCGCTGCCTGGGGTCGCATCTCGCGAGGCAGGAATTGACCATCGTGTTGCAGCTCATGATCGAAATGCTTCCCGAGTACGAGTTAGCGCGTGACTTCGAGCCGAAATGGCATACCGCGGGCAATGTTTGGGGTATCGACGCGCTACGGCTGCGATTGAAGCGATAGACGCAAGGAATTGCCGGACGCTTATGCTTGCGGCGAAAGCCACGTGGCCACCGGCCCCCAACGGCGACGTCATGGCACCTCGACCGTGACATGCCATCATTCATGGCAAGGGGCATCGGATTCGGCTTGCGACATCATGACTCGGTCATCCTCTTGACGGCAAGACCCAACGGCCGCACCTGCTGCTCATATCTTGATCGACCGGCCGGGTGACTGTTCCCCACCCGCCACCCCATTGGTCACGGAACGTCCGAGTGGAAAGGAATTCGCTGCGCATGGAGATCATCAACGCCGTCGCTGTCGTGACGGGCGGCGCCTCCGGGCTCGGTCTGGCCACCGCGAAGCGCTTGTTGGGAGCCGGGGCAAGTGTGGTCGTAATCGATCTCAAAGGCGAGGAAACCGTCGCAGAGCTAGGCGATCGCGCCAAGTTCGTAGCCACCGACGTCGCCGACGAGGTAGGCGTAGCCGAGGCCCTCGACGTTGCGGAATCGCTGGGCCCGCTGCGCATCAACGTGAACTGTGCCGGCATCGGCACCGCCACGAGAACATTGGGTCGATCCGGCCCCTTCCCGCTGGCGGAATTCGCGAAAACTGTTGAGGTCAACCTCATCGGTACTTTCAACGTGCTGCGGCTGGCCGCCGAGCGCATCGCCAAGACGGAGCCGCTCGGAGAAGAGCGCGGCGTCATCATCAACACCGCGTCGGTCGCCGCGTTCGAGGGTCAGATCGGCCAGGCCGCCTACTCGGCGTCGAAGGGCGGCGTGGTCGGCATGACCCTGCCGATCGCGCGCGACCTGTCCCGCGACCTGATCCGCGTCGTGACCATCGCGCCCGGGTTGTTCAGGACGCCATTGCTCGGCTCGCTTCCGGATAAGGCCCAGAAGTCGCTGGGCCAACAAGTGCCGCACCCCTCGCGCCTGGGCGACCCCGACGAGTACGGCGCGCTGGCCGTGCACATCATCGAGAACCCGATGCTCAACGGCGAGGTCATCCGCCTGGACGGCGCCATCCGCATGGCTTCGAGGTGATCCTCATCGCGATCGCGGCCAGCTTTGGGTCGTGGGCGTCAAGTCGCCATCGGGCCGGGTCGTCACCGCGCCGGCCCGGCCAGAGCGGCGAGACACACATCCTTCCATGCTCATAGTTATCTACGATAGACTTCATAAACCCCACGGGATTGCAATGAGGAGCCCCCCATGTCGCATGGCGTCGTCCTGCACGAAGAGGACCTGCCCGCGTTAGACGTCCTTGGCGAGACGTTTAAACGGGATCCGCATAGCGCTATCGCCGCGGTCCGCGCGTCGTCTCGGTTCGCGTTTAGCCGCAGGGGCATTGAAGTTCTGGCGCACGACGATGTACTCACGCTGCTGAAAGACGATCGGCTCCAAAGTCAGACGCACACAACGTATGAAGCCTACGGTGCGGGCCGGATGCTGCGTGCCTTCGCTTCCGACGGGCTTCTTGTCGGTATGCAGGGCGAGCGCCATGATCGCATCCGTCGTGTCTTTCTGGCGGCGTTTCGTGCGCGAATGGTTGAGCAGGAACGTGAACTGATGCGCGATGTGGCTCGCCGATTAGCTGGTCGCATGCTGGCCGCTGGACCCTCCCACGACTTTGTGTCGGCCTTTACCAGCCCTTACCCGATGGAGGTACTCTGCCGCATCCTCGGCATACCCGCCGACGACATCCCGGAATTCTCCGCTGCGGCGACAGAACTGCACCTCCTGGCTCAGGTTCCGCTATCTCCCGGTCTGCCCCGGGTCGAGTCGGCGCTGCACACCCTTTGGGACTACTGCTCGAATCTCATTGCCCAACGCCGATCCCATCGACAAGCTGACACCATCTCGGCTCTGATTGAGGCCCAGGAGACGCACGGCAAATTGTCTGACTCTGAACTCATCTGGAACATGGTGAACCTCATCTTTGCCGGACAGGACACCACTCGTTATCAGCTGGCCTCGTCGGTTCGCGCGATTGTTGACGTCCCCGGATTGTGGGATCGACTGGTCGCCGAACAGGACGTCATTCCCGGCGTCGTCGAGGAGTCGCTGCGCTGGTACCCGGTGGTGAACTTCGTCGTCCGCATTCCTACCGAGGATTTGGTCTTCGGCGGCGTCGAGATGCGTGCGGGACGGCGCGTCATCCTCAACTTCCAGGCGGCCAGCCGCGACCCGGAGCGATTCGACGATCCGTTCACTTTCACCCCGCGACCGCCGGGCCGGCACCCCCAGTCTTTCGACATACCCTTCGGGCTAGCTACCCACTTCTGCCTGGGCGCCGCCCTGGCGCGTGCGGAAATCCAAGAAGCACTGCGTATCTTGAGTCACGAATTCGCCAGCGTCGAGATCGCCGGGACGCCCGAGATGACCGCCCCGGCAAGCATGCTCTACGGGCCGGAGACGATGCCCATCTTGACGACTCGGCGGTGGGCGAGTTGAAGCAAGCTTGGCGCAGACGCCTCATTGCGAATCGTTAGGTCGACGGCGCGCATACAGGACGCAAGGGTCGTAAGAGGCAGTCGCACAACCGAACCTCATTGGACGTCGGCGGCGAAGAGACGAGGGATATGACGCGCAGACACCATTACGCTCCGGGATGCCCAATGGAACTCGCCGCGGCGCAGACGATACGTACGCCACAGGTTGCCGACGCGAAATGTGGCGGAGAGGTCGTGCTCCCGTGGACGGTCGCACGGCAGTGAACAAGGCGAGGATGGGCGCATGGAGATAAGGGCGACGTCGGCCGGTCGAGCGCGAGAGGCATGGCGGCCAGTCGAAGTGTTTCTCGCCGATGGCCTCACGCGGGGTCAGGTGAACGCAGAACTGCGCAGCGCTGCAATGCGGACAGCGTCCGACTGCGGCGAGTTCGTGCGGGCGATCCGGATCGAGGGGACCGAAGCGCACACCGGGGGCTGGCGCAGATGGCGCGCGTCTTACCTGCTTGGCCCCCCTCGGATGTTCCGGGGGGCCATACAGGGGCTGGCGCGCACTGAAAGTCCTGCTGGCGCTGGGGGGTCGAAGTCAATTCGCGACATGCGCAGTGCCCGCGGAGAAGGATGGGAGCGTCCGCGGCCGAATAATCCCGACGGCTGCCTGGGCAATCACGGTGGCTCAAAGGAGCCGAATCGCCCGAAACAGCCCGGTCCTGAAACGAGGGATACCGACAGTGGCCAGCTGCGTGTCGGAACATCGCCTGGCTGTCAGGACGGCGCATGAACACCGTCCGAACGTGCCCTTTTGCCAGACGTTTTGCCGAAGGATGCGAGTGATGGGGGGAGCGATATGAGCCCGCGCCTCCGGTTCTGGAATTCGGTGATCCACTTGCCGGTCACCGAAATGCTGCCATTGGCCAAACACGCCGAAGACCTGGGATTCGAAGGGGTGATGAGCCCCGACCACTTGGTGTGGTGGGGCGAGGAGATCACGTCGAAGTACCCCTTCAACGCGAGTGGCGATGTGTGGTGGCCCGAAGAAGCGCACTGGCCAGATCCCTGGGTCTCGGCGGCAGCCATGGCGGCCGTCACGTCTCGCGTCCGATTCGGGCATCACGTGTACGTCCTGCCCTTGCGTGATCCGATCAACGTCGCGAAGGCGGTCGCCACGACGGCGGCCGTGGCAGGAGGGCGAGTGGTCTTCGCCTTCGGCGTGGGCTGGATGCGTGAAGAGTTCGATTTGGTCGGCCAACAGTTCGCCCGCCGCGGCCGGCGCACCGACGAAATGCTGGACGTCCTAAAAAAGCTGTGGACCGGCGAGCGGGTCAGTCACCACGGCGAGTTCTACAACTTCACCAACATCTCGATGCGGCCATTCCCGCCGGAGTCGATCCCGTTGATCGCGGGAGGCCACTCGGAGTCGGCGCTACGTCGAGCCGCCAGCAGATGTGACGGCTGGCTCGGTGCGTCACGGTTCACCCCAGACGGCTTGATCTCCATCGTGGACCGGCTGAAGGAATACCGCGCCGACGCCGGGCGTGAAGGCATGCCGTTCGACATCCTGATCTCACTCGGCAAGCGTGACCACAACCCCGACACTTTGAGCAAGGTGGCCGATCTCGGTGTCACCGGCCTGATGGTGGCGCCGTGGACGATCTTCCCGAACGACCGAATTGATTCGCTCGTCGGGAAAATGACTGCTATGGACGACTTTGCGAAGGCGTTCATGACTCCGTGACGCGCATGCCGGCGCGGGGCCTGCGGCCCGGTTGTTCAGCCATCCGGTCACCGGTTCACGGAGGCGGGGCTGGGCCCGAACTGTTGTATTCGGGGCGTGATGTGAGTGATTCGATCGACCGCGAGGTCTTCGAGTTTGGTTTGCATTACGCCATGCTGTCGGCATGCCTGCTGAAAGAGGCGGGTGTCTTTCTCGACCATCTTGGCTGCGTGCATTGCGAACTCGGGATCCTTCATCAGCGTATCGACCAGCGAATTCAGCGCGAAGCTCCCGGCACTGCCCGTGGTGAGGACGTCGATTAAGGCGTTAAGGTCGAGCTTGAGCGCTACGCCTGTCTCGATGGCGAGATTCGCCAGCTCCCCGGTCCCGAACCCCAAGACGTTGTTGAGGGCCTTGGTCACCTGGCCGGAGCCCAGCGGACCCATCCATCGGATCACCTTGCCATAGGCCTCCAAGACCGGCATCACCCGCGGCGAGAGCGTCTTTTCCCCACCCACCATGATGGTCAGTTCACCGCGCACTGCGGCCGCTCGCCCACCGCTTACGGGCGCATCAACGACATGCACGTCACGTTCGCGCGCGACGGACGCCAATTCGATACACAGCTCGGCCGACACGGTGCTGTGAATAAGCAGCACCGATCCTGGCGACATCGATGTCAGTAGGCCGTCGGGCGCCGCGGCCACCTCCCGCACATCCTCGTCGCCGAAGACGCACAGTCCCACCAGGTCGCGCCCGCGACCCAGGTCCGTCAATGACGCCGCGACCTGGTAGCTTTCGGAACCCAATTCCGCCAAAGACGATGGCCGTCGCGCCCACACCGTTAGCGTATGCCCTGCGGCGGCGATACGGCGTGCTATCGGGCCGCCCATGTCGCCTAGGCCGACGAAGCCGATACCGCGCACCCCTGGCGACCGACTTGGATTCATGCAATCCCCCTCTGCCCAAGAGGCGTTCGCTTCCGCCCGCGCTGCTCTTCGCAGCGTTGAGCCACACACCAGCATAGCGCTTCATATACAACTAGGATAGAGTTGATGATAATGGTGGACACCGTTATGTCGCCGGGCCATAAGGTGTGCTCTTGACGACGGTTTCCCGTCGCCGCTGAATCGAAGTGGAGCTCAGCATGGTGAGCAACGCAGATGTGGCCCTTCCGGCGGTAACATCGCCGCCGCGGGTCGTAGCAGGGAGCAAATATGGCTCACGCCTTCATCGATGAGAGCCTCGTTGCGTCGGCGCGGTGGCACGAGCGGCCGCGTGTTCGGTCGGTCTCATTCGGTTCTGTACGCGCTTCTTATGTAGTGGACGGCAGCTCGAAGCTCGCACCCACAACCCTATTTCCCGATAGCGGTGAGGAGTACTGGCGCGAACATCCCGAATACCTCGACGACGAAGGGTTTTTGACGCTCGGCGCAGGAGGGTTGCTCGTCGAGAATGGCCAGCACCGTGTTCTCATCGACACGGGCATGGGACCGATTTTGACGCAGCCTAGTCCTGACGGCGCCTTTGGCGCCATCGTGGCGGGCGATCTTCTGCGTTCCCTGACAGCGCTGGGTGTACACCACAGCCAACTGGACACCGTTGCGTTTACTCATCTGCACACCGACCACACAGGTTGGTTGGCCACCGTCGTCGACCCCCTGACCGGTGAGCCTCCGCTGGGACACACCCAAGTCGTCGTGACTCGCGAGGAGGCCGACCACGGTGCTCACCCTTTTACCGGCCCGAGCCAGGCGGTCATCGACGCTCTGAAACCGCGGCTGCGGATCCTGGCCGACGGCGAGCCCGTGAAGCCCGGGGTGGTGCTGCGTTTGCACCCGGGCCACACTGCTGGCCACGCCATATACGAAATTTATTCTGCTGGAATAACATTAATCGCATTCGGCGACACATTTCACTCACCAGCCCACATCGAGCATCCCGAGTGGGCAGACGCGATGGACCTCGACCACGCCCAAGCGGTAGAGACTCGTCGCAGCATGCTGGGACGTCTCGCACAACCGGACACACTTGGTTTCGGGTTGCACTTCGCCGACGTTGCCTTCGGTCGGGTCGACGTGGTCGATGGCCACCCAACCTGGCGCCCGGTGGTCACCGACGGGACGGCCTGACGCAGGCCCTACCTGCTGTGGGTGCGCCCTTCAACTCGCTGCCAGTTGTACCCGGTCATGCGGTTGGTGGCAGGCGGCTGATCGGTGGGAGCGCTGTGACGTCGCAGCGCTTCGACGGCGCACGTCTTCCGCCAAGTGGAGCACCACGTGTTGTGGAACCAGATGCAGGACACCGCCCGGACACCGGGCTGGCAACCCTGGAGCGGGCAGGGCCTCGGCGAGGCCTGACCGCAGACTTCCGGCAACCCGACACGCCCGCCACCGGCCTTATTACCCAGTACATTCAGTCGGCGGCGGGCGCGGCATGCGGCAAGAGCAGGTCGCGCAGTTCCTCTTCGACCTCGGCGATCGCCACGAACAGCAGCTCGTCGCCGCCCTCCAGCGGCTCGTCGGCCTCGGGCACGATCACCCGCGGGCCCCGCAGGATCGTGACCAGCGAGGCATCCCTGGGCAGCTGCAGCCGGCGCACCGGCTTGCCGCCCCACGGCGTGTCATCGGGCAGGGTGATCTCGACCAGGTTGGCCTGACCCCGGCGGAACTCCATGAGCCGCACCAGGTCACCGACGGCGACGGCCTCCTCGATGAGGGAGGCCAGCATGCGCGGCGTGGACACCGCCACGTCGACGCCCCACGCGTCGGTGAACAGCCATTCGTTGCGGGGATCGTTGACCCGGGCGACCACCCGCGGCACCGCGAACTCGGTCTTGGCCAGCAGGCTGAGCACCACGTTGGCCTTGTCGTCGCCGGTCGCGGCGACGACCACGTCGAACTCTTCCAGGTGGACCGACTCCAGCAGACTCAGCTCGCACGCGTCACCTAGCCGCCAGTGCGCGGCCGGGATGGCGTCGACGTCGACGTGGTCCGGGTTGCGCTCGATGAGCGTCACCTCGTGATCGTTGCCGACGAGTTCTCGGGTGACGGAGCGACCGACCGCGCCGGCCCCGGCCACAGCAACTCTCATTTGCGCGGTCCCGTCTCGAGGTCCTCACTGGGTGGTAGCGCGGCGATGGCCACCGCCTCGGCGGCGCGGCCGGAGATCGCGGCGATGTAGACCTGATCGCCGGCCTGGATCACCGTCTTGGGCTCGGGCAGCACACCGGTGCCGAACCGGATCAGGAACGCCACCCGCGCGCCGGTGGCCTGCTCGAGGTCGGTGGCCCGGTGCCCGACCCAGTCCTCATGCAGGTCGAGCTCGGCCACGGCGACGGTGCCGGTCGGATCTCGCCACTTGGCGGTTTCGCTTTCCCGGGTCAACGCGTTGAGCAGGCGGTCCGTGGTCCACGGCACGGTGGCGATCGTCGGAATGCCCAGGCGTTCGTACACCTCGGCGCGTTTGGCGTCGTAGATGCGGGCGACCACGCGCCTGACGCCGAAGGTCTCCCGCGCCAGCCGGGCCGAGATGATGTTGGAGTTGTCTCCGGAGGAGACCGCGGCGAAGGCATCGGTTTCCTCGATGCCCGCCCGCAGCAGGACGTCCCGGTCGAATCCTTGGCCCAGTACCCGCTCGCCGGCGAACTCCGCGCTGAGGCGGTTGAAGGCGGAGCTGTCACGGTCGATCACCGCAACGTCGTGGCCAATTCGGGACAGGCCGTCGGCCAATGACGACCCCACCCGGCCGCAACCCATCACAACCACCCGCACTTCAGGTCCTCTCGGCTGGTCCTACTCGTGTGACTGGATCGGCAACCCCGGTTGGCCAGCCGATTTGGTTCAGCAACATTCTCGCCTACGGAACGCTACCGGCAACCCGGGATGGGCTTACCCTTGGCTCTCGTGTCCAAATTTTCAACGGCCGCGCGCCGGTTGCTGATCGGTCGGCCGTTTCGCAGCGACCGGTTGAGCCACACGCTGCTGCCCAAGCGGATCGCCTTGCCCGTGTTCGCCTCCGATGCGCTGTCGTCGGTGGCCTATGCACCGGAAGAGATCTTCCTGATGCTCTCGGTGGCGGGGGTGACCGCCTACGCGCTGACGCCGTGGATCGGCCTTGCGGTGGCCGCGGTCATGCTCGTCGTGGTGGCCAGCTACCGGCAGAACGTGCACGCCTACCCGTCGGGCGGCGGTGACTTCGAGGTGGTCACCACCAACCTCGGCGACACGGCCGGCCTCGTGGTCGCGAGCGCGCTGATGGTGGATTACGTTCTCACCGTTGCGGTCTCGACCGCCTCGGCGATGTCCAACATCGGCTCGGCCATCCCGGTCGTCGCCGAACACAAGGTGCTGTTCTGCGTGGTGTCGATCCTGCTCGTCATGGGGCTCAACCTGCGCGGCATCCGCGAGTCCGGGGTGGCCTTCGCGATCCCCACCTACGCCTTCATCGTCGGGGTCTTCATCATGATCGGCTGGGGCCTGTTCCGGATCTTCGTGCTCGGCAACCCGCTGCGAGCCGAATCCGCCGCGTTCCAGATGCATGCCGAGCACGGCCAGGTCGTCGGCTTCGCGCTGGCGTTCCTGGTGGCGCGGTCGTTCTCCTCCGGGTGCGCCGCGCTGACCGGGGTCGAGGCGATCAGCAACGGGGTGCCGGCGTTCGAGAAGCCCAAGTCGCGCAACGCCGCAACGACCCTGCTGATGCTGGGCGGCATCGCGGTCACCCTGCTGATGGGCATCATCGTGCTGGCCGAGAAAATCGGGGTGCAGCTGGTCGACGACCCGGCCCGCCAGCTGGTGGGCGCCCCGCCGAACTACTACCAGAAGACGCTGGTCACCCAGCTGGCGGAAACGGTGTTCGGCAGCTTCCACATCGGGTTCCTGCTCATCGCGACGGTGACCGCCCTCATCCTGGTACTGGCGGCGAACACCGCCTTCAACGGGTTCCCCGTGCTGGGCTCGGTGCTGGCGCAGCACAGCTACCTGCCCCGGCAGCTGCACACGCGCGGCGACCGGCTGGCGTTCTCCAACGGCATCCTGTTCCTGTCGGGGGCGGCCCTCCTGGCGATCATCGCGTTCCGCGCCGAGGTGACCGCGCTGATCCAGCTCTACATCGTCGGCGTGTTCATTTCGTTCACGCTGAGCCAGATCGGCATGGTCCGGCACTGGACCCGGCTGCTGCGCACCGAGACCAATCCGCGGACGCGGCGGCAGATGATGCGCTCGCGGGTGGTCAACACCGTCGGGTTGCTTTCCACCGGCGCGGTGTTGCTGGTGGTCCTGGTCACCAAGTTCGTCGCGGGGGCGTGGATCGCCCTGTTCGCGATGAGCCTGCTGTTCATCATCATGAAAATGATTCACCGCCACTACAACACCGTCAGCCACGAATTGGAGGAGCAGGAGGCCGCCCAGCACGACGTGGTGCTGCCCAGCCGCAACCACGCACTGGTCCTGGTATCGAAGCTGCACCTGCCGACGCTGCGCGCGCTCGCGTACGCGCGCGCCACCCGGCCGGACGCGCTCGAGGCCCTCACGGTCAGCGTCGACGACGCGGAGACGCGCGAGCTGGTGCAGAAGTGGGAGGAGAGCGATATCAGCGTGCCGCTCAAGGTCATCGCCTCGCCGTACCGCGAAATCACCCGTCCCATATTGGATTACGTGAAACGGGTCAGCAAGGAGTCCCCGCGCACGGTGGTCACGGTCTTCATCCCCGAGTATGTGGTCGGCCACTGGTGGGAGCAGGTGCTGCACAACCAGAGCGCGCTGCGGCTCAAGGGCCGGCTGCTGTTCATGCCCAACGTCATGGTGACTTCGGTTCCATGGCAATTGAATTCGTCGGAGCGGCTCAAGACGTTCGAGCACCATGCGGCGCCCGGCGATGCCCGTCGGGGAATCTTCGATTGAGCGTGCAGCCGACGCCCGAACTGACCCTGGTGACCGGCGCCCCCGCCAACGGCGGCAGCTGCGTGGCGCACCACGAGGGCCGGGTGGTGTTCGTCCGCTACGCGTTGCCCGGCGAGCTGGTGCGGGTGCGCGTCACCGCCGAACGCGGGTCGTACTGGCACGCCGAGGCGATCGAGGTGCTCGAGCCGTCGGACGACCGAACCGAGTCGCTGTGCCCGATCGCCGGCGTGGACGGAGCGGGGTGCTGCGACCTGGCCTTCGCCGCGCCGGAAGCGGCCCGGGCGTTCAAGGCCCAAGTCGTGGCCAACCAGCTGCAACGGCTCGGCGGTCACCAGTGGAGCGGTGAGGCCGAGCCGTTGGCCGATTCGCCTCCCACCGGATGGCGCACGCGGGTCCGGCTGGACGTGGGCGCCGACTGTCGGCCGGGTTTCCACCGCTACCACAGCGACGAGCTGGTGACCGACCTGCGCTGTGCCCAGCTGCCGGACGGCATGCTCGACGGATTGGCCGGTCCCCACTGGCCGCCGGGCGCGCAACTGCACGTGGCCGTGGGCGACGACGGCGAGCGCCACGTGGTGCGGACGCTGCGTCAGGGCCGCCGCACCGCGACCACGGTCGTCGAAGGCGCCTACGAGGCCGCCCAGCGGGTGGGTGGGCGCACCTGGCGGGTTCCGGTTACCGCGTTCTGGCAGGCGCATCGGGACGCGGTTCGGGTGTACAGCGGCCTGGTAGCCGACTGGGCACAGCCGACCACCGGTATGACGGTCTGGGATCTCTACGGCGGCGCCGGCGTTTTCGCCGCCGCGCTCGGCGAAGCGGTGGGGGAGTCCGGGCGGTTGCTGACCGTCGACACGTCGCGCGCCGCGTCGCGGGCCGCCCGGATCGCCCTGGCCGACATGCCGCACGTGGAGGTCGTGACGGATTCGGTGCGGCGGGCGCTGACGGGCCGCCGAGCCGGCGCCGACGTGGCGGTCCTGGATCCGCCGCGGGCGGGCGCCGGGCGCGAGGTGATCGACCTGCTGGCGGCGGCCCAGGTGCCGCGCGTGGTGCACATCGGTTGCGAGCCGGCATCTTTCGCCCGCGACGTCGGCTTGTATCTGGGCCACGGCTACGCCGTCGAGAAGATCAGGGTGTTCGACGCCTTCCCGCTCACCCATCACACCGAGGCCGTCGCGCTGCTGACACGCGCTTAGCGAGGTGCGAGCGGCTAGACTCCGTCGCGGTGTGCCGGGAAGTCTGGTCGGCGATGTTCTCGATGTCCCTGTCGATCCATCGAAAGGCTGGAGTGCCCCCCATCGTCGACCGGCTGCCCGCATGGCACGTGTTCGCCCGTACCCGGTTGCCGCGATCGTGAACGACAGCCTTCGCTACGCCCTGATCATCCTGTTTTCCAGCGCGGTCGGTTTGGTCGCGGTGCTGGCGAACCGCCTGACCGAGCGGGTCAAGATTCCCGTGCCGCTGCTCGTGCTGGTCGGCACTGCACTGGTGGTGCACGCCGTGCCCGCGGTGCAGTCACCGTCCGAACGGATCGTGGAACGGGTCATCACCATCGCGCTGGTGCTGGTCTTGTTCGACGGCGGAATGCACATCGGGCCTTCGCGTTTCCGCGCGGCGGTGGTGCCGATCCTGTCGGTCGGCGTCGTGGGCACCGCGCTCACCGCCGCCGGCGCCGCGCTGATGCTGCACTACGGGTGCGGAGTCGGCTGGTTCCCCGCGGTCCTCGTCGCCACCGCGGTGGCTCCCACCGATCCGGCCGTGGTCTTCTCGGTGCTGGGCAAACGCGAGATCAGGGGTCGCAGCAGCACCATCCTGGAGGGCGAGTCCGGCGCCAATGATCCGGTGGGCATCGCGTTGATGTCCAGCCTGATCGCCGCTGGTGGCCTCAGCGCGGCCGGGTTCGCCGGCGTGGGGGCACAGTTCGCGCTGCAGATGGCGGTCGGCCTTGCCGTCGGGGTTGTCGGCGGCCGCGCCCTGCTCGTCTTCATGCGTCGCGTGGCGTTGCCGAGCGAGGGCCTCTACTCGCTGCGGACGCTGGCCTCCAGCCTGATGCTGTACGGCATCGCCACGCTTGCGCACGGGTCGGGGTTTCTGGCGGTGTTCGTCGCCGGCATCGTGATCGGTGACGCGCGCGCGCCCTACAAGCCGGAGATCAAGAGATTCCACGCCGCCCTGGCCGGATTGGCCGAGATCGTCGCGTTCGCCATTCTGGGGTTGACCGTCGACCTCAACGTGCTCACCCATCCCGACGTGTGGATTCCCGGCGTCGTTCTCGGGGCGGCGCTGACGGCGCTGATTCGCCCGGCGGCCGTGAGCGCCTGCCTGGTCGGCGTGCGACTCAGGCGAAACGAACGCCTCTTCATCCTGTTCGCCGGGCTCAAGGGGGCGGTGCCGATCCTGCTCGGCGAGTTCCTGCGGGCAGCGCATATCCCGGACGCCGAGCGTCTGTACGGCGTGGTGGTCGTGGTCGTCATCTTCTCGGTGCTGGTGCAGGGCAGCGCGGTGCCCGGCGTCGCCCGGCTGCTGCGCCTCCCGATGCGGACCGTGGAGACCCAGCCCTGGGCGATAGGGGTCCGGCTGGCGGACGAACCGGAGGGCGTCCATCGCTTCAACGTCGCCTCGGGGTCCGCCGCCGAGGGGTGCACGGTCGAGGGGGTCAGCGACCGCGTCGGCGACATCTGGGTCAGCATCGTGGTCCGCACCACCGGCCTGGTGCCGGTGCGCGGCGACACCGAACTTCAGGCCGGCGACGAGGTCGTCATCCTGGCCGACCCCGAACTCCACGACACCCTGGCCGAACTGTTCGGCTCGAGGTAGGCCGGGTGCTTCCGGTCGCCTCCCTGCCACCCCCGCGGTCGCTGCGTAGACTATCGGGATGCTGGAACAGATCCGCGGCCCCGCCGATCTGCAGCACCTTTCCCAACAGCAGCTGCGCGCTCTCGCCGCCGAGATCCGCGAGTTCCTGATTCACAAGGTCGCTGCCACCGGGGGACACCTCGGACCCAACCTGGGCGTCGTCGAGTTGACGCTCGCGCTGCACCGGGTGTTCGACTCGCCGCACGATCCGATCATCTTCGACACCGGCCACCAGGCCTACGTGCACAAGATGCTGACCGGGCGCTCCCAAGACTTCGAAACCCTGCGCAAAAAGGGCGGTCTCTCCGGGTATCCGTCGCGCGCCGAGAGCGAGCACGACTGGGTGGAGTCCAGCCACGCCAGCGCCGCGCTGTCCTACGCCGACGGCCTGGCCAAGGCGTTCGAGCTGACCGGGCACCGCAACCGGCACGTCGTCGCGGTGGTCGGGGACGGCGCGCTCACCGGCGGCATGTGCTGGGAGGCGCTGAACAACATCGCCGCGTCGAAGCGGCCCGTGATCATCGTGGTCAACGACAACGGGCGCAGCTACGCACCCACGATCGGCGGCGTCGCAGACCACCTGGCCTCCCTGCGGCTGCAGCCGGCCTACGAGCAGGCCCTGGCCAAGGGCCGAGAGGCCGTCCGCGCCGTCCCGGTCGTCGGCAAGCTCGCGTACCGCTTCATGCATAGCGTCAAGGCCGGTATCAAGGACTCCCTGTCGCCGCAGCTGCTGTTCACCGACCTCGGGCTCAAGTACGTCGGCCCCGTCGACGGGCACGACGAGCGCGCCGTCGAGGCCGCGTTGCGGCACGCCCGCGGCTTCGGCCGCCCGGTGATCGTGCACGTCGTCACCCGCAAGGGCATGGGCTTCGCGCCGGCCGAGGACGACGAGGCAGAGCAGATGCACTCCTGCGGCGTGATCGACCCCGTCACCGGCCGGGCCACCAAGGTCGCCGCCCCCGGCTGGACCGCCACGTTCTCCGACGCGCTCATCGGCTACGGCCGCAAGCGCCGGGACGTCGTGGCCATCACCGCGGCGATGCCAGGTCCCACCGGGCTGACGCCGTTCGGGCAGCAGTTCCCCGATCGCCTGTTCGACGTCGGCATCGCCGAGCAACACGCGCTGACGTCGGCCGCGGGGCTGGCGATGGGCGGCATGCACCCGGTGGTCGCCATCTATTCGACGTTCCTCAATCGCGCCTTCGACCAGATCATGATGGACGTCGCGCTGCACAAGCTGCCCGTCACGATGGTGCTCGACCGCGCCGGCATCACCGGTTCGGACGGCCCCAGTCACAACGGCATGTGGGACCTTTCGGTGCTGGGCATCGTGCCGGGCATGCGGGTCGCCGCGCCGCGCGATGCGACCCGGCTGCGGGAGGAACTGGGCGAGGCGCTCGATGTCAACGACGGTCCCACTGCGCTGCGGTTCCCGAAAGGCGATGTGGGTGAAGACATCCCGGCCCTGGAGCGGCGGTCGGGCGTGGACGTGCTCGCGGTGCCGGCCGCCGGGTTGAACCACGACGTGTTGCTGGTGGCGGTCGGCGCGTTTGCGTCGATGGCGCTGGAGGTGGCCAAGCGGTTGCACAACCAGGGCATCGGCGTGACCGTGATCGACCCGCGGTGGGTGCTGCCGGTGTCCGACGCCGTCGTCGACTTGGCGGCGCAGCACAAGCTGGTCGTCACGTGCGAGGACAACGGCGTCAACGGCGGGGTGGGCTCGGCGGTGTCGGGCGCGCTGCGGCGCGCCGAGATCGACACGCCGTGCCGCGACGTCGGGCTGCCGCAGGACTTCTTCGAGCACGCGTCCCGCGGTGAGCTGCTGTCCGACCTCGGGCTGACCGACCAGGACGTCGCCCGCCGGATCACGGGTTGGGTTGCCGCGCTGGGCAGCTACGAATCGAAGACCGAGATCCGCGAGGCCCTCGACTAGCAGGGGCCGGGCGCCGAGATCGACGTCGGCGGGCCCTCACTCGTCCGGCGCATCCGGTGGCCGCAGGGCCTCGGCCAGCGCCCCGACCACGAGCTCGCGCTGCCATGGCCGCGCGTGGCCGGCGCGCAGGAACGCGTCGACGGCGCCTGCCCGGTCGGGCGCGTCCTCCCAGTCCCAGCACAGCCGCCGCACCAGGTCGGGCGAAACCAGGTTCTCGGTGGGAATCCCGACCCGCTCCGACACCTCGGACAGCGCGGCCCGCGCGGCCTCGAGCCGGGCCGCCGCCTCCGGTTTGCGCCTGCTCCACCGCGCCGCCGGGGGCGGCCCGTTCGGCGGCTCGACCTCCTCGGGTGGGCTCGGGTTCTTCCGGGCGGCTTCGAGGGCCGCCAGCCAGGTCGCCGCGCTGCGCCGTTGGTTGCGCCCGCCGAACACCGGCAGCGCGACCAGCTCCTCGATGGTTTTCGGGTCGGCGACCGCGGCGTCGATGATGGCGGAGTCGGGCAGGATGCGGCGGGGCGCGATGTCGCGGCGTTCGGCGATCCGGTCGCGCGTCGTCCACAGCTCGCGGACCGCGGCCAGGGCGCGCCGGTCGCGCACCCGGTGGATCCCCGACGTCCGGCGCCAGCGGTCCCGCCGCGCGGCGCCGTCCCTCAAGACGTCCCCCGTCTTGAACGTGCGCAGGTAGTCGAATTCCTGTGCGGCCCAATCGGTTTTGCCCTGGCCGGCGAGCACCTCGGAGATCGCCGCGCGCAGCTCGATCAGCAGCTCGACGTCCAGGGCGGCGTAGTTGAGCCACTCATCCGGCAGCGGGCGCCTGGACCAGTCGGCGGCCCCGTGGCCTTTGGCCAACCCGAAACCCAGCAGCCGCTCGACCATGGTCGCGAGGTTCACCCGGTCGAACCCGGCCAGCCGCCCGGCGAGTTCGGTGTCGTAGAGGGCGGGCGGGCGCATGCCGAGTTCGGCCAGGCACGGCAGGTCCTGGTCGGCGGAGTGCAGGATCCACTCGTCGTCGCCGAGCACCTCGGCGACGGGCCGCAGCGCGGTCAACGGGTCGGCGCCGTGGCTGACGGGGTCGATGAGGACGGTGCCGGCGCCTGCGCGCCGGATCTGGATCAGGTATGCCCGGTTGGAGTAGCGGAAGCCCGACGCGCGCTCGGCGTCCACCGCGAACGGTCCGTGGCCACCTGCCAGCAGCCCCGCGGCGGCCTCGATCTCGGGGACGCTCACCGATAGATCGGGGAGTCCCTTGGCGGGGTACAGCAGCGGTGTGGGCGGGGGTGTCTCGGGGTCGGTGCTGCCTTGGTCGCGGGTGTCCGGTTCGCTCATGTCAGGCGCGGGAGCGCGAGCTGAGGTCGGTGACCCCGGCCGGCGGCAGGCCCGCGGCATGCTCGAGCACGTCGCAGAACGCCTCGACGTGCGCGCCGACGTCGGGGGTGGTGGCCGTCCACGACGCCCGCAGCTCGAGCTGGTGGGCGCGCGGCGGCCCGGAGATGTCGCCGTAGCGCACCGACGTGGTGGCGGTGACGGTGCCGCCCAGCGCCGTGACGCGCTCGGTGCGCGCCTCGAGCGCGTCGTGCAGCCAGCTCCAGGCCACCTCGGGCAGCAGGGGATCGACGGCTTCGCTGGGATCCAGGTCGGCCTGGATGAAGGCGACCAGCCGCAGCGTGCCGTCCCAGGCGTCGGCGCCGTCGGGGTCGTACAGCAGGATGAGCCGGCCGAAGGCGTCACCCTCGGAGCGCTCGGGAATGATTTCGAGGTCGGGGTGCTTCACCTCGGCCCCCAGCGCGTAGCTGAAGGGCGCCAGGCGCTGCGGCGGGCGGATCGGCCCCAGCTCGATCTCCGGCCGCGGGGTGACGGCGTTCATCGCCGCCACCGCCTCGCGGAAGGGGGCCGGTTCGAGTGAGCTCACAGCGTCCGACGGTAGACCCATCGGTGGACACGCCGAAACAGGCGCGCCGATTCGGGCACCCGTCGCGACCAAGCCGTTATCCGGGCCCACCGGGGCCTTGCTGAGGCCGAAGTGCCTGCTCAGGGGGTACTTCCTCCGGTGAACCGGGCGGGGCGCTTCTCCCGGTGCGCCGCGAGTCCCTCCTGGACGTCCGGGCCGCTGAAACTGAGGAATTCCAGGCCGAGCGACGTTTCGAAGGTGGGCCCGAACATCCGGTACCAGGAGTTCAGGCTGTGCTTGGTCCAGCGGATCGCGTTCTGCGCGCCCTGCGCCAGGTTCTCGGCGAGCCGGGTGGCGGTCGGCAGGACGTCGTCGTCGTCGACGCAGGTGGACACGAGGCCGATGCGCTCGGCCTCATCGCCGAGCAGCGTCTCGCAGGTCAGCAGGTAGTACTTCGCCTTGGCCATCCCGACCAGCAGGGGCCAGCAGATCGCGGCGTGGTCGCCCGCCGCGACGCCCAGCTTGGTGTGCCCGTCGATGAGTTTCGCGGTGCGGCCCGCGACCGAGATGTCGGCGAGCAGCGCGACCACCAGGCCCGCCCCGACGGCCGGTCCCCGGATCGCCGAGACCACCGGCTTGTCGAAGTTGACCATGTTGAGCACCAGGTCGCGCGCCTCCCGCATGATGCGGATCCGGCCCTCGTAGTCGCCGATGGTCTCGGCGATCAGGTCGAAGCTGCCGCCGGACGAGAAGGCCTTGCCCTCGCCGCGGACCAGGACCACCCGCACGGCGGGGTCGCGGGCGATGGCCGGCCAGACGTCGGCCAGGTCCCGGTGCATTTGCGGGCCGACGGAGTTGAGTCCGGGGGAGTCGAGCACCAGCGTCAGGATGCCGTTGTCGCCCACTTCGCAGCGCAGGCTGGGGAACTCGGCGTAATCCACCGGGGGCTCGTTGACTGGCACGGTCGTCGATACTACGCAGCGGCACCCACGTGGCAGCATTGAGGACGATGGACAGCCCCACGCTTACTCGTCGCGACCTTCCGGAGTCGGCCTACCTGGCCGCCGTCACCGGCCGCAAGCCCGCCCGGATCCCGGTGTGGTTCATGCGGCAGGCCGGACGATCGCTCCCGGAGTATCGCGAGCTGCGGGCCCAGACCGACATGCTCGCGGCCTGCTTCGACGCCGAGCTGGTCTGCGAGATCACTTTGCAGCCGGTGCGCCGCCACGACGTCGACGCGGCGATCCTGTTCTCCGACATCGTGGTTCCGCTGCTCGGCGCCGGCGTCGACCTGGACATCGTCGCGGGCGTCGGGCCGGTGATCGCGTCGCCGGTGCGCACCGCGGCAGACGTCGACGCGCTGAAACCCCTCGACGCACAGCGCGTCCAGCCGGTGGCGGACGCGGTCAGCCTGCTGGTGGCCGCCCTGGGTGAGGTGCCGCTGATCGGGTTCGCCGGCGCGCCGTTCACGCTGGCGTCCTACCTGATCGAGGGGGGGCCCAGTCGTCACCACGCCCGCACCAAGGCGATGATGCTCGCCGAACCCGACAGCTGGCATGCGCTGTTGGAGAAGCTGACCGACATCACCGTCGGTTTCCTGCGGGCGCAACTCGACGCCGGGGTGGACGCCATCCAGGTGTTCGACTCGTGGGCCGGGGCGCTGTCGCTGGCCGACTACCGCGCCCATGTGGCGCCGCACAGCGCGCGGGTGTTCGCCACGCTGGCCGAGTACGGCGTCCCCATGACCCACTTCGGGGTGGGCACCGCCGAACTCCTGGGCGCGATGTCGGCCGCGGGTGCCACGGTCGTCGGCGTGGATTGGCGGACCGCGCTGGCCGACGCCGCCACCCGCGTGGCGCCCGGCACCGCGCTGCAGGGCAACCTCGATCCGGTGGTGGTGCTGGCCGGTTGGCCGGTGGTGGAGCGCGCCGCGCGGGCCGTGGTCGACGACGGGCGCCGCGCGGTCGACGCGGGCGCGGCCGGACACGTCTTCAATCTCGGCCACGGCGTGCTGCCGGAAACGGACCCCGGCGTGCTGACCGAGCTGGTGTCCCTGGTCCACTCCCTATGAGCCGGTCGTATTGCATCGTCGGGGGCGGGATCTCGGGTCTGACGGCGGCATATCGACTGCGCGCGGCTGTCGGCCCCGACGCGACCATCACGCTGTTCGAACCGGGAGACCGGCTGGGTGGCATCCTGCGCACCGAGCAGGTCGGCGGGCAGCCGATGGACCTCGGCGCCGAGGCCTTCATCCTGCGCCGGCCCGAGATGCCGACGCTGCTGGCCGAGCTGGGCCTGTCGGGACGCCAACGGGTCTCTACCGGCGCTCGGCCGTTGATCTACAGCCAGGGGGAGTTGCACCCGCTGCCCACCGGCACGGTCGTCGGCATGCCGTCGTCGGCGGCGTCGGTGGCCGGTCTCGTCGACGACGAGACCGTGGCGCGGATCCGGGACGAACCGGCGCGGCCGCTGGACTGGCGCGCGGGCAGCGATCCGTCGGTCGCCGATCTCGTGGGCGACCGGTTCGGCGAGCAGGTGGTGGCCCGGTCCGTGGATCCGCTGCTGAGCGGGGTCTACGCCGGCTCGGCGGCGACAATCGGCCTGCGCGCGGCGGCCCCCGGCGTGGCGGCGGCCCTCGATCGGGGGGCCGCGAGCCTGACCGACGCCGTCCGGCGGGCGTTGCCGCCGCCCAACGGCGCCCCGCTGTTCGGGGCGCTGGACGGCGGCTATCGCGTGCTGGTCGACGAGCTCATGGCGCGCAGCGGGCTGCGCTGGGTGCGGGCCGCGGTGGACCGGCTCGCCCGGGCCGGATCCGGCTGGTCGCTGATCGATGACACCGGCGCCGAGTGGCGCGCGGACGCGGTGGTCGTGGCCGTCCCGCCGGCCCGGGCCGTGGCGTTGCTCGGCGGGATCGCCCCGCGCACGGTCGCCGCGGCCGGCCGGATCGCGACCGCGTCGGCGGCGGTGGTAGCGCTGGCGGTGCCCGGTGACACGCCGTTCCCGCAGTGTTCGGGCGTGCTGGTCGCCAGCGGCGAGCCCTTGCGGACCAAGGCGATCACCCTGTCGTCGCGCAAATGGGGCTCGGGCGGGCACACCCAGCTGCTGCGGCTCTCGTACGGGCGGTTCGGTGACGACGTGGCGGTGAAGACCCTCGACGACGACCTGCTCGCCTGGGCGGTGGCCGACCTGGCCGCCGTGTTCGGGCTGACGGTCGAGCCGCTGGACGCCCGGGTCCAGCGGTGGGTCGACGCGATGCCGCAGTACGGGCCCGGGCATGCCGACCTGGTTGCCGAAGTCCGCGCCGGGTTGCCGCCGACCCTCGCCGTGGCCGGCAGCTACCTCGACGGCATCGGCGTACCGGCGTGCGTCGCGGCGGCCGGCCGCGCGGTCGAGGCCCTCGATGCGAAAGTGGCACGATAGGTTCCATGGCCAAGCTCGACTACGACACCCTCAACGCGACGATCCGCTACCTGATGTTCTCGGTTTTCTCCGTGCGGCCGGGCGCGCTCGGAGATGAGCGCCACGGCGTCGTCGACGAGGCGGCGACGTTCCTCAAGCAACAAGAGGAACGCGGGGTGGTGGTGCGCGGTCTCTATGACGTCGCGGGCCTGCGCGCCGATGCCGACTTCATGATCTGGACCCACGCCGAACGCGTCGAGGCGCTGCAGGCGACCTACGCCGACTTCCGGCGCACCACCGCGCTGGGGCGGGCCTGTTCGCCGGTGTGGAGCAGCGTGGCGCTGCACCGGCCGGCCGAGTTCAACAAGAGCCACATCCCGGCGTTCCTGGCCGGCGAGGAACCCGGCGCCTACATCTGCGTGTATCCCTTCGTGCGGTCCTACGAGTGGTATCTGCTGCCCGACGAAGAGCGCCGGCGCATGCTCGCCGAGCACGGGATGGCCGCCCGCGAGTACAAGGACGTCCGCGCCAACACGGTGCCGGCGTTCGCGCTGGGCGACTACGAGTGGCTATTGGCGTTCGAGGCCCCCGAGTTGCACCGCATCGTCGACCTGATGCGCGAGTTGCGCGCCACCGACGCCCGCCGGCACACCCGCGAGGAGACGCCGTTCTTCACCGGGCCGAGGGTGCCGGTCGAGCCGCTGGTGAACTCGCTGCCATGACGACGCCATTCGATCCGACGGATCACTCCCGCTTCGAGGAGATGTACCGCGACGATCGTCTGTCGCACGGGCTGCCGGCCGCCACGCCGTGGGACATCGGCGGCCCGCAGCCGGTGGTCCAGCAGCTGGAGGCGGTGGGTGCCATCAAGGGTGAGGTGCTCGACCCGGGCACCGGGCCCGGCCACCACGCCATCTATTACGCCTCGAAGGGCTACGCCGCCACCGGCATCGACGGCTCCGCGACCGCTTTGGAGCGGGCGCGGGCAAACGCCGAAAAGGCCGGGGTCTCGGTCGACTTCGTGCTTGCCGACGCCACCAAACTGGAGGGGTTCGAGGGCCGCTTCGACACCGTCGTCGACTGCGCCTTCTACCACACGTTCAGCACCGACCCCGAGCTGCAGAGGTCGTACGTGCAGGCGCTGCGCCGCGCGACGAAACCGGGTGCGCGGCTGTACATGTTCGAGTTCGGCCAACACGACGTCAACGGCTTCACGATGATGCGGTCGTTGTCGGAGAGCGACTTTCGCGACGTGCTTCCGGTCGGCGGGTGGGAGATCACGTATCTGGGGCCCACGACCTACCTGGTCAACATCAGCGCCGAGCAGATCGAGATGATGGCCGCGCGCAATGCCGGCATGGCCGAGCAGACCGGGGACATGCTGAAGCGCTTCCGGGCGATGGAGCCGTGGCTGGTTAATGGCCGGGTGCACGCCCCGTTCTGGGAAGTGCACGCGACGCGGGTGGACTGAGGCGGGCTCGTCCGCTTTTGCGGCGTTTTGGCGCCGCCCTGGGCCCCCTTGGCGCCGCGACACATAAACGTCTGCGACGACACGCTGGAAAGCAACGCAGCCGTTTATGTCTCGTGGATCCCTGCGCCGGGTACCGACGTCTTTCGGTTGTGGGCGACGTGTTCAAAGGCAGCGAGGCCGTGCGGCAGGGCCGGCTTACCCCGTATCGGCTGCGGACCGAGTTCCGGGCAGTCCTTCCCGACGTGTATCTGCCGAGTCACGCCGCGCCGTCGCTGCGCGCCCGTTCGACGGCCGCGTGGCTGTGGTCGGGCCGTCGCGGCGTGCTGGCCGGACTCGCCGCCGCGGCGCTGCACGGCTCGTGCTGGGTCGACGACGACGAGCCCGTCGAGTTGATTTGGCGAAACCAGCACGCGCCGGTCGGCGTGCTGACCCGCAACCTGCGGGTGGGGCCCGACGAGGTCACCCGTGTCTCTGGGTTACCCGTGACCACCCTGGTGCGGACGGCTTACGACCTGGCCAGGAGGGCGCCGATCGGCGAGGCGGTGGCGCGGCTCGACGCGCTGATGCGGGCCACCCCGTTCCGCGTGGACGACGTGCTGTGGCTGGCGGAGCGGTACCCGGGTGCGCGTGGCCTGCGGCGGCTGCGCGCGGCGCTGCCGCTCGTCGATCCCGGCGCCGCGTCGCCCCGGGAGACCTGGCTGCGTCTTCTGCTGGTCGACGCCGGGTTGCCGGCCCCGGCCACGCAAATACCGATCAACGAGGGCTGGCGAACGGTTGGCGTGCTGGACATGGGCTGGGAGCGGTACGGGGTGGCCGCCGAATACGACGGCGACCACCACCGCACCAGTCGCCGCCAGTACGCCCGGGACCAGTGGCGATCGCGCAAGCTGGAGGAACTCGGCTGGATCGTCATCCGGGTGATCGCCGAGGACAGGCCGGAGGACGTCGTGCGTCGCGTGCGCGCCGCGCTGATCCACCGCGGGTGCCCCGAGCTTCGCGAGATATAAGTGTCTGCGACGCCCGTCGGCGAGTCGTATGTGTGGTTTATGTGTCGCGACGGCGCGGCGGAACGAACCCTATGAGCCCGTCGGCACCAGGCGCAGCGAGATCGAGTTGATGCAGTAGCGCTGATCGGTGGGCGTCGGGTAACCCTCACCCTCGAACACGTGCCCCAGGTGGCTGTGGCAGTTGGCGCACAGCACCTCGACCCGACGCATGCCCATCGAGTCGTCGGGGCGCAGGATGACCGCGTCGGAGTCCGCCGGGTCGAAGAACGACGGCCAGCCGCAGTGCGACTCGAACTTCTCTGTGCTGCGGAACAATTCGGCCCCGCAGGCGCGGCACTGGTAGACGCCTTCGGTCTTGGTGTCGGTGTACTCACCGGTGAAGGGCCGCTCGGTGCCGGCCTGGCGCAGCACGTGAAACTCTTCGGGCGTGAGCTTCTGGCGCCACTCGGCATCGGTCAGCTGCAGCTTCGGATTCATGCATCCACGCTAGCGCGCCGGCGCCCGGCCGTCAGCCACGCTGGATCGATCCCCTCATCCAGCCGGTCCTCGGCCTTGGCGTCCAGATAGCGGAAGCACAGCACCGTGAACACCACGATGAGCAGGAGCGACCAGCCGTACGTGATCTTCAGGTAGTGCAACGCGCGGCCGTACCTCATCCACCGGTAGATCAGCCAGTCGTCCAGCGCCAGGAACCCGTAGACCCCGAGCCACGCCGGCCAGTTGCGGATCAGCGAGTTGGGCAGGACGACGGTCATCAGGAACGGGAACAGCATCATCGAGTAGTAGCCCTGGGCCAGCGAGAGCACCAGCCACGACCACAGCAGCAGCACGCCCGACGAGCTGGTGAACCAGAACAGCGGGTCGCGGGTGCGGTAGTAGCGGTACAGCAGCCACATGGCGCCGATCGCAATGAGCGTGAACAGGATTCGCAGGAACACGATGAGCCACGTGGGCAGGCCGAAGTACACGCCGTTGCCCTCGATGGAGCTGTTGAAGTAGTCGCGCGTGCCCAGGATGTACGGCACCGTCTTGGTGAAGAAATCCATCGGGTGGCTGACCAGCGGCCAGGCGGCCACGTTGATCACCACCGGCACCGCGACGGCGGGCACCAGCGCCCGCCACTGGCGATTGAGCAGCGGCAGCAACAGCAACGGCCCGAGCAGGGGTTTGAGCGTCAGAGTCAGCCCGATCGCGACGCCGGCCCACCACTGGCGGCTGACGCGCCCGTCCAGCAACCAGCGCAGGAACAGCATCTCCGCGAGCAGCACGCAGCCGTTGATGTTGGTGAACACCAGGGTGCTGGTCACGCTCTCGGTGCAGAACATGGCGAGCAGCAGGGCGGGCGCGGCCACGGACGACAGGGTGAACTTGAACATCCGCAGCAGCAGGTACCAGGCGACGAGGATCGCCACGGTGTTGATCAGCACGAACAGGTACCGCGACGGCGTGAAGGACAGATACCCGAACGGCGCCATCAGCAGCGTGCCGCCGGGCGGGTACAGGTAGTGCGGGTCGACGTAGTCGAAGTGCTCGTTGTAGATGTCCCAGCCGCGCCGGAAGTTGAGCACCGCCCGATAGACGGGCTTGAAGTCGTCGGTGATGTTGCCGTTGAGCGTGAGGATGATGCTGCGGTGCAGCACCGACATGATCGCCAGGGGCCACAAGACGGAGCGCACGATGGTCGCCGCGCTCGGTGCGCCGGTGCGGGGAGAAAAGGCGGCCAGCGCCCGCTCGCGCAAGCCGGTTCGGGTCGAGTCAGCTGCCGTCACCAGCGCACCGTACACCGGCGCCCCACTCCGAAACTCAGGCGGGACAGTACGTGTCGGTCCCGGGTAGCTTGCCGCTGTCGAGGTAGCCGACGAGCGCGGGGACCGCGCAGGCCGAGTAGATGCTGGCGCCGTGTCCGATGCCCTGCCACATCACCCGCTTGCTCGCCGCGTTGGCGTTGATGATGGTGGCCGCGGTCGCGGCCACCCCTTCACTGCCGACGATCGGGTCGTTCTGCACCCCGGCCAGCAGAACGTCGACCTTGAGGTCCTTGGGCGCCGGCTGCGGCGAGCCGCTGGGCCAGTGCACGCACTTGACCAGGTTGAGCGCGGCGACGGTGCCGAACTGCGGGTAGAGCTTGCCCCAGGCGACGACGAGTTCGCGCACCCGGTCCGGCGTCGGCCGGTTGATCGCGTCGCTGCAGGAGTTGACGAACTGGCCGTCGGAGTCCTGCACCGCGTCGGCGTGGTTGATCAGGTTCGTCAGCTGGTTGGTGTCACCGGCGCGGGCCGTCGCCAGCGCGGCCCCGAGGCTGTTGGTGGCGCCGACGCGGCCGCCGGTGGGGAAGCCCAACGCGACGGTGATGGCGCCGGCCACTTCGGCCACCGACGCACCGCCGGGGCCCCTGCCGGCGCGGGCGTCGGCCAGCAGCTGGCTGACGGCCCCCTTGGGGTCGGCGCCAAGCGGGCAGTTCAC
This sequence comes from Mycobacterium saskatchewanense, assembly GCF_010729105.1. Taxonomy (NCBI): domain Bacteria; kingdom Bacillati; phylum Actinomycetota; class Actinomycetes; order Mycobacteriales; family Mycobacteriaceae; genus Mycobacterium; species Mycobacterium saskatchewanense. The sequence continues at coordinate 5,956,240 of NZ_AP022573.1, forward strand.
CGCGACGCACTGGGCGGCGAACGCGTCGAGCGCGGCCTGCTGGCCCTTGACCTGCTGCTCGGCGGCCGCCTCGGCGCTGACGCCCAGCGCCACTGGGGAGTCGAGGATCAGTCGCGCGACCTTGTCCGGGCGCGACGCGGCGTAGGTGAGGGCCACCTGCGCGCCGTTGCCGATCCCGATGAGTGCGACCGCCGGCACGTCCCACAGGGTGCGCAGCCGCTCGATGTCCGACGCGGCATGGGAGTTGTCGTACGCCGACGCGCCCGGCGCGATGGCGTCGGTGCAGTTCGTGGTGGCGGTGTTGGAGACGTCGGAGAGGTTGGCGACCGGGTCGTCGCCGCTCTGGAACTGCGCCTGGTCGCGCATCTCCTGGCGGTCGATGCGGTCGCGGCAGTCGATCGGGCTGGACATGCCGATCCCGCGGCGATCGACGGCGACAATGGGGTGGGCCTGCAGGACGTCCGCGCCCGCGCCGGCGAGCCACACCGGCAGCTGCGCCGACGACGGCAGGTCGGAGCCGGTGGTGAAGACCAGCGGCCCGGCGTCGCGCGGGGTCTTGGTCGAGCGGGCACGGACCACGCCGATGGTGAGGCTCCCCGATCCGCCATTGACCGGGTCCAGGTCGGTGTCGTAGTTCGCGCAGTCGAGCTGGACGCCGGGCGCGGGGCGCACGGCCGCGTCGCCGAAGACCCGCGCCGTGCAGTCGTGCCAGGACAGGTCGTTCTTCGGTGCCGCGATCGGCGGCGGGCCGCTCGGGGGTGGCTTGGCGCTGGGCACCCCCTGTGGGCGGGCCCCGGAATTGGTGGCGAAGCGCGGGTCCGCGGCCAGGCCCGGGACGCAGCCGGCCAGTACGGTCGTCACCGCCAGCAGGATGGCGGCGCGCGTGATCTGGCGACTCATGCCGACCACAGTAGCTAGGCCTTGACGTATCGGGTGTAAAGGTAGCCGGCGTCGTCGGACAGGACGTGGGCGCAGCGCATCCGGGTGAGCAGCTGTCCCGGCCCCCCCGCGATGCGCCGGGCCGCGCCGCCGACGACGAAGGGCGCGATCGTGAGGCAGAGCTCGTCGAGCAGGTCGCGCCGGATGAACGACCCCAGCAGCGTCGGGCCGCCCTCGGTGAGGATGCGGCGCATGCCCCGCCCGCCCAGGGTCGCCAGGATGGCGGCCTCGTCCACCTGCCCGGGGTCGTCGCCCGAGCAGTCGACCACCTCGCACAGCCCGCCGAGCCTGCGGCTTGTCTCCTCGACGGCGGTCGCGCAGGTGAGCACCAGTGGCGGCACCTCGGTGCGGGTGAACACCGCCATCTCGCGTTCCAGGTGACCGGACCCGCTGACGATCGCGAGCTGCGGAACCTCGCTCTGGCCGCGCGCCTGCCGCTGCTGGCGCTGCGGGACGCTGAGGTGCGCGCCCGAGTAGCCCTCGATGCGGACCGTGCCCGCACCGACGACGATGACGTCGGCGAGTTCGCGCAGCAGGTTGAAGATGAGGCGGTCCCCGGGACCGCCCATGGATCCGCTGGTGCCGTCCGCGGTCGCCCCGCCGTCCAGGCTGGTGATGAAGTTGGCGCGCACCCACATCTCGCGCGACACCGGGTAGTCGTACAGCGGGGGCAGTGCGGCGGCGTCGAGCGGCCGTACGGCCCCCAGCAGCGACAGCGGCGGCGTCTCGGGGATGGCCCCGGAGTCGGGCATGGGACCGATTGCAGCACGGCGCTACAGTGCGGGCATGCACGGGTCCACTTCCGGCCGCGTGGCGCGTCTGGTGGATCGGCATCCGACTGTGTCCCCCGAACGGCTGATCGCGCAGTTGCGCCCCCCGCCCACGTTCGCCGACGTGAGTTTCACGACGTATCGGCCCGACCCGGCGGAGCCGACGCAGGCGGCCGCGGTGACGGCGTGCGAGGACTTCTGCCGGGAGGCCGTGGAGCGGCGGGCGGGCCGCCGGAAACTCTTCGGCAAGCGGGCCGTGTTGCCCGGGGTCGGGCTATACCTGGACGGCGGGTTCGGCGTGGGCAAGACGCACCTGCTGGCGTCGGCCTACTACCAATTGCCCGGCGACGGGCCGGGGGCGGCCGGGGCCCCGACACCCAAGGCGTTCGCGACGTTCGGGGAGCTGACCCAGCTCGCGGGGGTGTTCGGCTACGCGGAATGCATTGAGCTGCTGGCCGATTACACCGCGGTGTGCATCGACGAGTTCGAGCTCGATGACCCGGGCAACACGACGCTGATCTCGCGCCTGCTCTCGTCGCTGGTCGAGCGCGGGGTGTCGGTGGCCGCGACCTCGAACACTCTGCCTGAGCAGCTCGGCGAGGGCCGCTTCGCCGCCCAGGATTTCCTGCGTGAAATCAACACGCTGGCAAGCATTTTCACCACCGTGCGGATAGAGGGCCCCGATTACCGGCACCGCGGCCTGCCGCCGGCGCCGCAGCCGTTGTCGGACGTGGAGGTGGGGGCGCGCGCCGCCCGAACCCCGGGCGCGACGCTCGACGACTTCGACGCGTTGTGCGCGCACCTCGCCACCATGCACCCGTCGCGCTATCTCACCCTGATCGAGGGTGTGACCGCCGTCTTCGTCACCGGCGTGCACGGCCTCGACGACCAGAACGTGGCGCTGCGGGTGGTGTCGCTGACCGATCGGCTCTACGACGCCGGCATCCCGGTGGCGGCGTCCGGGGCACCGCTGGACACCATCTTCAGCGCCGAGATGCTGGCCGGCGGATACCGAAAGAAGTACTTGCGGGCCATCTCTCGGCTGCTGGCGCTCACCGCGCAAGCACGCGAACCATGACGTAGTCGTCCTCGATGCGCGTCCCCACCCGAAAGGTTCTGGTGCCGTCGACCACAAACCCGCTCTTGGTATAAAAGCGTTGCGCGCGATGGTTTTGCTGGTTGACCCCCAGCCAGACGCGCCGGACGCCCCACCCTCTCGCGGTGGCCAGGGTGCGGTCCATCAACGCCGCCGAGACGCCGGCGCCGTGGTAGTCGGCCAACACATAGATCTTGGACAGCTCGGCGGTGTCCCCTTCGCGAACGAGCATGGCGTACCCGACGATTCGGCCGTCGTGTCTCGCGGTGAGGATCGCCCGGCGCGGGTCGGCCAGGTATTCGGCGAACCGCTCGGCGGACAGGTTGGCCTCGATGAACGACGCGATGTTTTCAGCCGCCGTCCCGGGTGGGCACGCCAACGGAAAGGTATGTGCGGCAACGGCCGCCAGTTCGCCGGTGTCGACGGAGCCCGGCGCGGCGAGGTCGACGGCAGGTGTCAGCGATTCGCCGCGGATCAAAGATTCCATTGGGCGAGGTGATAGCCCGTCGTCCGATCCAGCAGGACGACGGTGGAGACCGGGTCGCGGTAGGCGTCCCAATAGACTTCGCCGCGCACGATCGCCCCGTTGGGGGCGTTCACCAGCACATTGTCCAGCGAGTCGGGTGCGTCGTTCGGCTTCGGCTTGTAGGCGTCGGCGAATGGTGTCACCCCGGTGAAGCTGAAGTCTTTCCCCATGATGAACGCGTTGGGCACGCGGATGGCGCGGACCACCACGTCCGCGCGCTCGACGGAACTGCCGGGGAAGCCCCGAAAGGTGCCCTCGCGCGTGTAGCCGAATCCCGGCGGTGGGTCGCAGGGCGACACCCCGGTGACCGTGACGTCCGCGATGTAGGTGCCGTTGTCCACCCGCAACGTGTCGCCGATGTGACCGATCGGTGCGTCACCGGCGTGAGCCCTGGGGGCGGCCATGCCCACCGCGATGACGCTCGCGCCGGCCACGAGAGCGGTGGACAGGGCGATCAACCAGCGGTGCATCTTTGCTCCTCCCGCGCAGGACCTTCGCATGATCCCACACGGGGTCAGCCGTCCGCACCCACCGTCTTGCCGCCGGCCAGCGATTCCAGCGCGGCGGTCATGTCGACCTCCACGCGGCTTTTGTCGACGCCGGCCCGGTGCAGCGGTCCGCCGTCGTCTTCCGATTCGAGCAGCGCCAGCAGCAGGTGCTCGGTGCCGATGTAGTTGTGGCCGAGCCGCAGCGCTTCCCGGAAGGTCAGCTCCAGCACCTTGCGGGCCGGGCCGCTGAAGGGGATGAGCTGGGGCGGCCCGCCGGCGGCCGGTGGGAGCTTCACGGACGCGCGCAGGGCCTCGGTGTCCACCTTCTGCAGGTGCAGCAGGACGGTGGCGAGCGCGGCCTTGTCGCTGAGCAGACCGAGCAGCAGGTGGTCGGGAGTGATCTCGCCATTGCCGGCCTCGTGGGCGGCGTTCTGCGCCGCGACGACGGCGCCGCGGGCCCGCGGGGTGAAGCGCCCGAATCCCTGCTCGGGGTCCAGAGTGGTGGCCTCGGCCCGGGGGACGAACCGCTTCTGGGCGGCCTGCCTGGTGACACCCATGCTCTTGCCGATGTCGGTCCACGACGCTCCCGAGCGACGCGCCTGGTCGACGAAGTGGCCGATCAGGTGGTCGGCGATTTCGCCCAGGTGCTCGGCGGCCAGGACGGCGTCGGCCAGCTGGTCGAGCGCGTCGGCGTGTACCCGCTTGATGGCGTCGATGAGTTCGTCAAGGCGGACGGGGTAGGCGATGCGCGTCGAGTCGGCCATGCGTCAACGTTAGGTTGACGATGGCGCGGTTGTCAACCACGGGTTGACGGTGCGGGAATCCGGGAATGAGATGCGCGCCGGTCAGGACTCTGAGAGCATCGGACTGCTATGAAAGCCCTCCTGGCGCCGGCCGTCCTCGCCGCCCTCATCGGTGCGGCTGTGCCCGCCTCCGCCGACGGCAACGACGACGCCTTCCTCGCCTCGCTGCAGGCGGCCGGCATCACCTACCAGGGCACCGATCGCGTCATCGCGGCCGGCAAATCGGTCTGCAAGATGGTCGACCAGGGCAAGCAGATGGTGGATGTCGTCAAGACCGTGCAGAACCTCAACCCGGGCCTGCACGGGGACAACGCCGCCCGGTTCACCGCCATCGCCGCGAACGTGTACTGCCCGCAGGCGCTCGCGGTGGTCGCGGGCAAGCCCGGCGACGGGGCATAACGTCATCCCGTTTTTACAGCGCCGCTACCGACGACTGGGTTAACGAAACCTTTCGTAAACATTTCGGCCATACGCTGCAGCAATTAACGGCCGGCCCACGTCTTAGTCGAGGATTCGAAACTTGGAGTTCTTTCAGACGCAGGTGGTCGATCCGCTCAGCTACATCCTGAATACGCACGTACTCATCTATCTCTTGATCGGCGCCGGCCTTTATTTCACGGTCCGCACCCGATTCATTCAGGTCCGGTATTTCGGACGCATGCTCCGGCAGGTCCGCAAGTCCCATCGGCAAGACGGTGGGATCTCCTCGTTCCAGGCGTTCTGCGTCGGCCTCGCGTCCCGGGTGGGCACCGGCAACATCGCCGGCGTCGCCATCGCGCTGACGGTCGGCGGGCCCGGCGCGATCTTCTGGATGTGGGTGGTGGCGGCCGTGGGCATGGCGACCGCGGTGATCGAGGCCACACTCGCGCAGATCTTCAAGGTCCGATCGGGCGACGGCGCGTTCCGCGGCGGCCCCGCTTTCTACATCCAGCGGGGGCTGCGCTCGCGGGTGGGTGGCGTCATGTTCGCCGTGCTACTCGTGTTCGCGTTCTCGACGGCCTTCAACATGGTGGAGACCAACGCGATCAGCGGTGTCCTGAAGTCGTCGCACGGCGTCGACACCCGTTGGACAACGGTCGGTTTGGTTGTCCTGGCGGCGCCGATCCTGTTCGGCGGGGTCCGCCGGGTCGCCCGGTTCGCCGAGCTGGTGGTCCCGGCCGTGGCGGTGGCCTATGCGCTGCTGGCGCTCACGATCGTGGCGGTCAACGTCACGCAGTTGCCGACGGTGATCCAGGAGATCGTCGGCGGTGCGTTCGGAATCCGCCAGATGGCAGGGGGTTTTGCCGGCGGCATCGCGACGGCGATGCTCACCGGGGTGAAGCGCGGACTGTTCGCCTGCGAGGCCGGGATGGGCAGTTCCCCGAACATCGCGGGCGCGGCAACGGTGTCACATCCGGTGGAGCAGGGCCTCATTCAGTCGCTGGCCGTGTTTGTCGACACGATGGTCATCTGCACGGCGACGGCGTTCATCGTGCTGATGTCGGGCCCCTCGGTCTACGATCCGGCCCACACGGGCTCGATCGCCGGCGCCAGCCTGACGGAGTCGGCGATCGCCGCGGGGCTGGGCTCGTGGACCACCGCGCTGATGACCGCGGTGGTCTTCGTCTTCGCGTTCGCCTCGGTGCTGAGCAACTACGTGGTCGCCGAGGCCAATCTGTTCTTCCTGGGCGGGCGGCACGTCGCCATCAACGCGCTCAAAGTCGTCACCCTCGTGGCCATCGTGTTCGGGGCGATGTCCACCCTGACGCTGGTGTGGGCGCTCGCCGACCTCGCGATGGCGATGATGGCCATCGTCCACCTGGTCGCCCTCTGCCTGCTGGGCAAGTGGGCGTTCGCGGCGCTGCGCGACTTCCACCAGCAGGCCGCCCGCGGCGAACGTCCCGTGTTCATCGCGAGCCGGGCGGGGCTGCCCGGTCAACTGGACGGCGACATCTGGGCGGCCCCGGAGCCCCGGCCGGTCGGTGCGCTGCCGGAGTCGCTGCGGCTGAGCCGCCCCGCGCCGCGACGCTTGCGGCTGTCCCGCGCACCCGCGGCGTGATCTCGGCGGTGTTGGCGCTCAGACCGCGCGGCCCTCGATGATGCCGAATCGCGACGCGGTCCGAACCACGCCGCTCATCGCGAAGCCGGCCCGCTCGAACAGGCTTCGGTACTCGCCTTCGGTGCGTTCGCGCCCGTCGTTGATCACCAGCATCTCCAGGTCCGTCCACTTGGCCGCGGATCCGGCGTCGCCGTCCTCGATGACCGCCTCGATCAGCAGCAGCGCCGCGCCCGGGGAGGCCGCCGATCGCACGTTGCGCAGGATCTGCACCGACTCGTCGTCGCCCCAGTCATGGATGATGTGCTTGAGCACGTAGGCGTCGGCGCCGGGCGGGACGTGGTCGAAGAAAGAGCCTTCGACGAGCCGAACCCGTTCGGCCACACCGGCTTCCCGTAGCAGCGGCGCCGCCCCGGCGATCACCTCGGGCAGGTCGTAGAGGACGCCCTGGGAGTCCGGCGCCGCCCCCAGGATCGCCGCCAGCAGGCGGCCGTGACCGCCCGCGACGTCGACGATCGTGCGGTACGGCGTGAAGTCGTAGGCGTTCACGACGGGCCCGATCGCCACCCCGGACAGTCCGGTCATGGCGTCGTTGAAGATCTGGCCGAACGCGGGATCATCTCCCAGGTAGTCGAAGAAGCTCTTGCCACGCAGCGCCGGAACGACCGACTTGCCGGTCCTGATCGCGTCGGTCAACAGGCTCCAGTGCTCCCGTTGCTGCCGCGCGCCGATGAACCGGGCCATCGGGGCCATCGAGACCGGGCCGTCCGTGCGCAGCAGGGCGGCCATCGGATTGAGCTCGTAGCGGCCGTCGTCGCGTTGCGCGAAGAGGCCCTTGCTGATCACGGCCCGCAGCAGCCTGCCCAGCGCGTCGGCGTCCGCGCCGACCCGGCCCGCCAACTCGTCGATCGCCAGCGGGCCGGCCGCGAGCGCGTCCGCGACGCCGAGGTCGGCGATCGCGGTGATGCCCTGCGCCACCCACGCGGCGAGGATCATTTCCTGCAACGCCTCGGCTGCGGCGTGTTCTTCGGGTGTGGTCATGGTGTGCCTCCGAGGTCGGTAACGTGTCGACGGGCGACGCTGTCCGTCGAAAGGGTCTGCGGATGAGAACAGGGCTGGCGGCGGGAGCCGCGCTCGGGGCCACCGGCCTGGCGGGGTGGGCCGCGGCGCGGGAAATCACCACTCGCATCGGGCGGAACCCCGATCCCTTTCCACGCGAACGGCTGATCGTCGAGCCCACCGGGGAGCGCGTCACCATCCCGCGGCCCGACGGCACCGAGCTGCACGCGCTGGTGGCGGGGGAGGGGCCGCCGGTGCTCCTGGTCCATGGCTACAGCGCCAACGTCGTGGAGTGGAACTTCGTGTGGGACGAGTTGCAGGAACGCGGCTTTCGGGTCATCGCCTTCGACCAGCGCGGTCACGGGCGCTCCACCGTCGGCTCCGACGGGGTCGGATCGGAGCCGATGGCGGCCGACTTGGCCGCCGTCGCAGAGCATTTCGATGTTCGCGACGGAGTGCTCGTCGGGCACTCGATGGGCGGGTTCGTCACCATCCGTGCGGTTCTCGATCACGCCGGTTTGGCCGGGCGGCTGCGCGGCCTCGTCTTGTTCGCCACGTGGGCGGGTCGCATCCTGGACGAGGCGCCGCAGAACCGGCTGCAGATCCCGTTGCTGCAACTCGGCATCATGCAGCGGTTGATGCGCAACCGGACCGTGGCGACGCTGTTCGGTACGGCGCAGTGCGGTGCGCGTCCGTCGCCGGTGATGATCTCGGTGTTCGTCGAGTTCTTCAACCGGCACATGGAACAGCACGGGCCGCTGCTGCCGATCGTGCGGGCGTTCTCCCGTGAGGACCGCTACCCGCGGCTGGGCGAGATCATGACACCGACGGTGGTGATGGTCGGCACCGCGGATCGCACGACGCCGCCGAGCCATTCGCGCCGGCTCGCCGAGGGCATTCCCCGGGCGCGGCTCGTCTCGGTGCCCGACGCCGGACACCTGCTGAACTGGGAGGCGGCCGACGAGCTCGTCGAGGTCGTCGAATCCTTTGCGCCGCAACGCGTTTAATTTACCTTCGGCGGTGCCCCGCCGATGCTCGCCGTAGCAAACCACAAATTTAAGCAATTGGCCTTCCGGCAGGGCCACTGTTTCCGCTATGTTGCGCGGGATACAGCAAACCCCACCGCGCCCGAAGGAGTCAATGGTGACCAAGGTATCGGCGCGCGCGGCGGGTCTGATGGCGACGACTCTGGCCGTCGCCATGGCCCTGACCGGTTGCGGCGGAAACAAGTCGGCAAGCCCGTCGTCATCGACGTCCACATCCTCGGCGTCGCCCGCGCCGGCGTCGTCCACGTCGGCGTCACCGGCTCCGAGCAGCGGCGCCGCCCAGCCGTCGGATTACAGCAACCTGTTGATCAAGGCCACCGACATCGTCGTGCCGGGCGACACCTTCACGCTGGTGCAGAGCGTGCCGGTGCCCAGCCCGGCGGGGGTCGACGGGCTCTTCATGAATCAGGCCAACTCCCGCAAGATCGACGTCACCCTCTACGTCTACCCCGACGCGGGCGCGGCCGGCCAGGCCCGCGACATGGCGGCCCAAACCATGACCGACCCCGAGATCGGCGTGAAGGGTGGATCGCCGGGACCGATCGACGTGGGCACCAACGGCACGATGGCCATCGGGACCGCCAACAAGCACGACGGCCCGGTGTCCAAAGCGATGGTGATGTTCGTCGAGGGAAAGGTGTTCGCCGACCTCGAATTCGAGAGCCCGCCGGGCGATCCCGTGCCGCAGGACTTCGTGCTCGACGTCGCCCGCAAGCAGGACGCGGCGATCAAGAGCGGGCTGCCCGCCTAAGAGGCGGCTCGCGCCGCCCACGTGAAGCTTTGCATCTCCGGGATCTTCGGCGCGAGCGCCGCGGCGACGGCGCGACCGATGCGATCGGTGTCCGCCAGCGAGGTGTCGGGATCGAGGAAGCCTTCCACCTCGACCCGTAGGGTCCGCCCGGTCCAGCGCGCCCGGGCGTGCGCGTGGCGCACACCCTGGACCGTGGCGGCGACCGTTTCGGCCGCGGTGACTACCTCCGGGTCGACGCCGTCGAGGAGGCGGTGGGCGATGTCGGCGGTGACCTCCCAGCCGACGTGGCAGATGAACCCGGTGACGACGATCCCGGCGACCGCGTCGGCCCAGCCCCACCCGAGGGCCACGCCGATCAGGCCGAGCATCGCTCCGGCCGAGGACAGGGCGTCCAGCCAGGAGTGCTTGGCGTCGGCCACCATGGTGGCCGAGCGGATGCGCCGGCCGACGGCCAGCTTGTAGCGCGCGACCAGCTGATTGCCGGCGATGCCCACCGCGGCCGCCGCGATGCCCCAGCCCACATGGCCCGTAGCGCCGTGACGGAGCAGCTTGGTCACGCTCTCGAAGCCGGCGACCGCCGCGCTGCCCCAGATCACCAGGGCCACGCCGATTCCGGCGAGATCCTCCGCCCGCTCGTAGCCGTACGGGTACCGGTCGGTGGGGATCTTGCGGGAGGCCCGGAATCCGACGAATACCAGGGCGCTCGTCGAGACGTCCGACAGGTTGTGCAGCGCGTCGCCGAGCAGGGCGACCGACCCGGATACGAGAGCGATGGCCAGCTCGACGAGCCCGGTCACGGCGAGTCCGGCGGCGCTGACGGCCACGGCGCGGTTGGCCTGGCGACGCTCGCCCGCGTCGTCGATCGCGATGTCGAGGGGAAAGCTGACGGCCGGGTCACGGACTCCGCTGATGACGTGCATGCGTCAAGGATGCCCGGTGCGCGCGTCGGCAATCAAACCCGCCGGATAAGTTGGTTGTCGATGAAGATTGTGGTCGCCGCCTACGGGAGTCGCGGGGACGTCGAGCCCTGCGCCGCTGTCGCGCGCGAGTTGGCGCGCCGGGGTCATGACGTGCGGATGACGGCCCCGCCCAACATGCTGGGCTTCGTGGAGTCCGCTGGGCTCCCCGCGGTCGCCTACGGGGCCGACACCCGGGGTCAGACGGAGACGTTCGCGAACCTCATTGGCACAGTCCCCAATCCGATCGGCGCGTTGCCCGAGGTGCTGGCGAGCCTGACCGAAACCTGGTCGTCGAAAAGCGCGACGCTGGCGTCGCTCGTGGATGGCGCCGACCTGTTGCTGGCGGGAATCAACGAGCAAGAGTTGGCTGCGAATGTTGCCGAATGGCAGGGTATTCCGGTAGCGGGCCTGCACTTCTTCCCGCCGCAGATTCTGTCGTTCGGGCCGCTGTACTCGGGCCTGCGGCAGCAGGCCGCGAACGCGCAGCGCCGAGCGCTCGGGCTGCCGGACGGGGTCGATGGTGCCGCCGCGTTCGTGGAGATCCAGGGCTACGACGAGTTCTGCGTGCCCGGCGTCGCGGCGACGTGGGCCGGCGCGGCCGCCCGACGGCCCTTCGTGGGCGCGCTGACGCTGCAGCTGCCGGCGGACGACGACGACGAGGCGCTGTCATGGATCGCTGCCGGAGCGCCGCCGGTCTGCTTCGGACTGGGCAGCACGCCGATCGCGGCGCCGGCGGACATGGTCGCCATGATCGGCACGGCCTGCGCGCTGGTGGGGGAGCGTGCGCTGATTTGCAGCGGCCCCAACGATTTTCGCGATGTGCCGCGTTTCGACCACGTCAAGGTGGTGCGGTCGGTGAATCACGCGGCCGTGCTTCCGGCATGCCGCGCGGTCGTCCACCACGGCGGCGCCGGGTCGACGGCGGCGGGCCTGCGCGCCGGGATTCCGACCCTGGTCCTGTGGCTGTGGCTCGATCAGCCGATGTGGGCCGCCGCCCTGGAACAGCTCGGACTCGGGGCCAGCCGCCAGTTCACGGCCACCACCGCGGAATCGCTTGCCGCGGACCTCGAATCGATCCTCACCGCGGACTACGCCGCGCGTGCCAGCGACGCCGCCGCACGGATGACGCCGGCGGCCGACAGCGCCGCCAAGGCCGCCGAACTGCTCGAAGGCCTGGCCTGGGGCCGGTAGCCGTCACGTCGCACGGCGCTCGTACACCGTCACGCGGTCGTGTTGGCCCCACCAGAGGACCGGCTGCCGGGAATCGACCTCCGACCACTCCGTATCCAGGATCTGGTGCATGCGGTCGTCACCGGTGGCGCCCCCGCGGCCGTCGCCTACGTAGATCACGCGCGCGCCCCGGTAGGCGGCCAAGATGCGGGCGCCGACGTCCTGGCCGTGCGGCGGCCACGACAGGAACAGCGTCCGGTCCGGGTGCAGCGCAACGGCTTCGGCGCAGTCCCTGGGCCGGACCCAGGCGTAGAGGTCGTCGTCGTGCCAGCCGTTGGTGACCAGCGCCGTCCCGGGGTTCAGGTCATAGCAGGCAACATCGACGTCGAGTTGGCCGAGTAGGTAGGCCCAGTAGCCCGTGCCCGCGATCGGGTCCACGAGGCCGCCGTTCGCGTGCTCGGCCACGAAGGTGACGGTTTCGGGGTCGGGAATCGTCCAGCAGTATTTCCGGACGAGCCGCTGCCGGTTGGGCGTCCGGGCCATGTTCTCTTCAACGCTGCGGTCCACGCTGAAATAGCCGACCACCGGATCACCACTGATCTTTTCGGTCTCCACGCAGTGCTTGACGGCGTCCCAGTAGGGATTGTGGATCATCACTCGAGAACCCCCTCGGGCGGCCTTGCGTGCTCATTCTCGCAGCAAATGCGCCGTCGCGCCGCCCGAGTCGGGGGTCCGTCGAGTTGCGCACCGGGGGGGCGTACCTCAGACTTGGTGGATCGATTTCCGGGGAGAACACAAGGTAGGGCGAGAGGGCCGCGGTTCGCCGCGTAAGGCCGCGGCGAATCGCGTCATTCGTCCGATCTTGGGGGCCGCGCTCTTGGCGGTGCTGATCGCCCCGGCGGAGATGTCGAACGCGGTGCCGCTGGGATGCGGAATCACCTGGACGCGGACCGGCGGGGTGTGGACCTACCTGCCAGACTGTTCGCATCCCACGCCGCCCCCGCGGGGCGGCCCGCCCACTGGACCCGAGACGCCCCCGCCCGATCCGCCGCCGGCACCGTGAGCGAAATCAATTGCCGCCCAAAGGATGCGAAACCCCGGATCGCCAGATCGGTTACACCCGTCGTCGTGGCGGTCGCGATCGGTTGCGCCCAGGGCGGTAACCCTCCGACCGCCGTGGGCTCACCAAGCGTCACCGCGACGACCACCGCCCCCGCATCGGGCAACAACCGTTGCGCGCAAGCCGAAATCGGCCCGCAGCAATTCACGGGGGACTGGAACGAGCAGGGTGGTCCGACCGTCATCACCCTGGGTGCCGACGGCACGCTGGCATCCCGAGGTGGGAGTTCCAACGAATCCGGCACCTGGAGCTACCAGCCGTGGGCATCCACTCCCGGGAAGGACGCGATGCCCGCCGGCGAGGACAACGAATGTGTGCTGTGGCTCCATTGGGTCGTGCCCGCGCCGCCGACGGACCTGGTCTATGTCCCGCTGAGAATCACTGGCACCGCACTCGAACTCAGCTATGTCGGCCGCGGCAACACGGTGACGTGGGTGCGGCCGGGGAACGGTTCTTAGCGCCGAGGCCGCTCATCCGTTTAGCGAAACCGCCCGGCCGGGAACCCGTCTAGGCATGGGTCGAATGATTCAGATAAGCGAAGAAACGCTGCTGGAAGACATCGAGCGACGCCTGATCGGGCAGTTTCCACGGGTTGCGGCGGAGGTGGTCGACGAGCTGGTCCGGCACGAGCACGCCCGGTTCACCGCGAGCCGGATCCGCGACTTCGTGCCGGTGCTCGTCGAGAAGAACGCGCGCGACCAGCTCAGACAGCGGTCGAACTAGGCCGCGGCGGCGTCAGCACTTCACCCGATCGACGCGCGCCGGAAACCCGCGGTAACCCCGTCGGCACCGGGCGTCGTGCGAGACTCCGCTCGTGACTTACGACGTGCACATCCGGACCGTCGACGGCTTCGTCGAATATCCCAATGCCTTCAGCTATGGCGTCACCGACGGCGTCCTGATGGTCGAGGCCGGGGAAGACGCCGAACACTCGGACAAGATCTTCTTCAGCCCCAACTACTGGTGTCAGTACGTGGTCGACCCCAACGGCGACGACCCCCTGAACCTCGATCTCGACGAGTTCGAGGACGAAGAGGAGGAGTAGGGCCGGGCGGGTAGCTCCCGGGGCGCCTGATCGCTACCGAAAGCGCCTCGGAATGCCGTGCAGGCTGGTGCGCGATACTGGGATTGAACCAGTGACCTCTTCCGTGTCAGGGAAGCGCTCTCCCGCTGAGCTAATCGCGCCGGGGTCAAAAGCTGGAGGTGGAGACGGGAATCGAACCCGTGTGCACGGCTTTGCAGGCCGTTGCCTCACCACTCGGCCACTCCACCGCTGGGATTGATGCCACTTGCACCTTCGAGCGGATGACGGGATTCGAACCCGCGACCCTCACCTTGGCAAGGTGATGCGCTACCAACTGCGCTACATCCGCGCGCAACGGGCGAGATCGTCGCCCGGTGCGAAGCACGACGATAGTCCACCCGAGCGGGCGCACACAAATCTCTTGGTCAGTTCGGCGTCGAGGCGACGCCGCGTCCGCCCGGCGACGCATGCGGCGCGTTTGGGGAGGCGGATCTCGTGCTAGTCTTCGACCTCGTTCGCCTCTCGGCGCCGGTCCCGTGGCTCAGTGGAAGAGCGTCCGCTTCACACGCGGAAGGTCGCTGGTTCGATCCCAGCCGGGACCACCCTCTCTTACCTGCATGAACACGGTTTGTGCGCTGTACGGTTAGTTAAGCTTTTCCGGTAATGGCTGTATTGGCCAGCGGTGGAACTCGGCGGATCACCCCGATTGAATGACGCTGTCAGACGTGCCCAAAGCAAACAGTTCGCGCGGTGCCGGACGCGACCCAGAGTCAGTCTTTACTCCGGACTCCCAGCACTAAGAAAAATCCGAGCTCACCTGGTCCCACCACGCACTATCTCCCCGTTTCGCAGCGGCCCTAGGCATGCCGGTCTTACTGATAGTCGAGGTTTTCCGCGTGCGTGGGCACGCCGGTCCGTTGTCGCCGTTGGATGTTAGTCGTGGACGGCCTTTACTGGAGAGGTAGCAGCAGAATCGCAGCCCGCGGTTGGGGTCTGCGATCACCGAAAGTGATGAATCCGCGATGACCGGTAAGAAACGCGCACGCACAACCGAGGCCGCCATGAACCGTGGCCACGAGGGGAGTGTCACCATGGCGCCACAACAGGACCGAAGCGGTGTGGGTCGACACCCGACACCGCCCGAACACACGCCGCGGTTGCGGCTAAAACCCAAGGCGCCCCACACCGGGTATGTCGATGGGGCATGGTGGCCGCACAGTGACGATCTGACCACAGAGCTTCCCGATCTGCTCGCGGTGCTCTCGGTGCGGCTCGGGCCCATCGACCGCGTGCTGTACAAGCTCAGCGACTGGGCGAACGCACCCACCAAACTCGCCACCGGCGGCCACGAGGTACGACTCGACGGATTCCGACTCCAGTCGCCAAACACTGTCGAAGTGCTCGGACTCAACGGCAACCGGATCGTTCTGCTGGTAGTCCCGCCCCATACCGAGCCGGACCGCGCACATGCCGCCATGATGGCCGCGGCGGCACCGGACGACGACTCGACCGTCGATGGCCTACTCATGATCAGCCTGCGAGATAGGGAATCGCTCACACAGAGAGCTGCCGCGCAAGAACGCTGGGACTCTGAAAGCGGAGCCGTGCGATAGCTCGTAGGTCAGCGATACGACACCGAAATCGACCGGCCCTTCGCGGTTGCCCGTCAGTTTTGCTCTCGCAACACGCCCAATCTCGTAGGAGTTCGGCAGCAGCACAGGCGGTGCTGTGGTCATTCTTGTTGCGTTCGTTCGCCGAACACTTTGCCTTAGGTGACTGACCAGCCAAACGATTCGGGCGGTTCCTCATTCCACATATCGGCGGTTTGCCAGAGGCGTTCGGCGACAGCGTCAATGGACGTTCGGGCGCGGTCGCCCGCATTGCCGCCGCCTTGTGGAATCGGGAATACGAATCGGCCGCTCTTCCCCTATTGTCAGATCGCAGAGAAGTCTTCGCGGCTGAGGGGCAGGCACCACCGCATTCATCGGCGTGCCGCACGGTTCGGTCATGCGGGCGTCACCGCCCGCACCTGAACAACAGGTAGCCTCTCGAGCTGCATGCGGCAGTACGGCCGCCGGCTGTTGCCCGCGACCTGACAGACCTCGCGCAATCGACGGCTTGGCTGCTTGACTTAACCGGTGGGTACCTCGTCGGTCCATACCTTGAAGCTCGTCAAGGTGTTGGGGCCGAACGTGTTGCTGAGCGCGACGTCGGCGGCGTCGCGGCCACGCGCGATCAACACTCTGCCGATGCGCGGGGTGTTGTGGCGGGCGTCGAAGGTATGCCATTGGCCGCCGAGAAAGACCTCGAACCAGGCAGAAAAGTCCATCGGATCGTCCACTGGGGGCACACCGATGTCGCCGAGATATCCGGTGCAGTAGCGCGCGGGGATGTTCATGCAGCGACACAGGGCCACGGCGAGATGCGTGAAATCGCGGCAGACGCCGGTACGGTCGTAAAAAGCTTCTAGCGCCGTCCGTGTCATCCGCGCGTGTTCGTAGCCGAACGTGAGATGTTGCTGAACGTAGTCGCAGATCGCCTGAACGCGGCCCCATCCGGTTGGCGTGTCCCCGAAGAGATTCCACGCTATGTCGGACAGCCGATCGGTTTCGCAATACCGGCTCCCGAGCAGAAAGACAAGGGTCTCCTCGGGTAGGTCCGGCACGGGAAGCTGTTGTGCGTGAGGAACAATGGCGTCGGGGAGTCCAGTGTCGTTGACGAGCGCATCAGCCGAGACGCGCGTGCGGCCCTTGGGGGCAACAATGCGGGTGCACCAGTTGCCAAAGCCGTCACGATAGGCTGCCATCGGGACGGGCGGGTCGACCACCAGGTCGTCGCGGCCGACCAGATCGGACACCCGAGTGAAGTGGACGTTGAGGTTGAAGATCATCGGGGTGGGCTGCGGGCAGTCGTAGATCATTTCGAAGCCGACGTGAATCTGCATCATTAGTCTCCGGTTTTCGCCAGGTGAGGTCGCGGACAGCTGTCGGCGCGGGTGGTGGGATGGGTTCTCACTCGGGCTAATTGACGCGGGGCGTGAATCATGGCGCGCTCAGGCCGGCACATGCCGTGCGTAACGAATCGATCAGCTTGCGCCGCAACGTCGTCCAACGTCGGCCCGCGGCGAAAACGATGCCCTGGTTGACTTCCAGTTCGATTCCGACGTAGTCGCTCTGCGCGAAGCGCAGGCGCAAGTGCGAGGTCAACCCGTCTCCTTTGCCGGCATAGGGGTAATTGCGGCGTACGCGAAATTCCGGAGCGGATGCCGCGAGCGCTTCCTTCCAGCGGGCGCACACCTCGGCCTCCCCGGGCCGCCCGGGGTGGTACAGCAAGCCCACATCGGCGCCGCGCACCCTGCCGTCCAGCTCAGCGGCAAAGCTGTGCGACGAAATGTGGATCGCACGATGCCCGCGTGACACCGCTTGCCTGACGAGACGCTCGACCTGCGCGCGATAGGGTCGGTAATGCTCGTCGACGATCTGCGCCCGGGTCTCGGCCGGCGCGCCGCGTGTCGCCGCCGAAAAAAGTTGTGGGTGGCCGATCGAGCGGTTGAGATCGATAAGCAGACGGCTGACAGTGGAAGCCACCAGCGGCGCCGTGAAGGCACTGGAGAGTGCCTTCGCCGTGACCAGCGAACCGGGGTCGTACCCGCGGTGGGAATCCAGCAGCGCCTTTTGTCCCCGAAACAGCCGCCGATAGGGCGCGGGGATCCGGTTGCCGCCGTGTTCGCAGCTGATGATGAAGGTATCCATCGTCGTGATGATCCGTCACCACTGCAGCTCGGGTAAATGGCGAAACACATGCCGCACACCTTCGCCCCATTCGTGGCTAAGCGCGGTGAAATAGGGGTCGCCCTCATCGAATCGCCGCCGCCACTGCACTTCGAGGCTGTCCCGTTCGTAGCAGATCAGGTCGATCGGCATGCCCACTGACAAGTTGCTGCGCATGGTCGAATCGAAGGACACCAGCACACACTTCGTGGCATCTGCAAGGGGCGTGTGCTGCGTAATCACGCGGTCGAGGATCGGCTTTCCGTACTTGGTCTCACCGGTCTGAAAAAAGGGCGTGTCGGTCCCCGCTTCGATAAAATTGCCTTCGGCATAGGTCCGGAACAGCCGTATCGGCTCGCCGCTGATCTGCCCACCGACGATGAACGAGGCATCGAAACGGATGTTGTTCTCTTCCAGGTAGCCGGCATCGCGTTTCTCGATATCGCGCGTCGCGTCGGACACTAGCCTCACGACGTCGAACATCGTCCGGGCGCCCAACACATTGCTGGCCGCATCGCCGTCAGCGCAGCGCTGCGTCAATACGCTGATGACGGCCTGCGTTCCGGCCAGGTTTCCCGAACTCAGCAGAACGATAACGCGGTTGCCGCGACGCTCGAATACCGTCATCTTGCAGAACTTGGCGAAGTTGTCGACGCCGGCATTCGTACGCGAGTCGGAAGCGAAAATCATTCCCTTGTCGAGCATTACGCCGATACAGTACGTCACGCGAGGCATGTTCTGGGCAATTGACCCCGCCGTTCGTAGTCGCACGTGCTTCTGACTGTGTGGCAGACGTGTAGGTGAGGGCGATTCCCAATCCGGATTTGATCCTGCCTCGATGTCTCCGCAAACACTAAGCCTACGCGTCTCGACGCGCGGCAGCACATAAAGGCGAACCACACAGCCCTGCGACCATTGCGCCAAGGGGGCATCCACTATCGAGGTGGCCTCCGATCCGGCCAAGTCGACTCCGGCCGCCGGGGCGGATAGTCGGGCCGAGATGGCCGTGGCCCCCTTATGCGGCGACATCGACCATGTCTCAATCTCCCGGCCAGGCGTGCTTCAGAGCTTCTTGAGGCACACCCAAGAAGGGAAGAGATGAGACGTCGGCGGGGCTTCTAACAAGGTTTTTGATTCGTCAGATCGGCGTTTGACGCTGTGGCCGCGATGAAGTCATCAATGATCTCCACCACTGCGGGTGGGGCCTCGACTTGCGGGAAGTGCCCGACACCGGGGGAGTACCTCAAGGCGGCTGCCGGGCACGGCGTCGTGAGCGGCGTAACCGTGGGCGACCGGAATGATGTGGTCCCGCTCAGCCCAAATCACTGCTGATCAGCACCAGCCGCTCGCAATAATCGCGATGCTGATAGACAAACTGCACCGCGACACCGCCGCCGAGTGATTGGCCAACCACTGTCGCCAGGGTGATGCTGAGTTCATCGAGCAGGTCGCGCAGCCCGCCGCGAACGCACCCAACGAGTAGTCACCACGCGGCTTGGCCGATTCACCGTGCCCCAACAGGTCCGGCGCCACCACCCGATACATCTTCGACAACTCGGGGAATACCGCGCGCCAGGTGGCCGAACTTCCAGCCATTCCATCAATCAGCAACAGCGCCTCGCCGACTCCCGCGTCCCGTTAGGCGACACAGTCGCCGTGCAGATCGAGATACTTCATCTCGCTCACACCGAACCGCTCTCCGCCCCTTGGTCTTCGGGGTTGCGGCACATCGTCATGACACTCGCCCCAGGCCTTTTCGCCGTGCCCGGTCGTAGCATCGCCGCCAACGGCTCTCCGGTTCCGCCTTGGCCGTGATCGACGAACGCCAATCGGATGAAACCCAAAGCCGCGCTTGAAGTTCGGAGTTGCGCCTTCTTTTTCGGAATGCGCGCCGATCAGCGTGGCATCCAGATCAACCACCACCTGACCTGCAGCAGGAGTCGGCGACTGGTGGCTCCACACGACGGCCCGCGCGGCCGCACGAGCCCCGCGGATCGCCGCAATCACCGCGCTCGGGTCATCGCCGAGGGCATCGATCGGCCGGCTGATAGTGGGCTCGGAGGCCACCGGGCCGAACAACTCCGGCTGGGCGCGCAGCACCGCGGCATCAGCAACGCAGTCACCACCAAGAGCGATCGTGATCGCTAGATCCAGCACCACCTTGCCCGGATCATGCACCGATCGCACCGGTCGCCACGGACTCAACCCGTCCGAGAGCCCCTTGGACAGGCCGCCGACCAAAGCGGACCTCAACAACAGCGCCGCGCCAGCCGACGAAATCAACGACTCGCCGCCGGATTCGACACCAACTCCACCGCAACCGTTACGCTTCACCTACGGAGTGCCTTTCAGCTATCCGGAAACTGGACCTTCGACAAGCCCATTTTCCCCTGCTGGACAGGCACTTCCGTGCATTACACGCCCGCCGTCAACTACGCACCACGAAAGATCGAGGCTAGGGACGCCGACAACGACGGCTTTATGTCCTGGTGCTCAACGTAACTGGACCATATAGAATTGGGCGCGACAATATGAATTTACGAGAAAGTCGAATGTGACAGAGGAAGCAAGCCCTCCGCGCGCTACAACCTCAAGGACCTCCCCGTTCGACTCGACCGTGGATTCCGCCGCATCGATGCCGGCGATCTATGTCGAAGCCAATGGCGAGTTGGCGGTGCGGCAGCTGGCCGTGCCCACTCCCAAACCCGGCCAGTTGTTGCTGCGAACTGTCGTCTCCGCGTTGTGCGGCACCGACCTGCACCGCTTCCGCGGGGCGCGCTCGTACGGCAACGACACCGACGTCTTCGGCCATGAGTCGGTCGGTGTGGTCGAGCGCTGTGACTCCGGTCGATTCGCCCCCGGCGATCGGGTTCTCCACGTGCCCTTCCCCACCGATGGCAGGGTCTTCGCGCCTTACCAACTCGCTTTGGAGAGCAACGTCGTGCCGGTTCCCGAGGGCCTGCCGTCGGAGCTTGGCGTCTTCGCCCAGCAACTCGGCACGGTCATCTATGCCCTGCGCAACTTTTGGCCGTGGCCTCAGCCGCCTCGGCGGGCCTTCGTCGCCGGCGCCGGTCCTGCCGGCCTGCTGTTCATCCAGTTGCTCCGCGAGCGCGGTTGCGAGCAGATCTACGTCGCCGAGCCCAACGAGCACCGCCGTCAGCTGGCGGCATCCTTTGGTGCCGTCCATGCTGACGCCACCACCGCCCAGGTCGAGCTAAGCGTGGACGCCTCCGGCATGCGCGGTGTACGCGCTGAGTGCTGGCAGCGCACCGCGCCGCACGGCACGATCGGGATCTATGGACTTCCCGACGACGAACCCGGCCAGCTGGAGGTCTCGGTCCTGGGCCTGGTGGCCAAGAATCTACGCTTCGTCGGAGCCATCGGCTCACAGGCCGAGCCTGGCCTGGTGTCCTTCCGAGAAGCGATTGATCTGCTCGTTGCACGCCGCATCGAGGTCGACCGGCTCATCTCCAACCGCATCAGCCTGGAGGAACTTCCGCAGATCGCGCTGCGCGCAGCCCACGTCGAGGACGACATCGTGAAAGTGCTGGTCGTCTTAGCCACATCGGCTTGACTTACAGACCGCGCATTCGGCGATGTTGTTCTGTCTCGTAGCACACCACATCCAGTGAATTGCTCGCTAATGTCCAGTGGAGCACCGGGACCGACGGTCCTACCGGGACCGCTGCCGAATCAAGTCGATGGCCGCACTGCGGCGCCGGCACGACCGCAGCCGGAGGCGTTCGACGATCACCGCATCCGTCGGCTACCCGTCGAGGCCATCGACGAGAAGTCCGCCCGCATGGCCGTCACCGAAACAGACGACTGGCAACGGCGACTCGTCAGCCATGGCCAGCTGGTACTCGAGGTCCCGTTCGACCCCCGCCCTGTGAAGCGTCGAGATTTTCTGATTGGCGGGTTGCCGACGTAGGAGTGGTCGCCCGCGGCATCTTCGGTATGCACAGCTAGGCACGGACCGAAAGATGGGTCGGACAATGGCCCTGTCCGGGTCGGCGGTGTCCGGGGTTCATCGTCGAATTCGGCAAGTTCGAGGGGTCCAGCGACGTACACGGCCGCTACATGGTGCGATTGGACGACAGCGTTGCCAGGCATCGCTGACGTTCTCACCGCGTCTGCCGCAGGACACCGGCTTCTCGGATCACCTCCATCGACAGCGTCCGGTAGCCGTATTTCTCGAAAAGCACCGTGACGGTGTCGGCAGTGCCGCCGATAACGACTCCCGGGCCCCACTCGCGATGCTCGACGGTGCTGTTGACCGATATTGCCGGCCGCCGTTCATGGGCGGATGCTTCAACCCATCCCGGCGGGGTGCACCTACGACGCCCGGTTCCCCGGGGGCGGCACCCCGCACTGGCACCAACCGCAACAGTCGCCCAGATAACTGGTTAGGTTTGCACTTATGGACAGCGAGCGGAACGAATCCGGGTTCACCGGCGGGATGGGCCGGCGCCAGCTCGTGGACCGGGTCCATGAGCAGCTCGACGACCTTCGAGCCGCTCGCGACCAGATGGAACAACTCGTCAAGGTCATTGTCGAAATCGGCGCCGACCTGGACTTGGACGTGACGCTGCATCGCATCGTCGGCGCGGCGATCGAGCTGACCGGCGCCCACTTCGGCGCCCTCGGCATCCGCGGCCCCGACGGCGCCATGGTCTCTTTCATTCATGCGGGCATCGATGAGGACACGGCGCGGCGATTCGCCGACTTGCCGGTGGGCCAGGGTGTGCGCGTCGACGACCTGAGCGCCGACCCGCGGGCCACCGGGCTGCAGGGCGACGAGCCGTCGGTCCGGGCACTGCTGGGTATGCCCATCACCGTCCGGGCCGCCGATTTCGGCACCCTTTACCTTGCCGACGACCGCCCCGGCGTCGTGTTCTCCTCCTCCCAGGAGAGCGCCGTGCGGGCGCTGGCCTCGGCGGCGGCGGTCGCCATCGACAACGCGCGACTCTTCGAGCGAGAGCGCGAATCGGCGAAATGGACCAAGGCCAGCCGCGAGATCACGACGGCGCTGCTGTCCGGCGACCCGCAGATGGGGCCGCTGCAGCTGATCGTGAACCGAGCGCTGGAGTTGGCCGGCGCAGAGCAGGCGATCCTGCTGGTTCCGAGCGAGCCGGACCTGCCCGCCGCCGACGTCGACACCCTCGTGGTCGCCGCCACCGCGGGCCGGTACTCGCTGGAGGTGATCGGTCGGCAAGTCCCGATGGACGCCTCCACCACGGGTGGCGTCGCGCGTCGTGGCACACCGCTCATCACCGACTCGTTCCAGTACCCGATCGAGGGGTTCACCGACGTCGGTGAGCGTTCCGCGATCGTCATGCCGCTGATCGCCGACGAAGCGGTGCTCGGCGTCATCGCGGTCGCGCGCAACCGGCAGCAGCCCCCGTTCGGCGACGACTACCTGGAGCTGGTCAGCGACTTCGCCCGGCACGCAGCCATTGCACTGGCCCTCGCGGCCGGCCGCGAACATGCGCTCAATCAGCAACTCGCGCAAGCCGATACGGTTGACGACGCGCTGCGGACCGCGACGGAGGAACTGCGCCGATTGTGGCGGGCTCGCCGGGTCCTGGCGGTCACCTTCCACAACCGCGGCGCCTCCGCCGAAAGTAGCAACGGCGCACCGGAACTGGTATCGGTGGGCGAGCCGACCCGGTGGGACGAGCTGCCCTCCCGGACGAGGGAGATGCTCACCTCGCTGCGCGACGGCGACCTTCTCACGCCCCACATCACGACGTCCGGGACGGCGGGCATCGCGCTGCAGCATCCCGACGGCGTGCTCGTCGTCTGGATCGATCTCGCCGAAGAGCGGCTGTTCACCCTCGAGGACCAGACGCTGCTGACCGTTCTGGCGGGCCGTCTCGGGCAGGGCCTGCACCGGGTGCACCAGGTCGACCAGCAGCGCGAGACCGCGCTGGCGCTGCAGCACGCGATGCTGGGCCCCGCGGACCTCCCGCCCGGATTCGCGGTGCGCTACCAGGCCGCCAGCCGGCCGCTGCAGGTGGGCGGCGACTGGTATGACGTCGTGGACCTGGACGACGGGCGCATCGCGCTGATCGTCGGCGACTGCGTCGGCCATGGCCTTGCCGCGGCCACCGTGATGGGTCAGCTGCGCAGCGCCTGCCGCGCGCTCCTGCTCGACAACGCCAGCCCGTGTGCCGCTCTCGCGGGGCTGGACCGGTTCGCCGCGCGGCTGCCCGGTGCCCAGTGCACCACCGCCGTCTGCGCGGTGCTCAACCCCGAAACGGGGGAACTGGTCTACTCCAGCGCCGGGCACCCGCCGCCCATCCTCGTTCTCGCCGACGGCACGGCGCAGACGCTGGAAGACGGCCACACCATTCCGCTGGGCATCCGGCCCGCCTGGCCCCGCCCCGAAGCGCGCGTGACCATTCCGGCCCGCGCGACGCTGCTGCTCTACACCGACGGTCTGGTCGAGCGGCGCCGCAGTCCGATGGAGGAGGGCATGGTCCGCGTCTCGGACCTCGTCCAGGAGGGTCGCGGGTCCCGGCTGGAGGACCTGGCGAACCAGATCATGTTCGATCTCGCGCCCAGGGGCGGCTATCAGGACGACGTCGCGCTGTTGCTGTACCGCCATCCCGCGCCGCTGGAGATGAATTTCCCTGCCGACGCCAGCCATCTTGCCCGCACCCGGGCGGCCCTGCGCAAATGGTTGACCCAGGCGCGGGTGGACCCGGACCTGACCCACGACGTTCTCATCGCCGCCGGGGAAGCCGTCGCCAACGCGATCGAGCACGGTCATCGCTACAGACCCGAGGGCACCATCACCCTGAGCGCGACCGCGCTGGTCGACCACGTGGAGCTCACCATCGCCGACACCGGCACGTGGAAGACGCCGCAGCCCGCCATGAACCCCCATCGCGGCCGGGGGATCACCCTCATGCGGGCGCTCATGCACGACGTCGACATTCACCCCCACACCGACGGGACCACGGTCCACCTATCCGCGAGGATCGCCTGATGCCCACATCGCTCACTCTCGACACCGCGCGCCGCGCCGACGGCGAACTCGTGCTGACCGCCGCGGGAGAGATCGATCTGAGCAACATCGACACGTTCACGCGGGCGCTCAGCACGGCCCTCACCGAGACCGCCGGCGGCGTCGGGCCGCTCACCGTGGACCTCAGTGGTGTGGAGTACCTGGACAGCGCCGCCATCAACGCCCTGTTCGCGCATGCCGAGCACATCCACCTCATCGCCCGGCCCCGCCTCATCCGGGTCTTCACGATCAGCGGGCTGACGGAACTGACCACCATCGAACCCGCGCCGCCAGCAGGGGAATCCTGACGCGGGTTGCGGTAAGTGGGTGACTCCTGCTGTCATCTCATGCATGTCTGCCGTGCAGTGGGTGTTCGTCGGAGTCGGGCTCGTGCTGGAGGGGGTCATCGCGTGGGCCTGGTTGACCAGCACGCCGAAGCGGGGCGGTGGGCGCGGATGAGCAACCAAGAGGGCATCGGGGTGCTGAAACTCGAATGCGCGCAGGCCCACCCTGTCGGCCGGATCCTCAAAGAGGCCCCGCACCAGTCCGTGATGTACGACCCGGGCGTGGCCGTGGGTCCGCGGCGCTTCTGGCCGGACGAGGACGACCAGCCTCAGTTCAAAACGCGTTGCCGCTTCTGCGACAAGCCGCTGGGCGAAGCCACCGCAACGCTGCAGGCCAAGCTTGCCGCGCTGGTCACCGACGCGTCCCAGACGATGGCGATCGTCACGCTGCCCTATCTGTGATCGCCTTTACCGAAACAGCTACAGTAGCGACCTTGGGTGCGCATCGCACCGACGCGAGAGGAGCTCCGTGGCGACATCGAACGGCGGTCCCCGTCCTCCCGGGGGCGACTTTCTCGGCACCCCGTACCTGACGTTCGAGCGCCACGGGCCGATCGCGGTCTGCACGATCGACCGCCCGGAGGCGCGCAACGCGCTGACGCCCGCGATGTACTTCGGAATCCGTTACGCGGTCGGCCGTCTCAATGAGGACCCCGACCTGGCCGGGCTCCTGATCACCGGGACCGGGGACGTCTTCGCGCCCGGCGGTGACATGGGCGGCGGGGGAGGCGCCGACAACTGGATCACCTTCGGCGCCGCGCTCGGCATGGATGTCACCCCGTTCGACGCGGTGCGGACCTCCGGCAAGCCGATCGTCTCGGCCGTCAACGGCCTGTGCCAGGGCGGCGGTTTTCAAATCGCCCTGTGCAGCGACCTTTCCGTGGTCAGCGAGCGGGCGACGTTCCGCGTGCCCGAATTGTTCCGCGGCTACGCCGACACCTACTACAGCCAGATGCTCACCCGGGTGATCGGCCCGGTGCGCACCCGCGACCTCATGTTCACCGGACGGGTGCTCACCGCCGCCGAAGCCCTCGACTGGGGCCTGGTCGCCCGGGTCGTACCGCATGACGACCTGCTGGAGGTGGCGAAAGACGTTCTGGCGCAATGCTGCCGGACCGCGCCGCGCGCCCGGGGTGTGATCAAGTCCAGCATCGACAGCTACCTCGGCCTGTACGACCGCATAGGCATGACGAGCAGCCTCACCGACGCCGAGGCCAGGGAGGGTTTCCGGGCGTTCAAGGAGCGCCGCTCGCCCGACTGGGTGCATCCCGGCCTGCGGATCGACGGACGGCTGTGATCGCTCAGCCGTGGTCACGCCGAGCTGCCCTGCCTGGCGCGGTCTGGATTCCGAAAGTCGTTGAGCCGCAAGGACCAGACGCCCGCGGGGTCGACTTGAGCGTCGCGCAGGCAGTCGGGTTCACGGCCGCTGCGGAACACGCCGGTAGCGCCCCGGGGGCACGCCGCGCCAACGCTGGAATGCCCTGGTGAAACTGGCGCTCTCGGCGTAGCCGAGGCGACCGGCGATTTGCTCGACCGAAAGGTCGGTTGTCGCCAGCAACTCGGTTGCAAGTGCTTCCCTGGTCTCGTCGAGCAACTGCTGATACGACGTGTTGTCCGCGGCAAGCCGGCGTCGCAGGGAACGCTCGGACAACCCGAGGCCCAGCGCGACCTCCTGGATGGGAGGAATCCGCCGAGGATCGCGGAGCATGCGGGCCTGCACGGCGGAAGCGAGACCACCGCGTCGCTGCCTGCGCTGCAACAGGTCTTCGCAATGCTGCGCGCACATCCGTGCCGTCACCGGATCCGACGTGGGCAGCGGTTGGTCGAGTTGCTGCCGAGGGAACACCACCCTGGTCACCGGCTGGCCCGCGGCGACCGTCAGCCCGGGGAACACGTCGGCCAGCACCCTGCACCTGGCTTCATCGAGGTTGGACTCCACGCACGTGCCCGCCCCGGTCGTGAACGCATCCCCGAAGGAGACGAGCAGGATGTGCAGAATGGCGCTCAGATCCCGCTCTGTCAGAAACGTCCGGATGTCCGAGGGGATCTCGGCGTCGTCCACGGTCAACACCGCGACCTGCCCCGATTCGGTCAGCCGCATCCGGACAAACGCCGACGACAGCGTCACGAACTGCAGTGCGGTGGTAATGGCTTCGCGCAGCGTCGCACTCGACAACATGGCAAACCCGTAAATCCCCATGCTGGCCACCGTGTAGCGGCAGCCCACTTCGATGCCGAGGCCGGCCACGTCACCAACGGCCGCGACGAGATTGCGGGCAATCGCCAGCTCCTCGTCGGCCTGCACCAGGGCGTCCAGGTCTTCCAGCACGGGCGGCGTCAATCTTGTGCCGGCCAGCATCGTCTCGATCGGCACACCGTGCGTGCTTCCCGATGCGACCAGGCCGCGGCTACCGGCTGCCGAGCGCGGGAAGTCCCACGACACCCGTGCCGTGCCGATACCCGCCATCTGGCCGAATTTATCAGGGAATCGGCCGGTTGTGCCCTGTTGCGCCCGGCGTCCGGCACCCAAACTTTGAAGACGAAGACCGCGTCGGCGTCGCAAGGAGGCGAAGGTTGTCCGACCAACTCCCGCAGGTATGCATCATCGGTGCCGGCTCGTCCGGACTTCCCGCCGTCAAGGCGTTGCTGGACGCCGGAATCCCCTTCGACTGCTTCGAGAAGTCGAGCTGCGTCGGTGGGTTGTGGGTCTACGACAATCCGAACGGACTCTCGGGCGCCTATCGCGGGCTGAACTCGAACGCGCCCAAAGGTTTGATGCAGTATTCCGAGTACCCGTTGCCACGCCGCTACCCGGGCTATCCGTCGCACTGGGACTTCGCCGAGTACTTCCACGATTACGCCGAACACTTCGGCCTGCTGCCCCACATCACGTTCAACACCACCGTCGAGCACGTCGAGCAACTTGCCGACGATTCGATGGAAGTGACGTTGTCCGACGGATCCCGGCGCCGCTATGACTGTGTGCTCGTCGCCAACGGACATCACTGGTCGCCACGCTGGCCGGAGCCGGCTTTTCCCGGCACGTTCGGCGGCACGCAGATGCATTCCCACAGCTACCGGACCGCTGCGATAGCCGACGGCAAGCGCGTCGTCGTGGTCGGGATGGGCAACAGCGCGATGGACATCGCCAGCGAGGTGAGTCTGCTCGCCGAGCGCACGTATCTGTCCGCGCGCACCGGAGTCCCGATCGTGCCGAAGTATTTCTTCGGCCGCCCGGCACCCGTATGGGTTTTCCGGTTGTTCTCCTTCGGCCTCGGACAGCGGTTGCTGGACGCGGCCTCCCGGCTGATGGAAGGCCGGCCGGAGGACTTCGGCTTACCTAAGCCGATATGCCGGGTCGGTCAAACGCATCCGAGCGGGTCGGATCAGCTCTTCACTGCCTTGAGGCGCGGACGCGTGCAGGCCAAACCGAATCTGGCTGAACTTCGCGGCGATTCGGTCAGGTTTGTCGACGAGACGATCGAGAAGGTGGATCTGATCATCTACTGCACGGGATACAAGATCGAGTTTCCGTTCTTCGATCCCAACTACATCAGCGCGCCCAACAACGAGATCGGGTTGTTCAAGCAGGTGTTCGACCCCGATCATCCCCGAGTGTTCTTCGTCGGGCTGTGCCAACCGCTCGGCAGCATCCAACCGCTGGCCGAGCTCCAATCCAGATGGATCGCCGAGTACCTCACGGGCCGCTACGCCTTGCCGGACCCGAAGAAGATGCGCCAGGAAATTGCCGCCGATCGGCAGTGGCGGGCCAAACGATTCGTCAAATCGCCGCGCAACACGATCGAGATCGACCACTTCCAATACACCCGAGCAGTCCGAGCCGAGATACGCGCGGGCCGGCGTCGAGCATCCGGTCGGCTCCCCGTCACCGCGGTCGCGGGCACCGAAGCGATCAGGGTCCGAGATAGCGCCGGATGAAATCCACCTGCTCTGCGATCAGCGCCTCAAATGCCGGGCCCGCAACGTCGAAGTGGGCCGCGTCGGCATGCCGGCGCAGTTCGCCGCGTTGCGCGGCCTGAATGGCGAGATGAGGAGGCGCATTGAGATCGCGGTCGGCTACCTGCACGAGCAATGGAGTGGAGACGCGTCGCGCATGGTGGCGCACCCGAACGGTCACGGCGGCGAACAGGAACCGCGCAGCGACCTCGTTCCGCCACGAGGACGCTTCTGCCGCGAGGTGGCGATAGCCGGCCTCGGCATCCGGGCTGGCGAGCATCGCCGCGGTACCCGATGGTCCGACGGCCGGCACCAGCACGGGAGACCGATCACGCACGGAAGCGGCCACGTCTCGCACGGCTGCAAGAGCAAGACCTGCTGTGCCCCTGGCCCCCCAGAACCGTAAGTATGCGGGCATCGCCCGGACCGCATCGATGAACGGCGCCATCGCGATCGTTGCCGCGATACCGCTGGTGCACGCGGAAAGGCGGATGACGTGGGCGCCCGACAGCGAATACCCCCAGAGCACAACGGGTCGCGTGCCGGGAAGGGACCCCGCCATCGCCACGACCGCTTGGTAATCGGCGCGCTGCCAAGCGGGGCTGACAACCTGCCGCGGCGCCCCACCGGACTCGCCGAACCCGCGATAATCGAACGCCAGCACACCGATTCCGGCGTCGGCTAGCGCGGACGCGAATCGATTCAAGCCCGCGTCGTGGGTGCCGGCGAAGCCATGGCCCATGACGACGATCGGGGTCGGCCCGCGCGTCGGTGCCAGCGGTTCGTACCGGAACACCGCGATCTTGTCGCCTTCGAGACGACACCATAACCGGCTGACGTCGACTCGCGTCATCGCGCCGTTGGCCGCGTGGCCGCATGGCACCGAAGTCGCGACGCCGCATGACAACCAACCAGGCGTGGCCAGGCACCTCGGCGCCCATGCCGTGTGTCAACCGCGGGCAGCGCCGCGGCATCGGGGGTCCTCTGCACCGGCCCCGGGAGTCGGCAGGCCACGGTCGCCTCCTTGCGATACTGATGCGGTCTTGGTGTCCAAAGTCTGGGCGCGGACGGCCGCCGCGGCCAGCGCATGGGCGGCCGAATTCTTGATAAGTTCGGCCAAAGCGCATACGGCACGGGATCTCACCCACGCGCAACGTCGTCCCAGCATCGCCGCGAAGCTATTGCCGCACAGTGGGAGTGGCTTCGAAGATGCGCAGCGGGGAGTCCGTCACGCCGATGCGATCGGGGGATTTGTTTGGCGGTGCTCACCGGGGCGTTGTCACCGCCGAGGTGGACGGGGGCGCGCATCGGGGCCGGCAGCACGAACCCCTGACGCCGGGATTGGTGAGGACTGCCGGCGACGTCAACGACGTCGCCGACGGTCGTGGCGGCCACACCGTCGGCGATACCCCCTTGCTTTCCCTTCCATTCGCCTGCTACACATAAGTGAATACTCCCTAGTCTTGTTTTGGAGGCCTTGTGGTCCATCGTGTCATGGTGGCCGGTGTCGGAATGATCCCGTTCACCACCCCCAGCCGCACCGAGTCATACCAGGTAATGGCCGAGAGCGCGGCCCGCGCGGCGTTGGTCGATGCCGCGGTTGAGTACCCGTCGGTGCAGCAGGCCTACGTGGGTTATGTGTATGGAGATTCGACATCGGGACAAGCAGCCCTCTATGGGCTGGGCCAGACCGGCATCCCCGTGGTCAACGTCAACAACAACTGCTCGACCGGTTCCACGGCGCTGTGGCTGGCGCGCCAGGCCATCGAGAACGGTGCGGCCGACTGCGTCCTGGCGTTGGGCTTCGAGCAGATGCAACGCGGCGCCCTGGGCTCCATGTGGACCGACCGGCCCAGCCCTTTCACCCGCTTCGACGACGTCACCCGCGCCGCACAGGGGTGGGACGAGGCCGCTCCGATGGCCGCCCAGTACTTCGGCGGGGCGGGCCGCCAGTACGCCGAGAAGTACGGCACCGATCCCTCGACGTTCGCGCGCATCTCCGTCAAGGCCCGCCGGCACGCAAAGAACAACCCCTACGCGGTTTTTCGGGACGAGGTCACCGTCGAGGAGGTGCTGGCGTCACCGCACATCTACGGGCCGCTGACGAGGCTGCAGTGCTGCCCACCGACCTGCGGCGCCGCGGCCGCGCTGCTGGTCAGCTCGGAGTTCGCCCGCAAGCACGGATTGTCGCCGCAGGTTGCCATCAAGGCCCAGGCGATGGCGACGGACTTCCCCTCGACGTTCGCCGGGGCTGACATGATCAAGGTCGTGGGCTATGACATGGCCAAGGCCGCGGCCGACCGGGTCTACGAATCCTCCGGTGTCGCACCGGAAGACATCCGGGTCGTGGAGTTGCACGACTGCTTCACCGCCAATGAGTTGCTCACCTACGAGGGCCTCGGCCTGACCCCCGAGGGCACCGCGGAGAAGTTCATCCTCGACGGTGACAACACCTACGGAGGGCGCGTGGTGACCAACCCGTCGGGCGGGCTGTTGTCCAAGGGGCACCCCCTCGGGGCGACGGGCCTTGCCCAGTGCGCCGAACTGGTGTGGCAGCTGCGCGGTCAGGCGGGGGCACGGCAGGTGGACGACGTCAGCGTGGCGCTGCAGCACAACATCGGGCTGGGCGGAGCTGCCGTGGTCACCCTGTACGAGAAGGTGGTCTGACCGTGGCGATCGACAAGGGCGTCATCGGGACCGCCCTGCCCGCGACCACGCTGACCGTCGAGCGGGCGCGGCTGCGCTTCTTCGCCAAGGCGATCGGCGAGGCCAACCCGGTCTATCACGACGTAGAGGCGGCCAAAGCGGCCGGGCACCCGGACATTCCGGCGCCACCGACCTTCCTGTTCTCGGTCGAATTGGAGGACCCGGACCCGTTCGCGTTCCTGGCATCGCTGGGCGTCGACCTGCGGATGGTGCTGCACGGGGAACAGTCCTTCACCTACCACGCGATCGCCTATCCCGGCGACGAACTCGTCGCCACCCCGCGCATCAGCGACGTCTACGCCAAGAAGGGCGGGGCGCTCGAGTTCGTCGTCAAGGACACCGCGATCGCCCGGGCCGACGGGACGCCGATCGCCGAACTCCAATCGGTCATCGTCGTCCAGAACCCCGGAGTCGTCCAGAACCCCGGAGTCGTCCAGAACCCCGGAGTCGTCCAGAACCCCGGAGTAACGCCATGACGCTCGCCGAATCCGTCACCGTCGGAACCGAACTGCCGCCGCTTGCGGTCGAACCGATCTCCCGGCTGACCCTGGCGTTGTTCGCCGGCGCTTCCGGCGATCACAACCCGATGCACGTCGACATCGACGCCGCCAAGTCGGTCGGCCTGCCGGACGTCTTCGCCCACGGGATGCTGTCCATGGCCTACCTGGGCCGGCTGTTGACGAACTGGGTTCCCCAGCAACGCATCCGCTCCTACCGGGTCCGGTTTGCGGCGATCACCCCGGTGCACGGCCAGCCCACCTGCACCGGCCGGGTGACCCGGATCGACGACGTCGGGGGTGAGCGGCAGGCAACCGTCGAACTCGCCGTGCGGCTGCCCGACGGCACCACCACCCTCACCGGCGAAGCGCTTGTCGCCATCTAGCTGAAAGGCTCTGTCTGACATGGGAACTCTGGACAACAAGGTCGCGATCGTGTCCGGCTCGGGCCGGGGCATCGGTCGCGAAATCGCCGTCAAGCTGGCCGGCGAAGGGGCGCGCGTCGTGGTGAACGACCTCGACGCCGACCCGGCCGCGGAGACCATTGCCGCCATCGAGGCGGTCGGCGGCAAAGCCGTCACCTGCGTCGGCAGTGTCACCGACGCCGGGTTCGGGGAACGGTTCGTGCAGACCGCCGTCGACACGTTCGGCGGCCTGGACATCATCGTCAACAACGCGGGCTACACCTGGGACTCGGTGATCCAGAAGATGACCGACGAGCAGTGGGACGCGATCCTGGACGTGCACCTCAAGGCGCCGTTCCACATCCTGCGGGCCGCGCAACCGGTCATCAGCGGACTTGTCAAGAGTGCCAAGGCATCCGGCGAACCGGTGCCGTGCCGCAAAGTGGTCAACATCTCGTCACTGGCCGGCGTGGGCGGCAACGTGGGGCAGGCCAACTACTCGTCGGCCAAGGCCGGCATCCTCGGCCTCACCAAGGCCCTGGCCAAGGAGTGGGGCCGCTACAACGTCACGGTCAACGCGGTGGCATTCGGATTCATCAAAACCCGGCTCACCGAGGCCGCGGCCGGCGGGAGCACGATCACCGTCCAGGGCCGGGAGATCGAGGTCGGGGTCAACCCGGGCCTGCTCGCCGCGATGGAACAACTGATCCCCCTGGGCCGGGCCGGCACCCCCGCCGAGGCGGCCGGTGCCGTGTACCTGCTGTGCACGCCAGAATCGGACTACGTCAGCGCGCAGACCCTGGTCTGCGGCGGCGGAGTGAACATCTAGGAGTAGACGTGAGCGCGACGCATCGTTCCCCATGGGTCGACGACGAGGTCGCCGACCTCAAACAGATGGCGGCCAAGTTCTTCGAAACCGAAGCAGTCCCGAACCGGGAACGGTGGGAACGGCAGAAGTGCGTTGATCGTGACTTCTGGCTGGCCGCGGGCCGGTTGGGGCTGTTGTGCGCGTCGATCCCCGAGGAATACGGCGGGGGTGGCGGAACGTTGGCGCACGACTTCGCCGTCTTCGAGGCGCAGGCCGAGTGTGGCGACAGCGGCTTCGGTAACCATGTCCACAGCGGCTTGGTGGCGCACTACCTGCTCGCCTACGGAACGGAGGAGCAGAAGCTGCGGTGGCTGCCCAAGATGGCGACCGGCGAATACATCGGGGCGATCGCCATGACCGAGCCCGGTGGCGGCTCCGATCTCAAAGCCCTGCGCACCACCGCGATCCGCGACGGCGACCACTACCGGTTGTGCGGATCCAAGACCTTCATCTCCAACGGAGCCAGCGCCGACCTGATCGTCCTCGTGCTCAAGACCGACCCGTCCGCCGGCGCCAAGGGCGTCTCGCTGCTGGTCCTGGAAACCGCCGGCGCCGAGGGGTTCCGGGTGGGACGCGTGCTGGACAAGCTGGGCATGAAGGCTCAGGACACCGCGGAGCTGTTCTTTGACGACGTGCGCGTTCCCGTCGGCAATCTGCTCGGGGAGGAGGGCGCCGGGTACGGCTATGCGATGAAGCAGCTCGCCCACGAGCGCCTGGTCGTTGCGATCACGGGGGTGTCGACGCTCGAGACCGCGGTCGCGGAAACCATCGCCTACAGCAAACAGCGATCCGCCTTCGGGGCGGCCCTGATCAACCTGCAGCACACGCGCTTCGAGCTCGCGGACTGCGCGACCATCGCGAAAGTGGCGCGCACGTTCGTCGACGACTGCATCGTCAAGCACCTGCGCGGCGAACTCGACGCCGTCACGGCGTCGATGGCCAAGGCGTGGGTCACCGACATGCAATGCGCGGTCATCGACCGGTGCCTGCAGCTGTTCGGCGGCTACGGGTACATGCTCGAGTACCCGATCACCCGGATGTACGCCGATTCGCGGGCGCAACGAATCTACGCCGGCACCAACGAAGTCATGAAAGAGTTGGTCGCGCGTTCGCTGTGAACCGCCGACGCACGGGAGACGCAATGTATCTGACCCAGTCGCTGCACCGCTTGCTGCAACAGTGTCCCGACATGCCGCTGACGGTGTTCGCGGACCGCCAGCGCACGGTGCGGGAATCCGCTGATCGCATCGCGCGGCTGGCCGGCGCGCTCCGGGCGCTGGGGGTGCGCCGCGGCGACCGGGTGGCGTTCCTGGGTCTCAATTCCGACCGCTACCACGAGTACCTGTATGCGGTGCCCTGGGCCGACGCCGCGCTCAACCCGGTCAACATCCGGTGGAGCCCGGTCGAAATCGCCTACTCGCTGGTGGATTCGCAAACCACGGTGCTGCTGGTCGACGACGCGTTCGCGGCGGCCGTCCCGCAGGTGCTCGCGGCGGGCGCCGAGCTGTCCACGCTCGTGTACTGCGGGGAGGGGACGTGCCCCCCGGGGATGCTCGACTACGAGTCGCTCATCGCCGGCTCGGAACCGGTGCCGGACGCCCGGCGTGGCGGTGACGAGCTGCTCGGCATCTTCTACACCGGCGGCACGACCGGGCACCCCAAGGGGGTGATGCTGAGCCACGCCAACGTGCTGACCTCGGCGTTGGGCAGCCTGGCGACCGGTCGGTTCCTGACCGACCGGGGCCGAATCCTGCACGCCGCGCCCCTGTTTCATCTGGCGGCGATCGGCATGTGGATCGCCGGCAGCGTCGCCGGGTCGACCCACGTCATGGTGCCGTCGTTCACGCCCGCCGGTGTCGCGAAGGCGATCAGCGACCACCGGGTCACCGACACCCTGCTGGTGCCGACGATGGTCCAGATGCTGATCGATCACCCGGACGCCGCCGGCTTCGATCTGACCTCGCTGCGGCACCTCATCTACGGCGCCTCGCCGATCTCCGAGGCGCTCGTCGAGCGGGCCCAAAAGGCCTTCCCCACAACGGGGTTGGCTCAGGCCTATGGAATGACCGAGCTGGCCCCGGCGGCCACCTTCCTGGCGCCCTCCGACCACGACGACCCGGCGCTGCAGCGATCGGCCGGCCGGGCGCTCCCGCACGTCGAAGTGCGAGTCGTCGACGCCAACGACAACGAGCTGCCCGCCGGAGAGATCGGGGAGGTGGTCGTGCGCGGCGCCAACGTCATGCTCGGCTACTGGAACCGGCCCACCGAGACCGCGGCGACCGTCCGCGACGGCTGGATGCACACCGGCGACATGGCGCGCATGGACGAGCGGGGCTACCTGTTCATCATCGACCGCCTCAAGGACATGATCATCACCGGCGGCGAGAACGTCTTCTCGGCGGAGGTGGAGAACGCCTTGGCCGGCCATCCCGCCGTCGCCGCCTCGGCGGTCATCGGCGTGCCCGACGAGAGGTGGGGGGAACGCGTCCACGCGGTCATCGTGTTGCACCCCGGCGGTGAGACCACCGAGGCGTCGATCCAGGAGCACTGCCGGGCCCTCATCGCCGGGTACAAGGTCCCGCGCAGCATGGAATTCGTCACCGAGTTGCCCATTTCAGGTGCGGGTAAAGTTCTCAAGCGTGAGCTGCGGGAACGCTATCGGGGCCCCGCCGGCGACCGCTGATGGGTAGCGGTCGGCCGTCCCCGCCCAGTCCACCAGCCCGGGGAACGCGGCCCCCAAACCGGCGCCAGCTGATCATCGAAGCGGCGGCAACGCTGTTCTGCGACAAGGGATACGGCAACGTTTCGATGGGCGACGTCGCCGACGCCGTCGCCGTCGGCCCGTCGGCGCTCTACCGGCACTTCCGGAGCAAACAGGCGCTGCTGGTCACGGTGATCGAGGACGCGCTGGGCACCCTGGATGAGGCCCTGCAGGGGGCTGACGCGTCGGCGGACCTGGCCCGAGTCCTGGCGCGCCTGGTGCTGGATCATCGCACCGTCGGCGTGCTCTGGCGGCGAGAAGGCCGCCACCTGACCGAGCAGGACCGCAAACGACTGAACCGGGTCGCCCGGCGGATCGGCGATCGACTCGCCCAACATATTCGAACCCGGCGACCCGAAGTGACGGCCCCGCAGGCCGACCTGCTGGCATGGTGTGCCCTCGGCGTCGCGAACAGCGTTTCCTTCCATCGTCTTTCGATGCCCGAACCGGGGTTCACGGCGCTGCTGGCCGAGTTGATCTCGGTGCCGATGCGCGCAGACGCCGACTCGCCGGGCCGGGCGGCCGGCGCAGAGCCCGGCGGCGCGCTGGGCGCCCGCTCGCGCAGGGAGGCGATCCTGTCGGCGGGCGCCGCGCTGTTCGCCGAGAAGGGCTTCTCGGGCGTCAGTGTCGACGACATCGGCGCCGCCGTCGGGATCGCCGGACCCAGCGTGTACAACCACTTCGCATCCAAGACCGACATCCTGGTGGCGGCCATGTTCCGCGGCAACGAGCGCCTCTGGATGGACTTCAACCGCGCCGTCGCCGACGCGCGGGACGCGTCGGAGACCCTGCGCCGGGTTGTGCTCAGCTACCAGGCCTTCGCGTTCGCCAACCCCGACCTCGTCGAGATCCTGATCACCGAGGCCGCGCATCTGCCGGCGTCCGACAGTCACAGCGCCAGGGCCGCGCAGCGCGCCTACATCGACGAATGGGTGCACCTGGCGCGACAACCGCACCCGGGCTGGACAGTCACCGAGGCCCGCATCCGGGTGCAGGCGGCCCAGATCATGATCAACGACATCGTGGTGATGCCGCGGCTGCGCACGCGGGAGGGAGTCGAGGCCGTGCTGGCCGGCATCGCGGTCGCACTGCTGGGCGCGGGTGCGGCCGGGACCTGAGTCGCGCCTACACCGCCCGCCCGCGTTCTCGCCAATACGGTTCCCGCAGTGCGGTTTTGAGGATCTTGCCACTCGCGTTGCGGGGCAGCGACGCCACGAAGTCGACGGTCCGCGGGCATTTGTAGGCCGCCAGGTGCCGGCGGCAGAACTCGATGACGTCTTTCGCCTCGACCTCGGCGGTCGCCACCACGATCGCCTTGACCGATTCGCCCCAGAAGTCGTCCGGCACACCGATGACCGCCGCGTCGGCGACGGCCGGGTGCTCGATGAGCACGCTTTCCACTTCGGGCCCGTACACGTTCTCGCCGCCGGTGATGATCATGTCCTTGAGCCGGTCCTCGATGTAGACGTAACCGTCCGCGTCGAGGCGCCCGACGTCACCGGTGCGCACCCAGTCGTCCTCGGTGATCGTCTCGGCGGTCGCCTCGGCCCGGTTCAGGTAGCCGCTCATGTTCTGGTTGCTGCGCACCCAGATCTCGCCAGGTTGCCCGACGGGCACCTCGCCGCCCGTCTCGGGGTCGACGACCCGAATCTCGGTGCCCAGCACGGCCTTTCCGGCGGACAGCTGCAAGCCGGGCCGCGCGGGGTCGCGGTGGTCGTCGTTGGACAGCGCCGTCACCGCGCCGCACAGTTCGGTCTGCCCGTACACCTGGACGAAGTTCATGTCGGGCCACGTCGCGAGGGCTTGCTGCAGTAGGGGTGAGGGCATCGGCGCGGCGCCGTAGACGATGTAGCGCAGGCCCCTCATCGCGGCGGTCGCCGCCTCGCCGGCGTCCAGGAATCGCGCGATCACCGGCGGCACGAAGAACGCGTGCGTCGCGCCCGCTCGCACCGCCCCGAGCAGTGCCGCGGCGTCCGGCTCGCGGGTCATGATCGTCGGAACACCCGCCCGGATGCCGAACAGCGCGTAACCGATCCCGCCGACATGGAAGAGCGGCATGGCCACCAGGTTCGCGTCGCCCTCGGCGAAGGGAAATGCCGGCGCCAGGTTGGCGGCGTGATTGACCAGCGCGCGTTGACTCAGCAGCACGCCTTTCGGCCGCCCGGTGGTGCCGGAGCTGTAGATCACCAGCGCAGTCTGGGTCTCGTCGACCTCGGCGTCGGTCGCCGCGGGCGGCGCCGCGGCGAGCAACGCCTCGTACTGATCGTCGTCCCCGCCCACCACGACGACGCGTTCCAGGCCCGGGACCCGAGCCGCCGCCTGCTCGGCGGCGGGATGCAACTCGGCGCCGACGAACAGCACCCGCGCGCCGCTGTCCTGCAGGACGTGGACGATCTCGTCGCCCACCACCCGCCAATTGACGACCGTCGTCACCGCGCCGATCGAGGCTGCGGCGAAGAGAATTTCAAGGCAGGCGGGGTGGTTCTTGTCCAGGAACGCCACGGACTGGCCGCGCTCCACACCGGCCAACCGCAGCGCTCCGGCCGCCCGACGGATCCGCGACGCCCAGTCGCCCCAGGTCCACTGCTGGTCCCCGTAGCGGATCGCTACATCGCCGGGCCGCTGCTGCGCGTGCCGTTCGACGAACCCGGCGAGCGTTTCCGTTGTGCGGGTGTCTTGCATGGTTCTCCGATC
Source organism: Mycobacterium saskatchewanense (assembly GCF_010729105.1). Taxonomy (NCBI): domain Bacteria; kingdom Bacillati; phylum Actinomycetota; class Actinomycetes; order Mycobacteriales; family Mycobacteriaceae; genus Mycobacterium; species Mycobacterium saskatchewanense. The sequence goes on from NZ_AP022573.1 coordinate 5,995,039, forward strand.
GTCAAGCCCGTGGTCAACGGCCTTGATCAAGGCTAGCGACCCCGTGTGCACCCCCGGCGGAGAGCCAGTCTTCGCCCGCCGTCAGTCAGAGGGAGCGGATCATCATGCCGCCGTCCTCGACGGCCTGGGGGGTCGCGTTGTTGTTCTGCCGGAAGTCGATGAAGGCCGACAGGTGGTTGGAGGGGTTCAGGAGCTCGGTGAAGGCGCCGAGGACGGGAATTGGACCCTGTGGCGCCGAGACGTCGGCGGTGTAGTCGACGGAGATTTGCTGCTGGAAGTCGGCGCTCTGCGCCGGTCCCGGCGTGGGAGCGTCCACATTGTGCAGATTGGTCAGGCCGGTCGACGCCGCGTAGTGGTCTATGTCGTTCTGCAGGATGGCCGCGATATCCGCCCCGTCGGCCGGTTTGACCGCGACCCGCAGCTGGGCGCTGCCGTCGGTCTTGCTGATCGCCACCCAGTTCGGGCCTCGATGGCCGACTGCCCAGCCCGGCGCCGGGCTGATCGACACCCCATCGGCGATGTCGACCGGTCCGTCGGAGGCCAGCGCCACGCCGATGGGGATCGTCGCGGAGGCGGCGAGGGCAAGGCCCGTGGCGGCGGCGGAAATTGCCAGCGTGCGGGCCAAGTGGCCCAGTCCGGGCGATATCGGCGATGTGGTCATGGTTCGACTCCTGTCAACTCGGCGGTTGCTGATCCGCCACCCGTTTCACTCTCGCATCGCCGCGGATCGGAGTCCAAGACAGTGTCGAAATCACCTGATTCACGGGGTTTATCGGCGATTCGGCGGGACAGGTGGTCCGAGAGAAATCCGTTGTGCGCTAGGCGGCCGCACGCCGGTATGTCAGCATGACTGCCATGGTGAACGCCGACCGCGCCCACTCCCGCACGTTCGTCGTGACCGGCGTGGCGTCCGGGATCGGGCTGGCCACGGCGCGGCGGTTGCTGGCCGCCGGCGGCACGGTCATCGGGGCCGACGTGGCGTCCCCGCCCGATCTCGGGGCCGACTTCCACCTCGTCACCGCCGACGTCACCGACGAGGCCGCGGTCGCCGCCGTGTTCGCCGCCGTGCCCGACCGCCTCGACGGCGTCTTCCACGCGGCCGGCGTCGCGGGCGGTGGGCCGGTCCACCTGCTCGATCGGGACGAGTGGAACCGGGTCATCGGCATCAACCTCACCGGCACCTTCCTGGTGGCCAAGGCGGCGCTCGCGCGGATGATCGAGCAACCCCGCGTCGACGGCGAGCGCGGCTCGCTCGTCACCGTCGCCAGCATCGAAGGCCTGGAGGGGACGGCCGGCGGCAGCTCCTACAACGCGGCCAAGGGCGGCGTCGTCCTGCTCACCAAGAACATCGCGCTCGACTACGGTCCCAGTGGCATCCGGGCGAACGTCGTCTGCCCGGGTTTCATCGATACACCCATGGCGCAGAGTGTCTTTCGGTTGCCGGGGATGGAGGGCCCACTCGCCTCCATCACCGCCGAGCACGCCCTGCGACGGCTCGGCCGGCCCGACGAGGTCGCGGCCATGGCGGCGTTCCTGCTCTCGCCGGACGCCTCCTTCGTCAGCGGGCAGGCCATCGCCGTCGACGGCGGGTACACCGCGGGTCGCGATCACGGTGTCGTCAAACTCTTCGGCTTTCCCGACTAGCGCCTTACGATTCCCGCATGGTTACTCCGGACGAGGCGATCGAGGCGATCCGCGGCACCGGGGGAGCGCAGCCCGGCTCCCGCGCCCTGCACGCGAAAGGCACGCTCTACCGCGGCCGGTTCACCGCCGGCCCCGAGGCGGCGAAACTGTCCCGCGCGAAGCACCTGGACGGCTCGGCGGTCCCGGCGCTGTTCCGGTTCTCCAACGGGTCGGGCAACCCCACCCAGCGTGACGCGCTGCCCGGCGTGCGCGGGTTGGCGGTGAAGCTCACCCTGCCCGACGGGTCGACCACCGACGTCTCGACGCAGACCGCCCGGTTGTTCGTGTCGAGCACGCCGGAGGGATTCGTCGATCTGCTCAAGGCGATGCGCCCCGGCCTCACGCAGCCGCTGCGCCTGGGCAAGTACTTCCTCACCCATCCGCGCCTGCTGGGGGCGCTGCCCGTGCTGCGCGACGCCAACAGGGTTCCGGAGAGTTACGCCACGGTCTCCTACCACGGGCTGCACGCCTTCCGCTGGGTCGCCGCCGACGGCAGCTCCCGATTCGTCCGCTACCACCTGCGCCCGGCCGCGGGCGAGCACTTCCTCGACGGATCGGCCGCGCGGCGCCGCGACCCCGACTTCCTGCATCACGAGCTCAACCACCGCCTCGCCGGCGCGCCGGTGCGGTTCGACTTCGTCGTCGAGATCGCCGGACCGAACGACTCGACGATCGACCCGTCGGCGGCGTGGCGCGGCTCCGAGAAGGTCGTCGTCGGCAACTTCGAGATCACCGGGCTCGACACCGAGCGCGAGCACGGCAACGACATCGTCGTCTTCGATCCCATGCGGGTCACCGACGGCATCGAGGCCTCCGACGACCCGGTCCTGCGGTTCCGGACCCTCGCGTACTCGGCGTCGGTGAAGCTGCGCACCGGGGTCGACCGGGGGGCCGAAGCCCCCCCGGTGTGAGAAAAGTCGCCCGCCCGCGGGGTTGGTGACGCACCACCCGCGCCGACTAATGTGGTCGGAAGTGCTGCTCTCCCACATGATTTTGATCGCGCTCGCCGGCTTCGCGGCCGGCGCCATCAACGCCCTCGTCGGCTCGGGAACCCTGGTGACGTTCCCGACGCTCGTCGCGTTGGGCTACCCACCCGTGACGGCCACGATGTCCAACGCGGTCGGCCTGGTGGCCGGCAGCGTGTCCGGCACCTGGGGCTATCGGGCCGAACTGAGTGGTCAGTGGGACCGGCTGCGCTGGCAGATCCCGGCGTCGCTGGCGGGCGCGGTGGTGGGCGCGTTCCTTTTGCTGCACCTGCCCGAGAAGGTGTTCGCCGACATCGTGCCGGTGCTGCTCATTCTCGCCCTGGTGCTCGTGGTGGTGGGCCCGCGGATCCAGACCTGGACGGCCAAGCGGGCCGAGGCGCAGGGGCGCTCGGCTGAGCACACCACGGCCGCGCGGATGGCGGTGCTGGTGCTCGGCACGTTCGCCGTCGGTGTCTACGGCGGCTATTTCACCGCGGCGCAAGGCATCTTGTTGGTCGGCGTGATGGGTGTGTTGTTGCCCGAATCGGTGCAGCGCATGAACGCGGCCAAGAACCTGTTGACGCTTGTTGTCAATTTCGTTGCCGCGCTGGCCTATTCGATTGTGGCCGAAGGCCGGATCAGCTGGCTGGTTGCCGCGCTGATCGGGGCCAGCTCGCTCGTCGGGGGAATCATCGGGGCGCGATACGGGCGCCGGCTGTCGCCGAAGGCGTTGCGCGGCACCATCGTGGTGGTGGGCCTGATCGGGCTGTACCGGCTGCTCGCGGTGGCCTGAACCTCACCCCAGCGTCGCGACCCTGAGCTGCTCGACGACGTCCATCACCTTCCCGCGCTTCCGCCACGCCCGCAGCTGGCGTATCGCCCCGTTGCCGTCAGCGGCAATCCGGTCGAGTTCGCCGGTGACGCGGTCGTATTCGCCCAGCACCTCCAGCGCCGGCCGCACCCTTGACACCAGCGCCCCCAGCTGTTCCCGCGCCGGCACCGCCCCGCGGCCGCGGATCAGGTCGAGCGCGTCGCCGGAGAGCCCGTCGTGGGCCGCCTTCCAGTACGCCGCCCGCAGGGCGCCGGGGGGCAGCCGACCCAGCTGGTCGCCCTCGTCGGGAGCGTCCAGCGCCGTCATCACCGCCGCCCGGATCAGCGTGGCGATGAGCACCGTCTCGGCGACGGTGGCCGGCACGTCGGCGACCCGCACTTCGACCGTCGGGAAGTTCGCCGAGGGCCGCACGTCCCAATAGATCATCTTGGGGTCCAGGATCACCCCGGTGTCGACGAGCATCCGCACCGCTCGGTCGTAGTCGTCCGGCGAGGGGAAGAACGGCGGCGCCCCGGCGGCAGGCCAGCGCCGCCACAGCACGCTGCGCCAGCTCGCGTAGCCGCTCTCGGCGTTGCGATACAGCGGCGAATTGGCCGACAACGCGAGCAGCGACGGCAGCCACGGCCGCAGCCAGTTGCTGACGTGGACGGCGGCGGCCCGGTCGGGGACCTGGACGTGAACGTGGCATCCACAGATGCCCTGCTCATGGGCGACCATCCCGTACTGTTCCCCGATCCGCCGGTAGCGCGGAGTGTCCGTCACCGGGAACTCGTGCGGCGTGGCGGGGGGAAGCCCGGAGGCCAGCAGCGTGACGCCTGCGGCCTCGGCGGCCTGCGCGGAGACGCGGCGCAGCCGGGCGAGCTCCTCTTGCAGTTCCGCGCTGGTCGACATCACGCTGGACGTGGTCTCCACCTGGCAACTGCTCAGTTCCACCTGCAGCTCGATGCCCAGGCGCTCGCCCTCGGCGGCCACCGCGGCGTTGCGCGGGGCGGGTTCACCGGTGCGCGGGTGGACGAGGAGGAATTCCTCCTCCGCACCGAAGGTGGGAAGGTCGCTCATCAGGCCGAATGCACCGGATCAGTGGCCCGGCCGGTACGTCACCAGCGAGCGGCCGCACCGAGCGCCGAGTCGACGGTCGGGTAGATCGGCAGCGCGCGGTTGAGCCCGCACGCGTCGACGATCCGGGTGACGATCGGCTCGTGGCTCACCAGGCGCAGCTCGACGCCGCGCTCCCGGCAGCGCCGGGCCTCGTCGGCCAGGGCGGCGAAGGCGCAGCAGCCCATGAAATCGAGTCCCGTGACGTCCACGATGAACGGCCCGGGCGCGATGACCACGGTGGCGGCCTCGCTGACCAGCTGGCGCCAGGTGCGCTCGTTGCACGCGTCGACCTCCCCGCCGGCGTTGATCAACACCGCCGGGCCGAAGCGATCGGTCGTGGCCCGCAATGTGCTGCCGGGGTCGCCCAGTTCGTACACCAGCCGCGTGCTGAGCTTCAGGGGCGTGCTGGGTATCGGTTCTGCTATGACCGGGCTCATGGTGGACTCCCTCATTGCCCGGCGTGGGTACGCCGAAACGGTTGTCCGTCCTGCTGTTTGAAGACCGACTTCGCATAGTGCGAATCTCTGTTGTATAACGAGACAGGGCGGTCTGTCTATACAGCCCGGCTAAGAGTACGGTGAGGCTGGCTATGACGACCCACAATGTCGCTCCCGCCGCGTCGGCGCGGGAACGCATTTTGGCCGCGGCGTATGAGCTGTTCAGCCGGCGTGGGATTCGCGCTGTCGGCACCGACGAGGTGATCGAGCGCGCCGGGGTGGCCAGGGCAACGCTGTACCGGCACTTCGCCACCAAGAACGACCTCGTGCTGGCCGTGCTGCAGCGGCGCGAACAGGTCTGGACGCACGGCCTCATCGAGGAGCAGTCGCGGCAGCGGGGCACCACACCGGAAGAGCAGCTGTTGGCGATCTTCGACGTCATGCACGACTGGTTTCAACTGCGCGACGGCTTCGAGGGGTGCTCGTTCATCAACGTGCTGCTCGAGCTGGGGGCGGATCACCCGGTCGGGCAGGCGTGCATCGCCCACATCGACCACGTGCGCGACATCGTGCGCCGGCGCGCCGCCGCGGCGGGGCTGACCGACGTGGAGGAGTTCGCCTCGTCGTGGCACATCCTGATGAAGGGTGCCATCGTCCTGGCGGCGGTGGGTGACGCGGACGCGGCGTTGCGGGCCCGCAAGATGGGTAGCGCCCTCATCGGCGAGCATCGGCCAATCTCGGCGGCGGATCCCGGCGAGGCGGTGAGCTAGACCGGGCCTAAACAGTGGAACTGTCGGTCTTGCGATCGTGCTCGGCCTCCAGCTCGGTGATCGCGCGCGCGGTGCGTTCGCGCAGCGCGAAGGCGGCGATCAGGCCGAAGACGATCGCGACCACCAGCGCGACCCAGGAGAACCGCTCCATCCACCGTTCGGCGGCCATCCCCGCGAAATACACCAGGGCCGTCGTGCCGCCCGCCCAGCAGATGGCCCCCGAGACGTTCGCCGCCAGGAACCGCGGGTAGTGCATGTTCAGCGCCCCCGCGAGCGGCCCGGCGAAGATCCGCAGTAGCGCGATGAAGCGGCCGAAGAAGACCGCTCGCACCCCCCAGCGGTTGAACAACCGCTCGGCGAGCGCGACGTGTCCGGGCCCGAAGTGCTTGGGGAACCGCTGGCCCAACCGATCGAACAGCGGCATGCCGAACCGACGCCCGATGGCGTACCCGATCGAGTCGCCGACGACGGCGCCGATCACCGCGGCGAGGCCCACGCCGACCGGGTTGACGGCCAGGTCGTGCTGCGACGACATGAGCGCCGCCGTCACGAGCACGATCTCGCCCGGGAGCGGGATGCCCAGGCTCTCGACCCCGACGACCCCGCACACCACCAGGTAGACCGCGAGCGGCGGGACCGACTGCAGCAAGGCCTCCACGTTCATGGGTCAAGGATGCCCGACCGTCGGGCATCCCGCGTCGTATTCTCTTCGTCCGCGGTGCGGAACGGCTCCAATCGCGGGCGCTTGGGCTCGCGCCCGTCCGCCGACGAGAGGCCGCGCATCCTGCGCCAGATCCAGGGAAAGAAGGCGTCCTGCGTCCAGCGCAGCTGCCCGTAGGCGGTGGCGGGCAGCGACAATCGCGCCGGGTTGACACTCGGTTCGGCCCAATCGTGGTTGCTGCCAGGCAGACTCAGTGCCTCGGCGGCCGCGGCGGCGAACAGGATGTGTCCCTTGGTGGACGCGTGCACCCGGTCGATGGCCCAGGTGTCGAGGTCGCGCATCGACGCGGCGCCGTACAGGTCGACGAGCCGGAAGCCGTAGCGCTCGGTGGCCCCGCGGATCGCGGCGTTGATGCGGGACAGCCGCCCCGACACCAGCCGGCCGAGCGGCAAAAACTGCGCGACGTTGGGGAACGTGGTCGTCGCGACCGTCGCCCCCGATTCGGCGAGGGCGGCGTAGAGCTGTTCCAGGTCGCGCAGGGCGGGACCGAACGACCGGCCGGGCTGGATGACGTCGTTCATTCCGACGCACACCGTGACCAGGTCCGGTCGCATCGCCAGTGCCGGGGGGACCTGCTCGCGCAGCACGTCGCCGATCCGCTTGCCGCGAATCGCGAGGTTGGCGTAGTGCAGGCCCGGGTGCAGCGCATCGATCATGGCGGCGAGCCGGTCCGCGAACCCCAGCAGGCCGACGACATCGTCGCCGTCCCACAACCCCTCGGTCTGGCTATCTCCCAGGGCGACGTATCGGCGATATCCGGCGTGACCAAGCCCGCGCACGATGCCGAGACTAGTTTGGTGGCGGCGACTCGCGTCGCCCGGCTTCGCCGCGCCTCGCGATCATCGCGAGCGGCAACGTGGCGCGCCGTCGGCCCGTGGTGAGGAGTGTCCATGCAGGACGTCGAGTTCAACCTCGCTGAGGTGTTCGCGGCGGTGGCGGCGGCCAACCCGGACCGGGACTGCATCGTGTTCGGCGACCGCCGGTTCACGTTCGCGCAGACCGACGCGCGTGCCCGCCGCTTCGCCCGCGCGCTGAACCAGTGGGGCCTCGGCGCGCACCGGGAGCGCTCCGAGCTGGCGCCCCACGAGTCCGGCCAGAGTCACCTGGGGCTGTACATGGCCAATGGCAACGAGTACCTCGAGGCCATGCTCGGGGCGTACAAGGCGCGGGTCGCGCCGTTCAACGTCAACTATCGGTACGTCGCCGACGAACTGGTGTACCTGCTCGGCAATGCCCGCGCGGACGCGGTGATGTACCACGCGCGTTTTGCCCCGACGCTGGGCGAGGCGCTGCGCACCATGGGAGCCGACATACGCCTCATCCACGTCGACGACGGGTCCGGCCACGATCCGCTGCCCGGCGCGGTGCGCTACGAGGATCTGCTGGCCTTCGAGACCGGGGGGGTGTCCGACGAACCGCTCGACCTCACGCCCTCGCCCGACGACCTCTACATGCTCTACACCGGCGGCACCACCGGGATGCCCAAGGCGGTGCTGTGGCGCCAGCACGACATCTATCTGGGCGCCATGGGCGGCCGCAACTTCGGCACCGGCGAAGTGGTGACGAGCCTGGCGGAGATCGTCGAGCGGTCGAGGCCCGAGGGGCCGGGCTCGATGACGGTGGCGCCGCTGATGCACGGGGCCGCGCAGTGGGCGGCCTTCGTCAACCTGTGCGGCGGGCGACCGTTCGTGATGGCGCCGACCACCACCCACTTCGATCCGGCCGAGGCGTGGGCGCTGGCCAGCCGCGAGCGGGTGGTCTCGCTGTCGATGGTCGGCGACGCCTTCGGGCGGCCGCTGCTCGACGAGCTCGAGGCCGGCGATTACGACCTGTCCGGGTTGCTGATCCTGATCACGGGCGGGGCGGCGCTCAGCGCCCCGCTCAAGCGGCGATTCGTCGAATTGCTGCCGCAGCTGACGATCCTCGACGCGGGCGGTTCGTCGGAGTCCGGCTCCCAGATGGGTCAGGTGTCCAGTCGCGCACAGGCCGCCTCGGGCCGGTTCGCCCCCAATCCGGGTGCCGTGGTGGTCAGTTCGGACATGACGCGGATCCTGTCGCCCGGCGACGACGAGATCGGCTGGCTGGCCCAGCAGGGCCGGATACCGCTCGGCTACCTCGGGGATCCGGAGAAGACCGCTCGCACGTTCCCGGTGATCGAGGGGATCCGGCACTCGGTGCCCGGCGACCGGGCCCGCTGGCACGCGGACGGCGGGATCGAGCTGCTGGGCCGTGACTCGGTGACGATCAATTCCGGTGGGGAGAAGATCTTCGCCGAGGAGGTGGAGGCCGCGGTCGGGCGGCACCCCGCCGTCTACGACGTGGTGGTGACCAGCCGGCCCAGCGTGCGGTGGGGCAACGAGGTGGTCGCCGTCGTCCAGCTGGCCAATGGTGAGCAGGCCGACGGTGACGGCCTGGCCGACGCCATCATCGCCGAGGCAGCCCGCCACATCGCCCGCTACAAGCTGCCCAAGGCGATCGTCTTCCGTGACCGGTTGCAGCGGTCGCCGTCCGGAAAGGCCGACTACCGGTGGGCGAAAGCAGTTGCAGCGCAGGCTGATCAGTGATGGCGCGCTCGACGTGCCCCGGCAGGGATATAGGCGACCTCACGAAGCGATATCGGGTGCGCTATCGCTTCGGTGATTTACCTGGCGCTACCCGGAGGGCGCGGCCGTGACGGAACTGGCGAGCGCGCGAGACGTGCGGGCCCGTGCGGCGCTCGCGATCGGTGTCGTGGTCACCCTGGCGGTGTTCGTGGTTGGGCTGGCGTGGGCGAAGTGGACGCCGTACGCCGCCAAAGCCCTGGAGGCCCGGCAAACCCATCACTGGCCGGGGTCCAACATCCTCATCGCGGGCGGAGTCCGCCCGGGGGACGGTCCGAGCTGGCACGCCGCGACGACGTTCTTCCACGCGTACCTGGCCTCGATCTGGCCGGCCCTCGTCGTCGCGTTGTTGATGAGCGCGTCGGTGCAGGCGCTGGTGCCGCGAACGTGGTTGCCGCGCTTGTTGAATCGGCGGCGCGTGCTGTCGCGCGCTCGCCGGCGCGGTAGCCAGCACGCCGTCGATGATGTGCACGTGTTGCACCGCCCCGGTCGCGATCACGCTGCGGCGCAACGGCGTCGACCGCGCCGCCAGCGTTGCCTACTGGCTCGGCAACCCGCTGCTCAACCCAGCGGTGCTGGTCTTCTTGCTCTTCGTTGCTCCCTGGCAGTGGACGCTGACCAGGCTCCTGGTCGGCACCGCGGCGGTGGTCGGCGCCGCCGTGGCGGTGGGACTGCTGACGCGCCCACACGGAACCGGGCCGTCGGCGTCCGACACCGCGCCGGCGCGTGACTCGGAGGCGCCCGCACGCAGGTTTGTGGGGGCACTGCTGCGGCTGTGTCTGATCCTGTTACCGGAATACGCGGTGATCGTGCTCGCCCTCGGCGCGCTACGGGGCTGGCTGCTCGCGGGTACCCGGCTCCCGCACCACGGTCTGCTGATCGTCGTGCTGGCGGCGATCGTCGGCACGCTCATCGTCATCCCCACGGCGGGGGAGATCCCGATCCTGCAAAGCCTTGCGCTGCTGGGGTCTCGTCGGGGACGATCGGCGCTCTGCTCGTCACGCTTCCCGCGGTCAGCGTCCCGGGCGCCGTGATGGTGGCGCGCGGTCTGGGGTGGAAGGCGACGACGACCGCCGCGGCCGCCGTCGTCGCGGCCGGGTTGCTCGGGGCGGCGGTGCTGAGCCTGGTGTGAGCGGCGCAGCCGGCGCATCGGGTCGGCGCCGTCGCTGTCATGCCGAAGAAGGCTGAGCAGCCCGGGCCGGCGTTGACGGGCGTGGCGTTCGCGATCTTCGGCCGCATCGACATTCAGCGGTCCGCCGCGGCGGTCGTGCGCGGCCTCAGCGAGGAACCGCGTGAAATGGTCCGCGTCGGAATGCTCGACGGCGCCAACGTCCGGTTCGTCGCCGCGGTCGAGGCCCGGCCGCGGTGCGGGTCGCCTCCCGGCTCGGGCGCGAGCTGTCGCAGATCCGCGAGCGCGGCTGCGCCGTCAATCGCGAGGAGGGCGAGGACGGGGTCGCCTCGGTTGCGGTTGCGATCCCGACCGGCGGGCCCGGCCTGCGGCTCGCGCTCAACGCCGCCGCGCCGCTGAACCGGCTCGATGTGTGGCGCTTTCCCGCGGTGGCCGCCGCGCTCACCACGGCCGCCAAAGCCATTGGGGACCAACTGGGTTGAGGTGTCGCCTCACCGGCGCGCGAAAACGTCGTCGAGGGTCACGGTGCGCAGCCCGCGGGCGCGGATGATCTCCCGCAGCTGCCCGTAGACATGGGTGACCGGCGGGTGGTTGAGGTGGCCGATCACGATGTTCTGCGCGACGAACGACTGGTACGCGAGCGCGACGATCCGGTCCTCGGGCAGCAGCGCGGAATCGTGCAGGTCGCCCGACCACAACGTGGGATTCTGATAGCCGAGGCCGGCGGCCACCGCGTCCACCGCGGCGTTGTGGTGACCATAGGGTGGCCGGAAATAGGGGGTGGCGTCCACCCCGTACGTGTTGCGCAGAAACGCGTCGGTGCGGCGGAGCTCGTCGGCGACCTGGCCCGGCGCCAGCCTCGTCAAGTCCGGGTGCGTCCAGGTGTGGTTCGCCAGCTGAATCTGCCCCGCATCGACGAGTGGCCGCAGCAGGGGGGCGTTCTCGGTCCAGGAGCGGTAGGCGCCGGTGACGAAATACGTGAGCCGCACGCCGGTGTCCTTGGCGAACTGCGTGTAGAGGCGCACCACGTCGGAGTTGGCACCGTCGTCGACCGTCCAGGCCAGCAGATCGCCGTTGCCGGGCAGCCTCTTCAGTACGGCACCGCCCGGCAGCGCCACCCGCGATCCCGGGGCCGGGGTGACCGGCCCGGGTGCGGTCCCGTGCACGTCACCGCGCGCTACCGGCGTCACGGTTTCGCCCGCGCACCACGAGGCGCCCGCGAACCCCGCGGCCAGCGCGACGAGGAACCGCCGCCGGGCCAGTTCGCTCACGTCTTTGCTCCTGGGTTTGCGGGTCGGACCTGAGAGGTTACGTCCCCGGCCGACGCGCGCCGGGCACATCCGCCGGGTGGCGCGCGCTCGATACGAGCCTGTGACGTCCACGAGATGCGTCGGAAGCTGTTGATTCGCAAGGTGTCCGCGACAACTCATGCGTCACCGTGCCGGCCGTGAAGGTTGCGGTGCAGCCAGGTCGCCAGGTTTTCGACGTCGGGCACCAGGCGCCGGGTGGCGTCGAAGTCCGCTCGATAGGAAGGTGATTGGGTGAACCACCGAAACATCGTCTTCTGATCGTCGTCATCGCCGAGCACATCCAGCGGGGCCTCGGTGTAGGTCGCCCTCGTGCCGACCTGGGCGCCCACGCGTTCGGCGATCTGCGAGCCGGTCAGTTCGTCGCCGGCGATCTCGATCGCCTGTGGGGCCGAATGGGGCCGCAACAACATTGCCGCAGCGACCTTTCCGATATCTCGCACCGAAACCATCTGTAGCGGTATGCCGTCGGGAAGTGGCGCCGACACGGCGACGGGCCGCTCATCGGTGCGTATCATCTGGCTGAGATTCTCCATGAAAAATGTCGGCCGGACGAACGCGACCGGGACTTCGCCGTCTTCCAGGAACTCTTCGATCCGGCGCTTGCTCTCGAAGTGCGGGATCCCGGTGTGGCGCTCCGCGCCGCCCACCGAGCTATACACCAGGAACGGCAGCGCCGGCGGCGGCGGCTTCTGCGATGACGCGGCCGCGTTCGACTTCGCCGTCGGTGCCGTCCGGTCCGGCAAAGGTGGTCATGGCGAAGGCGACTGGCTCCATCGAAGGCGCGGCGCACCGAGTCGCGGTCGTTGAGGTCGGCCGCCACGACTTCGGCGCCGCGGCCCAGTTCGACACCGGCGTCGCTTTGCGGATCGCGCGTCACCGCGCGCACCGCGGCGCCGCGCTCGTAACCCCAGCACGACCGCCGATCCCTGCTGTCCGGTTGCGCCGATCACGGTGATGGTCATCGATGCCTCCCCTTGAGGTGTAGTTGCTGCTATTGCAGCAAGCCGTGCTCTTCATCGTTCGAGACCCCGATGGAACCGGAAGACGCGGCGGGGATCAAGTGCGATCTTGACGGCCCGCAACCGATTGAAGTCGGACGTTGACATCGACTCGCCCGCATCGAGCTGACCATCCCGAAAGGACGGAGCGGTCCGGCTGGTGTTTGCGGCCCGACTCGCGACGCCTACGGCGCGAAGCGACTCGTCCACCAAGTCGCGCGTATCCCCGTCGGCCGCTGCGCCCACGGCGTGGAGCAGGAACGGTGCGGGGACGCTTGTCAGGGCACCGTCGACGTCGGTGGGTCCGCAGTCGGTGTGACGCAATTCGATCATGTTCAAACCGCCGCGCCGGCCCGCGGGCAGCGTCGAACGTCGCGGCGATGGCGTCTGTCGCGTTGTCGCCCAGCCATATTCCGATGCCCTGGCCGGCAGCCGCGGGCGGGTCGAGATGGATCGCGGACAGGAAGCCACGTCGCCGGGACCGGTGGTGTCCACAACGGGCTGCGCGGCGCTCGTAACAGGGTCGCGCATGCCGTCCAGAACGGCTCCGCCGTCTGGTGATGCATAGGAGAGGTGGACAACCGGCGTGCCCAGCAGTTCGTCGGGAAAAGGGCCCTCGGGTGGGAGTTTCAACACCGATAGCGCACTGGTGACCGAAGCGCTCACGCGAGCGGTAGCGTTCGCCCACGCGGCGATTACCGCCGGCAGGTCGTCGGCACGCCACAGCAGGTAGCCGGTCCACAGGTCGGTCACCGGGACGAGGTCGATCTCGACCGCGGTGGCGATGCCGACGGGTGCCCCGCCGCGAAACGCCCATAGCGCTTCGCGGTCGATCGGATCGGACGCGTCGGGGGCGGCCCGGCGAATTCGGCCTTCGGCGTCGACGTAATCGACCGAGCGCAGCGTGGCCGCCGCGAGGCCGTGCTTGCGCACAAACCAGCCGACCCCGCCACCGAAGATGTAGCCGGCCACCCCAACCGTCGGCGACGTCCCGCTGAGCCCGAGAATTCCATGCGGGGCAGCGGCTTTCTGGACGGCCGGCCACATCGCGCCCGCGCCCACGTATGCAAGACGTCGCGTCGGGTCAACGGTGACGTCGGTCAACGCCGACGTGTCGAGCAAGACGTCGTCTCCGAGGACCGGCTCACCCGCTCCGTGGCCCGTGGCGAACCACGACACGACCGCCGAGGCGCGAAACCACAGCCACAGCGGAGGCCAGCTGGTTTGCCGATCGCGGCCGCACCGCCGCGCTGGGCGCTTGTTCGTGGCTGGAGTTGTCCGGACTGGTGGCGTCCGCGTACTCATCATCGCCGGGCGCGTAAACGGCGCCGGGAA